>NZ_VCKW01000139.1 GCF_005889715.1 Actinomadura soli
CCGGCGAAGTCAGCCGCGCCGTCGCGACCCCGATCGTGGTCTCGGTCGGGCCGTAGTGATTGAACACCGCCCGCCCGGGCCCGGCCGCCTCCACCAACTCAGCCACCCACGCCGCCGGTGCGGCCTCACCACCCAGCACCACCGACCGGCCCGGCAACACCCCCTCCATGCCCGCCGCCGCCGTCAGTGCGGCCAGATGCGACGGGACCACCTTCACGGCGTCGATCTGCTCGGCGGCCACAAAGTCAGCCACCATCCCCGGGTCGGTGACGGCGTCCCGATCCAGCACATGCAGCCGCCCACCGGTCACCAAACTGACGAACACCACCGTGTTGCCCAGGTCAGTCACCTGCGACTGCAACAACCCGTACCGCGTGCCCGGCCCGCTCCAGCCCAACCGCTCCGACACCGAACCCACGTAATTGGCCAGGGCGCCATGGGTCACCACCACACCCTTCGGCGTCCCCGTCGACCCCGACGTATAGATCACATACGCCGCCCCGGCAGCAGTCAGCGCAGAATCCAGCGCAGTGTCCGGGGAGCCCTCCACCACCGCGGCCGTCATCGGGTCATCGATCGCGACCATCCGCAACCGGCCCGCCGGCAGCTCATCCAGTGCGTCCTGGGTACCGACCACCACGCGCACACCGGCATCGGCCAGCATGAACGCCACCCGCTCGGTCGGCAACGTCACATCGATCGGCAGATACGCCCCACCGGCCTTCCACACCGCCAACACCCCCACCACCATGTCCGCACCATCAGGCAGACACAGCCCCACCACCGACTCCGCACCCACACCAAGACCACGCAGATAGTGCGCCAGCCGGTTGGCCTGCGCGTCCAACCCACCGAACGTCACCTCCACACCACCCGACACCACCGCCACCGCACCCGGGCCCACCGCCACCCGACCCGCCAGCATCCGCACCACCGAGTCACCCTCGACCACGGCCGCCGTGTCATTCCAGCCGTCGAGCAGCAGGCCGCGTTCCTCGGCGTCTAGGAGCTGGACCTGGCGCAGTCGCACGTCCGGGGCCGCGGTCACTGTGTCCAGGACCCGGGTGAACCATTCGGCGATACGTCCCGCAGCGGGAGCGTCGAACAGGTCCGCCGCCACCGTCACCGAACCGCCGACCCCTGCCGGCCTGCCCTGGTCGTCGAAGACCTCCGTGACCGAAACGTACAGGTCGAACTTCGCCACGGCCATCGCGGTGCCGTCCACGGCCGGGGCGCCGCCGCCGGCCCGCACGTCCGGCAGGTCGAGTGCGGCGCGCTCGGTGTTCTGCAGGGTCAGGACCGTCTGGACGAGCGGGTGCCGCGCCAGCGAGCGGGACGGGGCGAGCTCTTCGACGAGCCGCTCGAACGGCACGTCCTGATGCGCCAGGGCACCCAGGCTCGCCTCGCGGACGCCGCCCAGGACCTGCCGGAACTCCGGATCACCGGACAGATCCGTCCGGATCACCAGCGTGTTCAGGAAGAACCCGACCAGGTCCTCCAGGGCCTCGTCGGTGCGTCCCGCCACCGCCGATCCGACGGGGATGTCGGTTCCAGCGCCGAGCCGCGACAGCGTCACGGCCAGCGCGGCGTGCAGCACCATGAACGCCGTCACGCCTTCGGAGCGGGCCAGGGCCACCAGCCGTTCGTGCACGTCGGCGGGCACCCGGAACGGGGCCGCGTGCCCGCGGTGGCTCGCGACCGCGGGGCGCGGCCGGTCCACGGGCAGGGCCAGCTCCTCGGGAAGCCCGGCCAGCGTCCGCCGCCAGTACTCCACCTGCGACGACAGCACACTGCCCGGATCAGACTCGTCCCCGAGCAACTCCCGCTGCCACAACGTGTAATCCGCGTACTGCACCGGCAACGGCTCCCACTCCGGAGCCTCGCCCCGCGAACGCGCCGCATACGCCGCCGACAGGTCACGTCCCAGCGGGCCCATCGACCAGCCGTCCCCGGCGATGTGATGCACGACCAGGACCAGCATCCGCTCGTCCGAACCGGCCGCCTCGAACAGCCACGCCCGGATCGGCGGCTCCGACGACAGATCGAACGCGTACCGGGCCGCCTCGGCCACCGCACCGGGCAGCTCCTCGGCCTTCACCTGGGAGACCTGCAGCTCCCATGCCACGTCCTTCGGGTCCAGGACGTGCTGGTACGGCTCCTCGTCCACGGCCGGGAACACGGTGCGCAGCGACTCGTGCCGGGCGATCACGTCCCGGAACGCCGCGTCCAGCGCGGCCGCGTCGAGTTCCCCGGCCAACCGCACCAATACAGGAATGTTGTAGGTCGGGCTCGGGCCCTCCAGCCGGTTCAGGAACCACAGGCGGCGTTGCGCGAACGACAGCGGGACACGGTCCGGACGCGGCCGGGCGCGCAGCGGTTCACGTGCCTGGCCGGCGCCGTCGCCCGCCAGGCGGGCGGCGAGCCCGGCGACCGTCGGCGTCTCGAACACCGCCCGCAGCGGCAGTTCCGCGTCGAGCACCGTCCGGATCCGGGACACCAGCCGGGCGGCGAGCAGCGAATGCCCGCCGAGGTCGAAGAAGCCGTCGTCGACCCCCACCGACTCCAGCCCGAGAACCTCGGCGAACACCCCGCACAGCAGTTCTTCCGGCACCGTGGCGGGCCCGCGCCCGGCCGGGGCGGTCTGGGACGCGTAGTCCGGAGCGGGCAGGGCCCGGCGGTCCACCTTCCCGTTCACCGTCAGCGGCAGGCGGTCGAGCGGCACCACCGCCGAGGGCACCAGGTAGCGCGGCGCCCGTTCGGCGACATGGTCGAGCACCGACGCCGCCAGGCCGTCCTCGTCGCCGTCTCCGGCGGGCACCACGTAGGCGACCATCCGGGTGTCGCCCGGGACGTCCTCGCGCACGATGACCTCGGCCTGCGCGACGCCGGGGTGCCCGGCGATCGTGCTCCGCACCTCACCGAGCTCGATCCGCATCCCCCGGATCTTGACCTGATTGTCGACGCGGTCCAGGAACATCAACCGGCCGTCGCCGCTCCACCTGACCCGGTCCCCGGTCCGGTACATCCGCCGGCCGGGCTCGAAGGGGCACGCCACGAACCGCTCGGCGGTGAAGCCGGGCCGCCCCACGTATCCCCTGGCCAGGCCGTCGCCCGTCGCGTACAGCTCGCCGGGGACGCCGACCGGAAGGGGGTTCAGCGACGCGTCCAGGACATAGACCCGCCCGGCGGGCACCGGACTCCCGATCGGCACGCTCCCGCCCGACGCCACGTCGGCGGCGCGCACGGACTCCGTGGTGGTGAACACCGTGCACTCGGTCGGGCCGTACATGTTCGTCAGCCGGATCCGGGGCAGCTCGTCCAGGACCCGGAAGCAGTGCGCGGGCGACAGGACGTCGCCGCCGGACCAGATCTCGCGCACGCCGTCGAGCGCCCGCACGTCGGCGTCCACGGTCTCGTGGAACAGCCCGGCCGTCAGCCACATGGTGGTGACCTGGTGCGCGGACACGAACTCCCGCAGCTCGGCCGCCGACTGCTCCGCCAGGGGCGCGACCGCCAGGGCCGCGCCGTTGAGCAGCGCTCCCCACACCTCCAGGGTGCTCGCGTCGAACGACAACGAGGCGAGCTGACCGACCACGTCGTCCGCGGCCACGCGCAGATGCCCCGCCATGCGGTCCACGCCTTGGTGCAGGACGACCACGCCCTTCGGCACGCCCGTGGAACCGGACGTGTAGATGATCTGGGCGGAGTGCTCGGGACGCAGGTCGCGCGGCGGCGGGCCCGCGTCGAGGGCCGCGAGCTCGGCGAGGACGGCGGGGTCGTCGAGCGTCACGACCGGCACGCCGGACGCGGCGAACCGGGCCCGGGTGCTCTCGGTCGCCAGCACCACGACCGCCGCGGAGTCCCGCAGCATGAGGTCGATCCGCTCGGGCGGATAGTCGGTGTTGACCGGCATGTAGGCGCCGCCCGCCTTGAGGATCCCCAGCCACGCCACGATCAGCCCCGGGCCGCGCTCCGCGGCCACCGCCACCGTCGTGTCGGGCCGGACGCCGCGTCCGGCCAGGTACCGCGCGAGCCTGTTGGCCCGCTCGTCCAGCTCGGCGTAGCTCAGCGTGGACTCCGGGCCCGTCAGGGCCACCGCGTCGGGCGTCCGGGCCGCCTGTGCCTCGAACAGTTCGGGGATCGTGCCGCGGCCGCCGCCGTCCGCGCCCTGGTTCCATTCCCGCAGGACCCGCCGCCGCTCGTCGGGGTCGGTGACGTCCACCCTGCTCAACGGGACGTCCGGCCGGTCCGCGATGGCGTCGAGCACCAGCCGCCACGCACGGGTGAGCCGCTGGACGGTCGCGGGCTCGAACAGGTCCGCCGCCGCCACCATCGCACCCCGCACGCCGCCGGGCGCGCCGTCCTCGTCGAACACCTCGTCCGCCATGACGTCGAGGTCGAACTTGGCGGGCAGCCCGTCCAGCGGTGCCCGGGAGTCGCCGGCGAGGGGGCGCCCCGCGCCGGCGGGTCCGGTGTTCTGCATGGTCAGCATGACCTGGAACAGCGGGTGCCGGGCCAGCGACCGCTCGGGGGCCAGCTCCTCCACCAGCAGTTCGAACGGCACGTCCTGGTTCTCGAACGCGCGCAGCCCGGCGTCGCGCACCCGGCCGAGCACCTCACCGAGCGTCGGGTCTCCCGACAGGTCGGTCCGGACGACGAGGGTGTTGACGAAGAACCCGACCAGGTCGTCGAGGGCCTCATCGGACCGGCCTGCGACGGCCACGCCGAGCGGGACGTCCTCGCCCGCGCCCATCCGGGACAGGGTCACCGACAGCGCGGCCTGGAGCACCATGAACAGCGTCACGCCCTCGGCCCGCGCGCGGTCCAGCAGCCGCCGATGCAGGTCCGCGGACAGGTCCACCGGCACGCCGTGGCCACGGCGCCCGGCCTCGGCGGGACGCGGCCGGTCATGGGGCAGTTCCAGTTCCTCCGGCGCCCCGGCCAGCGTTTCGCGCCAGTACCCGACCTGACGGGCCAGCAGGCTGCCAGGGTCGGCCGCGTCACCGAGAAGGTTCCGCTGCCAGAGCGCGTAGTCGGCGTACTGGATCGGCAACGGCGCCCACGCCGGTGCCTCGCCCCGGCTCCGCGCCGCGTACGCGGTCGCGAGGTCACGGCGCAGCGGGTCCATCGACCAGCCATCACCGGCGATGTGATGCATCACCAGGGCGAGGACGTGTTCGTCCGCCCCGGCCTGGAACAGCCACGCCCGGATCGGGATCTCGGTGGACAGGTCGAACGCATACCGCGTCGCCTGCCCGACAGCCTCGGGCAGATCGTCGGGCGCGACCGTCGCGATGTGTAGGTTCCAGTCGAGGTCCGCCGGGTCCAGAATCTGCTGGTAGGGCTCGCCGTCCACTGCTGGGAACACCGTGCGCAGCGACTCGTGACGTCCGATCACGTCCCGCAACGCCGCACCCAGGGCGGGCACGTCCACCTCACCGGACAGCCGGACCGTCACCGGCAGGTTGTAGGTCGGGCTCGGGCCCTCGATCTGGCCGATGAACCACAACCGCCGCTGCGCGAACGACAACGGCAACCGCTCCGGACGAACCCCGGCCACCGGCGCCGGCCGCACCCGGCTTTCACCCGCCTCGGCGATCCATCCGGCCAGCCCCGCCACCGTCGGCCTCTCGAACAGCCTCCGCAGCGGCACCTCAACGCCCAGCACAGCCCGAACCCGCGAGACCAGTCGGACGGCCAGCAGCGAATGACCGCCCAGGTCGAAGAAGCCGTCATCGACCCCGACCGACTCCAGCCCGAGGACCTGCGCGAACACACCGCACAAGATCTCCTCGTGCACGGTGACCGGGCCGCGGCCTTCGCCTGCGATGTACTCCGGTGCCGGTAGGGCTCGACGGTCCAGCTTGCCGTTGGGTGTCAACGGCAACTCCGGCAACACCACCACGGCAGAGGGCACCATGTATTCCGGCAACCGCCCGCCGACGAACGCCCGCAGCCCGTCCACGGCGGCCGACTCAGCCTCCGCCATGACGACGTAGGCGACCAGGCGCTTGTCGCCCGGGGTGTCTTCGCGGGCGATGACCGTTGCCTGGGCCACGTCCGGGTGGGCCAGCAGCGCGGCCTCGATCTCACCCGGCTCGATCCGGAACCCGCGGATCTTGACCTGCTCGTCCGCGCGGCCCAGGAACACCAACTGGCCGTCTGGTGTCCAGCGGGCCAGGTCGCCGGTGCGGTACATCCGCTCGCCGGTACCGAACGGGCACCCCACGAACCGTTCGCCCGTCAGGCCGGGGCGTCCCACGTACCCGCGCGCCACCCCCGCGCCAGCGACGTACAGCTCCCCGGTCACCCCGACCGGGACCGGGCTCAACCGGTCGTCCAAGACGAACAGGCGGGCGTTGGCGATCGCGGTACCGATCGACGGCTCATCACCCGCCACCAACGGCACCGACATCGACGCGCATACCGTCGCCTCCGTCGGACCGTACGCGTTCAGCAGCCGCCGATCCCGTGCCCACCGGTCCACCAGCACGCCATCCAGCGCCTCACCCGCCGACACCACCGTCGACACCGACGACAGCTCATCCGGGTCCAGCGCACCCAGCACCACTGGTGGCAACGTCGCGTGCGTCACCCCATGGCGTGCCACGACGTCCACCAGCCCACCACCGGGCACCAGTTCCTCGCTCGGTGCCACCACCAACGCGGCGCCCGAGCACAACGCCATCAGCACTTCCGACGTGGCGGCGTCGAACCCCACCGAGGCGAACTGCAGCACCCGATCGCCCGGCTCCACCGCGAACCGCTCGATCTGCGCCCCCGCCAGGTTCACCGCACCGCCATGCGTCAGCGCCACGCCCTTGGGCCGTCCTGTCGACCCCGACGTGTAGATCACATACGCCAGCCCGCCCGGCTCCACGTCTACCGGCGGAGCCGACACCGGCAACGCCTCGACCTGCGCCCGCACATCCGGATCATCGACCGCCACCAGTGGCACACCGGCCGTGTCCCCGGTTTCCGGAGTGCCCGCCAGCACCACTTGGGCACCGCTGTCGGCGAGCATGAAGCCGATCCGCTCCGCCGGGTACCGCAAATCGATCGGCAGGTACGCCGCTCCCGCCTTCAACGCGCCCAGCATCGCAGTGATCAGCTCGATACCGCGCGGCAGGCACAAGGCCACCACCGACTCGGCCCGCACACCCATGCCGAGCAGGAAGTGCGCCATCTGGTTCGACGCCTCGTCCAGCTCCCGATACGACAGCTCGACACCGTCCGCGACCAGCGCGGCCGCCTCCGGAGTCGCGGCGACCTGGCGCCCGAACATCTCGATGACCGTGGACGATGTCGGCGTCACCGCCGTGTCATTCCACTCGTTGACGAGTCGGCCGCGCTCGCCGGCGTCAAGGACCTCGACGGTCTGCAGCGCGACCTCGGAACCACCGTCCAATGCGTTGACCACGTTCGCCAGCGCGGTGCACAGCAGCCGACCGACCGCATTCCCGTCGATAGCGTCGACGGACTGGACGCTCAAACTCAGCCCGCCAGGACCGAGGTCGTTGACGGACACGGCCAGGGGGTAGTTGGTCTGCTCCCGGGCCAGGACACGCTGAATGCCTTCGACCATCTGCGGCCGGGCGTCCTCGTCCCGTGGAGCGCCAATGTGCCGGTAGTTGAACAGGGAGGTGAACAGGGGCGTGTTGCCCGCGATGCCGCTGGCCTGCTGGGCGACTGCGAGTGGGGCGTGTTCGTGTTCGAGGAGTTCGGCGAGCTGGGTGCGCATCTCCTGGACAGCCGTGCGGACTCCGGCCTGCCCGGTGCGCACGCGCACCGGGAGGGTGTTGATGAACGGTCCGAGGACGCGGTCGGCCCCTTCACCGGCGTTCATCCGGCCGAACAGGACCGTGCCGAACACCACGTCTTCACGTCCGGACAGGGTGGCCAGGACGCGCGCCCACGCCACATGCAGCACCGTCGCGGGGCTGACGCTAAGCCGCTGCGCCACCCGCCGCAGGTCAGCGACGACCTCATCTGGCACCGGCTGCAGTTCGGAAACCACATCGGAGCCGTCGCCGCGCACGTCGAGCAGTCCGAACGGCGCGGTCGGCTCGGTGACATCGCCGAGCAGGTCCGCGAAGAACCGCTCGTGCTCCGCGCGAGAGATGCCACTGCGCGCTTGCGCCACGAAGTTGCGGAACGGCGCCGCCGGGGTCAGGGTCGCTGCCTGTCCGGACAGCACAGCCCGCAATTCTTGGATCAGGACGTCCATGCCCAGGTGGTCCTGGACCATGTGATGCATCCGCACCGCACCCAGCCACCCGCCATCGACCGTCTCGGCGGTGTGCAGGTCCATCAACGGGGCCCGGGTGAGGTCCATCGCGGATCCCGCCAGCGTGAGCAGCTCGGCCGTCTGATCAGCGGAACCTTCCTCAAGGACGTGCTCAACCACCGGCAGTTGCGCGTGCCGCCACACGGCCTGGACGGGTTCGCGCAGCCCTTCCCAAACCACGCCCGTGCGGTAGATGTCGTGACGGTCGACGACCTGTTGCAGCGCCTGGGCGAACTCCTCCAGGCGGGCCCGGTCGGTGAACCGCAGCACGCGTAGTGTGACGTAGGCGTCGGTGCCCCGGTCGGCGAGGAGATGGTGGAAGAGCAGGCCCTCCTGGAGTGGGGCGAGCGGGTAGATGTCGGCCACGTTGGCCGCGCCGCCCTCAACGGAGGCGACCACCCGGTCCAGTTCGGGCTGGGTGAGGTCGACCAGCGGCAGCATGTCCGGGGTGATGTGCTCAGCGTTGGCCGGGATCAGGTTGTCGGGAACCTCCACCGACACCGCCCCGGCCGCCCGCGCCAACCCCGCCGGAGTCGGTGTCTGGAACAACGCCCGCACCGACACGTTCACGCCGCGCTCTCGCAGCCGCTCTACCAGCGATACCGCCAGCAGGGAGTGCCCGCCCAGGCGGAAGAAGTCATCGTCCATCGACACCGCGTCCACGCCCAGCACCTGCGCGAACACCTCACACAACACCCGCTCCTGACGGGTCACCGGCTCACGCCCCACACCCCCAGTGCGCTCCGGTGCGGGTAAGGCTCGACGGTCCAGCTTGCCGTTGGGCGTCAACGGCAACTCCGGCAACACCACCACGGCAGAGGGCACCATGTACTCCGGCAACCGCCCACCGACGAACTCCCGCACCTCGTCCACATCAACGGGGTCGGCGTGGGCGGGCACGATGTAGGCGACCAGGCGCTTGTCGCCCGGGGCGTCCTCGCGGGCCAGCACCGCAGCCTGCGCCACACCCGCATGCCCCAGCAGCGCGGCCTCGACCTCGCCCGGTTCGATCCGGAACCCGCGGACCTTCACCTGCTCGTCCGCACGGCCCGCGAACACCAACTGCCCATCCGCCGTCCACCGGGCCAGGTCACCCGTGCGATACATCCGCTCACCCGACCCGAACGGACACCCCACAAACCGCTCCGCCGTCAGCCCAGGGCGACCCACGTATCCGCGGGCCAACCCCGCACCCGCGATGTACAACTCGCCCGCCACCCCGACCGGCACCGGTGCCAGCGCCTCGTCCAGCACGAACAGACGGGTATTGGCAATCGGACGACCAAACGGCACCACCCCAGGCCGCTCCGCATCCACCGCCCCGGCAGCCACCATCACCGCCGCCTCCGTCGGCCCATAGGTATTCACCAAACACCGCCCCCGCGACCACGCCCCCGCAGCCGACCGGCCGATCGCCTCCGCACCCACCAGCAACGTCTCCACCTGCGCCAGATCCGCCGGATCCAACACCCCCAGCAGGGACGGGACCACACTGGCCGCCCGCACCCCCACCAACCCCGACAGCCGCTGCGGCTGCTCGCGCTCTCCCGCACCGGCCACCCACAGCGCGGCGCCCGACGACAACGCCACCCCCACATCCAGCACCGACGCGTCAAACCCGAACGAGGCGAACTGCAACACCCCCACACCCGGACCCGCACCCATCACCGGCCCAAACACCGACACCACATTCGCCAAACCACCATGGGTAACCGCCACACCCTTCGGCCGACCCGTCGACCCGGACGTGTAAATCACATACGCCAACCCCGCACGATCCCGTTCGACCAGCAACCGGGTATCGGGGCAGTCCACCGACGCGGCGAGGTCATCCTCAGTCAAGGTCAGAGCCGCGCCACTGTCGGACGCCATGAACGCCACCCGCTCGGCCGGAACCGACACATCCACCGGCAGATACGCGCCACCCGCCTTCCACACCCCCACAATCGCCACGACCATCTCCACGCCGCGCGGCAGCCGCACCGCCACCACCGACTCCGCGCCCACACCCCGGTCAGCCAGATAATGCGCCACCCGGTTCGCGCGAACGTCCAACTCCCCATACGTCAGCTCGGTGCCCTCGAACACCACCGCCACCGCGTCCGGAGCCCGACGCGCCTGCGCCTCGAACAGCTCCACCACCAGCCCCGCCGGGGCATCCACCGCCGTGTCGTTCCACTCCTCCAAGAGCACACGACGCTCATCGGCGTCCAGAACCTCCACCTCGCGCAGCCGCGCGTACGGGGCCGTGACCAGGGCATCCAGCACCCGCACCCACCGCTGGGCCAGGGCCTCGACCGACGCCGCGTCGAACAGGTCCGCCGAGGCCACCAGCGATCCACGCAAACCGGCCGGGCGCCCGTCCTCGTCGAACACCTCCGCCAGCACCACATCCAAGTCGAACCTCGCCGGGACGACCGACGGGCCCTCCATCGCAAGGACGCCCACACCCGTCCGAACGTCCGGCAGTTCGAGCGTCGCGCGTTCGATGTTCTGCAAGGTCAGCATGACCTGGAACAGCGGGTGCCGTGCTAGCGACCGCGACGGCGCCAGCTCCTCCACCAACCGCTCGAACGGCACGTCCTGATGCGCCAACGCCCCGACACTCGCCTCACGTACCCGGCCCAGCACCTGACGGAACTCGGGGTCGTCCGACAGGTCGGTACGGATCACCAGCGTGTTGACGAAGAATCCGACCAGATCGTCCAGCACCTCATCGGTACGCCCCGCCACCGCCGAACCGATCGGAATATCGGTACCGGCTCCCAACCGCGACAAAAGCACGGCCAACGCCGACTGGACCACCATGAAAGCGGTCACGCCCTCGGCACGCGCCAGCCCCACCAGCCGCTCGTGCACCTCGGCCGGCACCCGCACCGGCACCCGGTACCCCTGCTGGCCCCCGGCCACCGGACGCGGACGGTCAGTCGGAAGCGCCAACTCCTCCGGCGCCCCGGCCAGCGCCTCACGCCAGTACTCGACCTGCGACGACAACAGGCTCTCCGGGTCGGACCCCCCACCCAGCAGTTCGCGCTGCCACAACGCATAATCGGCGTACTGCACCGGCAGCGGCTCCCACACAGGAGCCTCACCGCGCGCACGCGCCGCATACGCCGACGACAAATCCCGGCCCAGCGGGCCCATCGACCAACCATCACCCGCGATGTGATGCACCACCAGGGTGAGGACATACTCGTCCACCCCAGCCTGGAACAACGACGCCCGGATCGGGACCTCGGACGACAGGTCGAACGCATACCGCGACGCCTGCCCGACAGCCTCCGCCAGCTCATCGGGAGCGACCGTCACAACCTGCAAGTCCCAGTCGAGCTCCGCCGGGTCCAGAATCCGCTGGTAGGGCTCACCGTCCACCGCCGGGAACACCGTACGCAGCGACTCATGGCGCGCGATCACGTCCCGCAACGCCGCGCCCAGGGCGGGCACGTCCAGGTCTCCGGACAACCGGATCACTCTGGGCAGGTTGTAGGTCGGGTTCGGTCCTTCGAGGTGGCTCAGGAACCACAGCCGCCGCTGCGCGAACGACAGCGGCAGACGCTCGGGACGAGTGCCCGCGCGCAGCGCCACCCGTGCGCTTTCCGATCCGGTCCCGGCCAACCGTGCCGCCAGTCCCGCCACCGTCGGGGCCTCGAACAGCATCCGCAACGGAAGTTCCACGGCGAGTTCGGCACGGATCCTGGACGCCAGCCGGACCGCCAGCAGGGAGTGCCCGCCGAGCCGGAAGAAGTCGTCGTCCACCCCGACCGATTCCAGTCCGAGCACCTGGGCGAACGCACCGCAGAGGAGTTCCTCCCACAGGGTGGCAGGGCGCCGGCTCCCACCGGACGTGTACTCGGGGACCGGCAGTGACCTGCGGTCGAGTTTCCCATTGACCAGCAGCGGCAGTTCCGGCAGGACGACGACGGCCGCGGGCACCATGTATTCCGGCACGTGGCGGCCGAGGAACTCCCGCAGCGCGGCGGGGAGACCGCCATCGGGGTCGGTGTCGCCGTCCGTCGCGACGACGTAGGCGACCAGCCGCTTGTCGCCGGGGACGTCCTCGCGGGCGACCACCGCGACCCTGTCCACGGCGGGGTGCGTGCGGATGACGGCCTCGATCTCGCCGGGCTCGATCCGGAATCCGCGGACCTTCACCTGCTCGTCCGCACGGCCGATGTACACCAATTGACCGTCCGGGGTCCATTGGACGAGGTCACCGGTGCGGTACATCCGATCGCCCGTACCGAACGGGCACGCCACAAACCTCTCCCCCGTCAGCCCTGGGCGCCCCACGTAGCCGCGGGCCAGCCCGGCACCGGCGACATGGAGTTCGCCGGGAACCCCGGCCGGGACCGGGTTCAGCAGGTCGTCGAGGACGTACAGGCGCGTGTTGGCGATCGGGCGGCCGAACGGCACCGGGCCGGTCCGGTCCGGGTCCACGGCGCCGCCCGCGACCATGACGGTGGCCTCCGTCGGCCCGTAGATGTTCATCATGCGCCGGCCCGGCGACCACGTGCGCGCGATGGACTCACCGACCGGTTCGGCCCCGACCAGCAGCGTCTCGACGTCGGCGAGATCGTCCGGGTCGAGCAGGCCGAGCAGCGACGGCAGCATGAACGCGACGTGGATCCCCGGCAGGTGCCGCAGGAGGTTCGGCTCGGCCCGCTGGTCGGCGTCGGCCATGACCAGCGTCGCTCCGGCGGCGAGCGCGGTGCCGACCTCCAGCACCGAGGCGTCGAAGCTGAACGACGAGAACTGCAGCATCCCGACGCCCGGCGCGGCGCCCGTCACCGGCCCGAACTTCGAGACGAGGTTCGCCAGTGACCCGTGAGCGAGCGCGACGCCCTTCGGTGTCCCGGTCGACCCCGACGTGTAGATCACGTACGCGAGGTTGGACGGGCCCGGCATCGCGGGCGTCGTAGCCGTCGTGGGCGGCGCGGGCTCTGTCAGGTCCTCCGAGGTGTGGGGATCGTCCGTCCAGGACACCTGTACCGCGGTCAGGGCGCCGGTCAGATCCGCGGCCTCGTCCCGGTCGGCCAGGACGAGCCGGGCCCCGCTGTCAGCGATCATGAAAGCGACGCGGTCGGCCGGAAGCCGGGCGTCGATCGGCAGGTAGGCCGCGCCCGCCTTCCACACGCCCACGATCGCGACGATCATCTCGATGCCGCGGGGCAGGCAGAGACCCACGACCGACTCGGGCCCCACGCCGAGAGCGCGCAGGTGGCGGGCCAGCCGTTCGGCCCGCGCGTCGAGGCTGCGGTACGACACCCGGTCGCCGCCCGCCACGACCGCGTCGGCGTCCGGGTCCGCGTCGACCCGCTGCCGGAACAGCTCGACGATCGTGGACGCGGCATCCGGGGTCGCGGTGTCGTTCCACTGGTGGAGGATCCGGTCCCGCTCCCCTGGGTCGAGGACGTCCGTCGAGAGGAGCGGAGTGTCCGGGGCGCCGGCGAGCGCGGCGGTCATGTTCGTCACGGCGGTGCACAGCAGCCGTCCGACCATCTGCGGATCGATCGGCGTGACGGCCTGGACGCTGAACGTCAGTCCGGCGGCGCCAAGATCGTTGACGGACAGCGCCAGCGGATAGTTGGTCCGCTCGCGTGAGGAGACGCTCTGGATTCCTCCGATCGTGGGGCGCCCATCGTCCTCCCCGGCCGGGGCGGGGGCGTTGCCGTCGATGTACCTGTAGTTGAAGAGGGAGGTGAACAGGGGCGTGTTGCCCGCGATGCCGCTGGCCCGCTGGGCGGTGGCGAGTGGGGCGTGTTCGTGTTCGAGGAGTTCGGCGAGCTGGGTGCGCATCTGCTCGACCGCCGCGCGGACTCCGACCTGGCCGGTGCGCACGCGCACGGGGAGGGTGTTGATGAACGGTCCGACCACCCGGTCGGCGCTCTCGCCCGCGTTCATCCGGCCGAACAGCACTGTGCCGAACACCACGTCGTCACGTCCGGACAGGGTGGCCAGGACGCGCGCCCACGCCACATGCAGCACCGTCGCCGGGCTGACCCCGAGCCCCCGCGCCACGTCCCGCAGCTCGGCGACGACCTCATCGGGGACGGGCACGAGGTCGGACACCGCGTCGGTACCGTCACGGCGCACATCGAGGACACCGAACGGCGCCGTCGTCTCGGTGACATCGCCGAGCAGGTCCGCGAAGAATCGCTCGTGCTCCGCGCGGGAGACGCCGCTGCGCGCTTGCGCCACGAAGTTGCGGAACGGCGCCGCCGGGGTCAGGGTCTCTCCCTGCCCGGACAGCACGACCCGCAGCTCCTGAATCAGGACGTCCATGCCCTGGTGGTCCTGGACCATGTGATGCATCCGCACCAAGCCCAGCCACTCACCGCCGCCGTCCAGTTCAGCGATGTGCAGGTCCATGAGCGGGGCCTGGGATAGGTCCATCGCGGATCCCGCCGCCGTGAGCAGCGCGGCCGTCTGATCGGCGGAACCTTCCTCAAGGACGTGCTCAACCACCGGCAGTTGCGCGTGACGCCACACAGCCTGGACGGGTTCGCGTAGCCCTTCCCAGACCACGCCCGTGCGGTAGATGTCGTGACGGTCGACGACCTGTTGCAGCGCTTGGGCGAACTCCTCCAGGCGGGCCCGGTCGGTGAACCGCAGCACCCGCAGCGTGACGTAGGCGTCGGTGCCCCGGTCGGCCAGCAGGTGGTGGAAGAGCAGGCCCTCCTGCAGCGGGGCCAGCGGATAGATGTCGGCCACGTTGGCCGCGCCGCCCTCAACGGAGGCGACCACCCGGTCCAGTTCGGGCTGGGTGAGGTCCACCAGCGGCAGCATGTCCGGGGTGATGTGCTCAGCGTTGGCCGGGATCAGGTTGTCGGGAACCTCCACCGACACCGCCCCGGCCGCCCGCGCCAGCCCGGCCGGGGTGGGTGTCTGGAACAGCGCCCGTACCGAGACGTTGACGCCGCGCTCTCGCAGCCGCTCTACCAGCGATACCGCCAGCAGGGAGTGCCCGCCGAGGCGGAAGAAGTCATCGTCCATCGACACCGCGTCCACGCCCAGCACCTGCGCGAACACCTCACACAGAGTCTCCTCGTGCACGGTGACCGGGCCGCGGCCTTCACCTGCGATGTACTCCGGTGCGGGTAAGGCTCGGCGGTCCAGCTTGCCGTTGGGGGTCAACGGCAACTCCGGCAACGCCACCACGGCAGAGGGCACCATGTACTCCGGCAACCGCGCGCCGGTGAAGTCCCGCAGCTCGACATCATTGATCACGTTGGCGTCCGCAGCGACGACGTAGGCGACCAGCCGCTTGTCGCCCGGGCTGTCCTCGCGGGCTACGACCGCCGTCTGCGCCACGTCCGGGTGTGCCAGGAGCGCGGCCTCGATCTCACCCGGTTCGATCCGGAACCCGCGGATCTTGACCTGCTCGTCCGCGCGGCCCAGGAACACCAACCGGCCGTCCGGTGTCCAGCGGGCCAGGTCGCCGGTGCGGTACATCCGCTCGCCCGCACCGAACGGGCACCCCACAAACCGCTCACCCGTCAGGCCCGGGCGTCCCACGTACCCGCGCGCCACCCCCGCGCCCGCCACATACAACTCGCCGGTCACCCCGACCGGGACCGGGCTCAACCGGTCGTCCAGCACGAACAGGCGGGCGTTGGCGATCGCGGTACCGATCGACGGCTCATCACCCGCCACCAACGGCACCGACATCGACGCGCATACCGTCGCCTCCGTCGGACCGTACGCGTTCAGCAGCCGCCGATCCCGTGCCCACCGGTCCACCAGCACGCCATCCAGCGCCTCACCCGCCGACACCACCGTCGACACCGACGACAGCTCATCCGGGTCCAGCGCACCCAGCACCACTGGTGGCAACGTCGCGTGCGTCACCCCATGGCGTGCCACGACGTCCACCAGCCCGCCGCCGGGCACCAGTTCCTCGCTCGGTGCCACCACCAACGCGGCGCCCGAGCACAACGCCATCAACAGCTCCCACGTGGCGGCGTCGAACCCCACCGAGGCGAACTGCAGCACCCGATCGCCCGGCTCCACCCCGAACCGCTCGATCTGCGCCCCCGCCAGATTCACCGCACCACCATGCGTCAGCGCCACGCCCTTCGGCCGACCGGTCGACCCCGACGTATAGATCACATACGCCAACCCGCCCGGCTCCACATCCACCGCCGGAGCCGACACCGGCAACGCCTCCACCCGCGCCCGCACATCCGGATCATCGACCGCCACGACCGGGACCGGCGCGCCGCCGTCGCCCATGGCCGCCGCGACGAGCTCGCGGGCATCGCCGCCGGTCAGCACGCAGGTCACGGCGGCGTCGGCGAGCATGAAGCCGATCCGTTCGACCGGATACCGCACGTCCACCGGCAAGTACGCCGCGCCCGCCTTCAGGACGCCCAGCAGCGAGATCACGAGGTCGACGCCCCGGTCCATCACGACCGCGACGACGGACTCCGCGTCCGCGCCGATGCTCCGCAGATGGTGCGCCACCTGGTTCGACGCCGCGTCCAGCTCCCGGTACGACAGCTCGAAACCGTCGGTGACCAGCGCGGGCGAGTCCGGAGCCGCCGCGACCCGCTGCGCGAACAACTCGATGACCGTGGACGACGGCGGCGCCATCGCCGTGTCGTTCCACTCGCGGAGGAGCCGGTCCCGTTCACCGGCGTCGAGGACGTCGACGGCGTGCAGGCGCGTGCCGGGGGCGGCGGTCAGCGCCTCCAGCACCCGCACCCACCGCCGCACGAGCGCCTCGGCGGAGGCCGCGTCGAACAGGTCGGCCGAGGCGGTCATCGACCCGCGGAGGCCCGCGGGGTTCCCGTGCTCGTCGAACACCTCCCGGACCGTCACGTCGAGGTCGAACTTGACCGGCACCGTGGCGGGACGGTCGCCGGCCAGGGCCCCGCCGCCGGTCCGGACGCCGGGGAGCTCCAGCGTCGAACCCCGGTTGTTCTGGACGTTCAGCGCCACCTGGAACAGGGGGTGGCGTGCCAGCGACCGCGCCGGGGCGAGTTCCTCCACGAGCCGGTCGAACGGCACGTCCTGGTGGTCGAGCGCGTCTAGGCCGGCCTCCCGGACGCGGGCGAGGACCTGCCGGAAGTCGGGGTCGCCGGACAGGTCGGTCCGGACGACCAGCGTGTTGACGAAGAAGCCGACCAGGTCGTTCAGCGCCTCGTCGGTACGGCCCGCGATCACCATCCCGATCGGGATGTCGGCGCCGGCGCCGAGGCGGGACAGCAGCACGCTCAGCGCGGCCTGCGCCACCATGAACGATGTGGCGCCCTCCGCCCGGGCCAGTTCCACCAGCCGCCGGTGCACCTCGGCGGACGCCTGGAACGGCACGCGGTGCCCGCGATGCCCGGCCACGGCGGGACGAGCCCGGTCCACGGGTAACGTCAGCTCTTCGGGCGCCCCCGCCAACGTCCGCCGCCAGTACGCGACCTGCTCCGACAGGAGGCTCTCCGGGTCGGATCCGTCGCCCAGCAACTCCCGCTGCCACAGCGTGTAGTCGGCGTACTGCACCGGCAGCGGCTCCCACCCGGGCTCCTCGCCGCGCAGCCGCGCGGCGTACGCCCGCGACAGGTCCCGGCCGAGCGGCCCCATCGACCAGGCGTCGCCGGCGATGTGGTGGATCACGACGACGAGGAGGCAATCGGCCGGCTCGTCCGCACCGTTCGTGCCGTTCGTGCCGTTCGTGCCGTTCGTGCCGTTCGTGCCGTTCGTGCCGTTCGTGCCGGTGGCGGGTTGGAACAGCCACGCCCGGATCGGCGCCTCGGACGACAGGTCGAACGTGTACGCCCCGGCCTGTTCGGCCGCTTCGGCGATCTCCGCGCGCGGAAGCCGCCGTACCTGCACGTCCCACCGCAGGTCCGCCGGGTCCAGGACGCGCTGGTAGGGCTCGCCGTCTGCGACCTCGAAGACCGTGCGCAGCGACTCGTGCCGGAGCATCACGTCGCGCAGCGCCGCGTTCAGCGCCTCGACGTCCAGGCTCCCGGTCAGCGGGACGATGAAGGGCAGGTTGTAGGTCGGGCTCGGACCCTCCAGCCGGTTCAGGAACCACAGGCGGCGCTGCGCGAACGACAAGGGGGTCATCACTGGTTCTCCTTACGCATCGGCCGCAATGCCGGTCGGGAGGATTTCTGTTCGCCCAGCCTGGTCGCTAGTCCCGCCGGGGTCGGCGCCTCGAAGAGCGCGCGGATGCGCACCTCGGCGCCGAGCCTGGCCCGGATCCGGGACAGCAGCCTGATCGCGAGCAGCGAATGCCCGCCCAGTTCGAAGAATCCGTCGTCCACCTGCACCGACTCCAGTTCCAGGACCTCCGCGAACAGCTCGCAGAGGACCGCTTCGTTCTCGTTGGCCGGCGCACGGGCGGCGGTCTCGGCCGCCGGCCGGCCGGGGGCGGGCAGCGCGGCGCGGTCGAGTTTCCCGCCGACGGTCAGCGGCAGTTCCCGCAGCGCGACGACCGCGGCGGGCACCATGTGCTCGGGCAGCCGCTCCGCCAGGTGCTCCCGCAGCGCGTCGAGGCCCGTGTCGCCCTGGCCGGTGCCGTGGTCGGCGCCGTCAGCGGGGACGATGTAGGCGACGAGGTATTTGCCTCGCGCGGTGTCGTCGCGGGCGACGACGGCCGCCTGCGCGACGTCCGGATGCGCGCGCAGGACCGCCTCGATCTCCGCCGGCTCGATCCGGTATCCGTGGATCTTCACCTGGTCGTCCGCGCGGCCGGCGAACACCAGCCGCCCGTCCGGATCCCATCGGACCAGGTCGCCGGTGCGGTACATCCGCTCGCCCGGCTCGAACGGGCACGCCACGAACCGCTGCCCCGTCAGCCCGGGCCGGGCCACGTAGCCCCGGGCCACCGGGACGCCCGCGACGTAGAGTTCGCCCATCACCCCGACCGGTACCGGGGCCAGCGCGTCGTCCAGGACGTAGAGGCGGGTGTTGGCGATCGGCGTGCCGATCGGCACCGTCCCGCCGTCCAGGTCGTCCGGTGTCAGTTGGACGGTCGTGATGCCGATCGTGGTCTCGGTCGGGCCGTAGTGGTTGAACACCCCGCGGTCGCCGGCGGCCCGCACCAGGTCCCCGACCCAGTTCGCGGGCGCCCCCTCCCCGCCGAGCACCACCGACCGCCTCGGGACGACGTTCTCCATGCCCGCCGCCGCGGCCAGCGCGGCCAGGTGCGACGGCACGGCCTTGACGTGGTCGATCCGGTTCTCGGCGAGGTAGCCCGCCACGGCGTCGGCGTCCGTCACGATCGCCGGGTCCAGGACGTGCAGCCGCCCGCCCGTAACCAGGCTGGTGAAGACCACCGTGTTACCGAGGTCGGTCACCTGGGGTTGCAGCAGCCCGTACCGCGCCCCCTCGCCGGACCAGCCGAGACGTGCCGACACCGACAGCACGTAGTTCGCCAGCGACCCGTGCGTGACCGCCACCCCCTTCGGCTGTCCCGTCGACCCCGACGTGTAGATCACGTAGGCGAGCCCGGCCGGGTCCGGCTCCGCCGCCGGCGGAGTCTCGGGACCTGTCGTCGACGGGGTCTCGGGGGCCGCCGTCGCGTCCGGCTCGTCCAGCCGGATCACGCGGACCCCGTCCGGGACACCCGCCGTGACGGCCACCGGGTCGGCCACCGGGTCGGCGGCCTCCTCCCCGCCGGTCAGCAGGAGGCGCGCCCCGCTGTCGGTCAGCATGAACGCGATCCGTTCGGCGGGAAGCCGCCCGTCGATGGGCAGGTAGGCCGCGCCGGTTTTCCACACACTGAGGATCGCGGTGATCATCGGCAGTCCGGAGGGCACGCTCAGGCCCACCACCGACTCCGCGCCCGCGCCCGCGTCCCGGAGCCTGCACGCGAGCCGGGTGGCCGCCGCGTCCAGTTCCCCGTACGACACCGACACGTCCCCGGCGACGAGCGCCACCGCGTCCGGCGTGGCGGCGGCGTTCGCCGCGAACAGGCCCACGATGCTCGCGTCCGCCGATGCCGTCGCGGTGTCGTTCCAGTCGCGCAGCAGCCGGTCGCGCTCGTGCGTGTCCAGGACGTCCACCGTGCGAAGTTCTACATCCGGTTCGCCGTCCAGCGTCGCGGCGAGCGCGGCGACGGTGCTCTCCGCCGCCGTGCGCACCAGGCGGGCGACCATGAGCGCGTCGATGGGCTCCACCGCCAGGATGCTCAGGCTCAGCCCCTCATCACCTAGGTCGTTCACCGAGACCGTCAGCGGATAGCTGTTCTGCTGCCGGGCGAGGACTTGCCGGACGCCTTCGGGCGCCTCCGGCCGGACCCCGCCGCCGTCCCGGGCCGCATCCTGGGACGCGTCTCCGCTCACGTCCCGGCTCACGTCCCGGCTCGCGTGTCGGTAGTTCAGGAGGGACGTGAACAGGGGCGTGTCACCGGTGACGCCGCTGACCTGCTGGGCGACGGCGAGGGGGGCGTGTTCGTGTTCGAGGAGTTCGGCGAGCTGCGTGCGCATCTGCTCGACGGCCGCGCGGACCCCGATCCGGCCGGTCCGCAGCCGTACCGGGAGCGTGTTGATGAACGGTCCGAGGACGCGGTCGGCGCCTTCACCGGCGTTCATCCGGCCGAACAGGACCGTGCCGAACACCACGTCGTCGCGTCCGGACAGGGTGGCAAGCACCCGCGCCCACGCCACATGCAGCACCGTCGCCGGGCTGACCCCGAGCCGCCGCGCCACCCGCCGCAGGTCGGCCGTCACCTCGTCCGAGATGGGAAGCAGTTCGGAAACCACGTCGGAGCCGTCGCCGCGCACGTCGAGCAGTCCGAACGGTGCGGTCGGTTCGGTCACGTCGCCGAGCAGGTCCGCGAAGAACCGCTCATGCTGAGATCGGTCGATTCCCCGGGTGTGGGCCACGAAGTCGCGGAACGGCAGTGCCGGGGCGGCGGAAGCGCCTTGCCCGGACAGGACGGCCCGCAGTTCCTGGATCAGGACGTCCATGCCCAGGTGGTCTTGCACCATGTGGTGCATCCGCACCAGGCCGAGCCATCTGCCGTTCGGCGTCTCGGCGATGTGCAGGTCCATGAGCGGAGCCTGGGAGAGGTCCATCGCCGAGCCCGCGGCCGCCAGCAGCGCTGCCGTCTGGTCAGGTTCGGCCGGGTCCAGCGTGTGCTCCCGCACGGGCAGGACCGCCTCGCGCCATACCGCTTGGACGGGCTCGCGCAGTCCTTCCCAGACCACGCCCGTGCGGTAGATGTCGTGGCGGTCCACGACCTGCTGCAACGCCTGCGCGAATCCGTCCAGGCGAGCCCGGGAGTCGACTTCCACCACCCGCACGGCGATGTAGACGTCGGTACCACCGCCCGCGAGGAGGTTGTGGAACAGCAGCCCTTCCTGGAGCGGGGCGAGGGGATAGATATCGGCCACATTGGTGGCGCCGCCGTTCACGGTGGCGACCACCCGGTCGATTTCGGTCTGGGTCAGCTCCACCAGGGGCAGCATGTCGGGGGTGATGTGCTGGGCGCCTGGCGGGATCAGGTTGGCCGGGACCACGACCGGATCGGCCGCCGCCGCCCGCGCCAACCCCGCCGGAGTCGGAGACTCAAACAACGCCCGCACCGCGACATGAACCCCGCGTGCCCGCAGCCGCTCCACCAGCGACACCGCCAGCAGCGAATGCCCGCCCAGGCGGAAGAAATCATCGTCCATCGACACCGCGTCCACGCCCAGCACCTGCGCGAACACCTCACACAAAACCTCTTCACGCACGGTGGCGGGACCACGGCCCCCACCCCCGCCGTACTCCGGCGCCGGCAGCGCCCCACGATCCAGCTTCCCGTTCACCGTCAACGGCAACCCGTCCAGCACCACCACCGCCGACGGCACCATGTACTCCGGCAACCGCCCACCCACGAGCTCCCGTATCGCGTCCGCGTCGAGCGGGTCACCGCCCTCGGCGGGGACGAGGTAGGCGACCAGCCGCTTGTCGCCCGGGGTGTCCTCGCGGGCCAGCACCGCGGCCTGCGCCACACCCCGGTGTCCCACCAGCGCGGCCTCGATCTCACCGGGCTCGATCCGGAACCCGCGGATCTTCACCTGCTGATCGACCCGGCCCAGGAACACCAACTGCCCGTCGGTGGTCCAGCGGACCAGGTCACCAGTGCGGTACATCCGCTCACCCGACCCGAACGGACACGCCACAAACCGCTCACCCGACAAGCCAGGGCGCCCCACATACCCGCGGGCCAACTGCACCCCCGCCAGATACAACTCACCCGTCACCCCAGCCGGAACCGGGCCCAGCGCATCATCCAGCACAAACACCCGGGTATTGGCCACCGGCCCACCGATCGGCACCACCCCGCCGGCCTGTTCGGGGTCGCAGTGCCAGGCGGTGACGTCCACCGCCGCCTCGGTCGGGCCGTACAGATTGTGCAACTCCACACCGCCGAAGACGGTGAAGAACCGCGACTGCGCCTCCACCGACAGCGCCTCCCCGCTGCACACCACCAGCCGCAGATCCGGGAGCTCACCCACGTCGGGGTGCAGCAGGAACGCCTCCAGCATCGACGGCACGAAATGCACCACACTCACCCGCTGCTGACGCATCAGATCCGCCACATACCCCGGATCCCGATGCCCCCCAGGCCGCGCCACCACCAACGCCCCACCCGAAATCAACGGGCAGAACAACTCCCACACC
>NZ_VCKW01000013.1 GCF_005889715.1 Actinomadura soli
GCCCCCCTCCCCTCCACCGCTGCGGGACTTCCCGGGCCGCGCGATCGCGCAGGGCCGCATGGCCCTGCCGCCCCCGGCGCAGTTACCGCTGCGGCCGCGAGGGCTCGTGGGCCGCTCCCGGGAGCGGAGTCTGCTCAACAAGTCGAATGCCGCGCCGATCGTCATCTGCGGTCCGGTGGGAGTTGGCAAAAGCGCGTTCGCGCTGGATTACGCCCATCAAATCGCCGCCGAGATGGTCGATGGCCAACTCTATGCCGATCTCGGATCGGCCCCGTCCGACGGGCAATGCCTGGTGACGTGTTTCCTGCGCGCGTGCGGCATGCCCGACGAGCAGTTGCCCGCCGCCCTCGATCAGCGCGCCGGGGTGCTCCGCTCAATGCTGGCCGAGCGAAAGCTGCTGATGTTACTGGAGAATGTGCGCGATGAGCGGCAGGTGCGGCAGTTGCTGGCCGAGCCGCGGTGCGGTGCCATTATCGTGGTCAGCCGCAATCCGCTGCTCGGCTTGCGGGACGTCCGCCGCATGCGATTGGATGTCCTGCCCCGCGAGGATTCGGTCACGATGATCTCCGATGCGCTGTCCGACCGCGTCGCGGCTGATCTTGTTGACTGCAGCCGGTTCGCCGAGCTTTGCGGCGACCTTCCGCTCGCCATCGATATCGCGGTCCGCAAATTGGTGGCCCGTCCGGACGTTCCCCTGGTCCGGCTCATCAGGAGGCTGACCGATCGCGGCACGCTGCTGGACTGGCTGCGCATCGGTGACGTGTCCGTGGCCGATCTGCTGAGATCCGCGTATCTCCAACTCGGCGGTGCGGCGCAGACGCTGCTGCACGAGCTCGCTCACCGCTCGCCCGAAGAACCGGCGTGCCGGGCCGACGATCTCGCGGCGACCGCGCCGATCGGCGAGGAGCTGGTGGACGAGCTGGCCGCCGCCGGTCTGCTCCGGCACGATGACCGCGTCGGCGCGTACCGGCTCGACCCGCTGGTACGCGCCTTCGTCGTCCGGTACGTGATCCCGAAGATGAACCAAAGATCGATCTTCAGTTGACGGCCCTCGGCCGGAATCGGCGCGTCCGATCCGGCCGGGCATCCCTCGCCGGGCTCCTACCACCACGGGGAATCGGGGATCTCGTTCGAGGGCGACGGGCCCGGGTCCGCCGGGACGCCGTAACCGCCGTCCACGAACAGCAGCGGCGGGCCGTCGCGACGCGGCCCGGCCGCGACGACCTCGCCCACCACGAGCATGTGGTCACCGAGCTCGAAGGCGTCCCACAGCTCGCACTCCAGCCAGCTCGCCGACCGGAGCACCAGCGCGCCGGTCCGCGGTCCGGGCGAGGCGGGCAGGGCGTCGATCGCGCCCCTCCGCACCGCCCGCTCCCTGGCCAGCGTCCCGGCGATCTCACGGGCGCCGTGCGGCAGGACCGACACCGCCCACTTCTTCGTCGCCAGCAGGTCGGCCAGGAACAGCGACTCCGTCCGCATGCACACCGACACCAGCGGGGGGTGGAGCGACACCGAGCTCAGCGAGTTGATCGTCACCGCGTCGTGGTGCCGTTCGCCCGCCCGGTCGGCGTACGTCGCCGCGACGCACACCCCGGTCGCGAAGCTCCGCATCACCCCGCGCAGATCCAGCGGCGCGACCGTGTCCGGCGTGTCCGGCGATGACCGCGTCATGGCCGGATCGCCTGCGGGGAATCGAAGACCCGGTCCGGGTCGTGGCGGCGCTTGATCTCGATGAGCCGCGCGAGGTTCGGTCCGTGGTAGGCCGATGGCCAGCCCCGCAGGTCCGGGTCGGTGAAGTTGATGTACGACGCGTCCGCCGCGAACTCGCCCATGTCCTGATGCAGCCGGGCCAGCCAGTCGAGATTCGCGCGCACCGTCTCCGGCGGATCACCGGGCTCCCACGCCGTGTCCAGCGAGAGCAGGAACAGCGCGTCCCGATGCGGGAACGCCGTCTCCGCCGTCCCGACGCGGTTGATCGCCCCGCCCCAGGTGAACAGCGCCGCGCCGCCGCCGTCGGGATTGCCGCTGCCCGGCCATTCCTCGACCGCGGCCACCAGCGTCCGCACCCCGGCGCCGGACAGCGGCGCCGGGGTGGTGCGGGTCCGCACGGCGAACGCGCCGCCCGCGGAGGCGTGGTGCAGGTACTCCACCGCGTCCCAGTACGTTCGGTCCGCGATGTCCGCCCGGTGCGGCCGGGCCGTCGCCAGCGCGGGTGCCAGCAGTTCGCGGAGCTCGGCGGCGGGGCCCAGGTGCTGCCCGATCACCGAGACCACGCCGTCCTGACCGGACGACCGGCCGATGCCGATACGGGCGGCGAAGCGGTCCGGCGCGTCGCGCATGACCTCCTGCATGACGGTCAGCACGTCGGCGGCGTGCTCCCAGTGCCACAGCAGCAGGCAGGTGGACACGTCCATCACGGGACGGGCCTGGAAGGTGAACGACGTGTTCACCCCGAAGGTGCCGCCGCCACCGCCCCGGCATGCCCAGAACAGGTCCGCGTTCTCGCTCTCGTCGCACGTCAGGATCGACCCGTCGGCCAGGACGATCTCCGTCTCGACCAGCGAGTCGCAGGTCAGCCCGAGCGCCCGGGACGAGGCCGCGACGCCGCCGCCCAGCACGAGCCCGCCGATCCCGACGTCGTCACCGTTGCCCAGCGGGAACATCAGATCGAACTTGCGCAGCACGTCGTGAATGCCCTTGGTCCGGGCGCCGCCGCCGACGGTCACCAGCGCCGTCGCCGGGTCGACCAGGACCTCGTCCAGGTCCTGGAGGTCCAGCACCAGCCCGGTGTTCACCGACGTGCCCGCGTAGCCGTGGCCGCCGCCGCGGGCGACGACCGGCACGCGATGCCGCCGCGCCCAGCCGATCGCCGCCGCGACGTCGGCGGCGGAGGCCACCGAGAGCACCGCGGCCGGGCGCACGTCCCGGTACCGCTCGTTGTGAGCCCGGCTCCGCTCGCCGAACCCGGCGTCGCCGGGCAGCCACAGCCGCCCGTCGACGAGCCCGCGCAGATCCGTCCACTCGATCATCAGACCGCTCCCGTCACATCCGCACGTTCGTGGCTTCGTCCGCGGATCCGCCCGCGGGCGGATCCGCGTGGTGGACGGCGGGTCCCGCCTCCGCCCCGGCCCCGGGTCCGACCTCTTCCAGGTAGGAGACGCCGACACCGGCGTGCTCCCCGAACCGCTCCCATTCCTCGCGCAGCAGCAGCCGGCCGTCCGCGCGCCGCTCCGGGACGTTCACGGTGTGCCCGGAGATCACCTCGCCGGTCACCAGCACCATGACGTAGCCCAGCCGCAGCGTGCCGTCCGGTTCGCAGGTGCCGGTGACCGTGCCGCGCCGCACCTTCCCGCCGGTGAAGTGGGCCCACACCAGATCGCCGTCCTGCCGGTAGCGGGCGACGGTGCCGTCACCGCCGCCCGCTCGCTGGAACAGCCGGCCCTCGTAGTCGATCGTCACGCGTCCGCGTCCAGCAGCCCGGCCGGCATCTCCAGGCGGGTGCCCGGCGGCGGCGGCTCGATCTCCTCGGCGTCGATCTCGACCCGCGCGAGCGCGCCGTCGAGCCGGGCGTCGCAGGACGCGGGATCGGCGGCCTCGGCCACCACGAAGGAGTGGCGGGCGATGTAGCCGCCCGGCGGGAGCCGCAGCGTCGTCCCGGGGTCGACCATCGGCGCCGCCGTGACCAGGCCGGGGGCCGCCGTGGGCACGCGGACCGCGTGCACGACGCAGTCGTGTTCGGGATAGCCGAACCGGATGCCCGCGACGCCGCTCCTCGTCGCCGCGATGTCGGGCCGGGTGCCGATGGCGGCGTCGACGAGCACGTGGCCGGGGTCGATCCCGGTGGCGATCTTGCCCACGAACGGGATCAGGTCGCCGCCGAGCCGGCCGTTGATCTCGATGATCAGCGGGCCGCGCGCGGTCAGCCGCACCTCGGTGTGGGTGATGCCGTCCTCGATCTCCAGGACGCGGTGCGCGCGGGCGAGGGTGCCGAGCAGCTCGGGGTCGCGCAGCAGCTCATCGTCCGCGTCGATGACGTGCCCGACCTCCTCGAAGTACGGGTACTGCCCGGTGCGCTTGCGGGCGAGGAACATCGGCAGGTACTCGCCCTTGTGCACGGCGGCGTCGATGCTGATCTCCGGGCCGTCCGCGTACTCCTCGACGATGGCGCCGCCGCGGTACTCCTCGTCGCCGACCAGGCTGGCCTCGTGCGCGACGCGGTAGGCGGCGTCCAGGCCGGCCTCGTCGGCGGCGAGGACGACGCCCATGCTGGCGCCGAGCGCGCGGGGCTTGACGACGACCGGGTAGCCGATCCGCTCGGCCGCCGCGCGGGCCTGCTCCAGGCTGTCGGTCATCTCGAAAGCGGGCTGCAGGACGCCCGCGGCGGTGAGCCGCGACCGGGTGCTGCGCTTGTCGCGGCACCCCAGCGCGCCGGGGATGGACAGGCCCGGCACGCCGAACTCGGCGGCGAGCTCGGCCGCCGGCATCACCAGCGGCTCGTCGTAGCAGACGAGGCCCGCGATGGTGCGCCGCGCGGAGACCTCGCGCGCCGCGGTCCGCAGCGTGTCGTGGTCGAAGACGTTGACGACGTGGATCTCGTCGAAGTACGGGTGCTGCCAGGTGGGCCTGAGGTTGTTGATCAAAACGAGCTCCAGGCCCGCCGCGCGGGCGCGGGCGCTCGCCGAGCGGATCAGGTACTCGCGGTAGAGCTTCAGCCCGCTGCCGATCACCAGCAGCACGCTCTTGGAGTCGTTCATCTCTTTCCTTCCGATCCGGCAGGGGTTGGGTAGTGCCGGGGGCGAGGGGCTCATGCCGCCGCCCCGACGAGCGCGCCGGCGATCTGGTCGGCGACGAGCGGAGCGGTGCGGAAGCCGTCGCCGCCGCTGGCCGCGCGGGCCCAGACCGAGGTCCCGACCCGGGCCAGGCGGCCCGTGCCGGTGCCCGCGTCCACCGCGTAGTGGCACCGCTTGACGGCGGCCACCGTGTAGCCGTCCGCGTCGGCCAGGATCCCGGCGGCGAGGATCTTCTCGGCCCAGGCCCGGTCGTCCGCGTCGCCCATGACGCCGCCGCCGTCGCCGTCCTGGTCGGGGGAGGTGACCTCCCGGCAGGCCGCGTCAGTGCTGATCTTGAGGAGGGCGCCGTCGCCGGGCGGCATCAGCCAGCCCCGCCCGTCCGCCCCGACCCGGCCCGCGCTGGGCATGCGCTCCCACCGTCCGGCCAGCCCGGCGGGCGGGGACAGGTAGACCATGGTCTGCCGGTGCACCACCACGGGCACGTCCACCAGCCGGAGCGACCACGGCCCGGCGGCGACCAGCACCAGGTCGCCGTGCTCCACGGTGCCGTCGGCCAGCTCGACCCTCGCGGTGCCGGCGTCCACCGCCACCACGTCCTGCCCGGGTCTGAGCTCGGCCGCCGGATGGCGGTCCAGCCATCGGGCCGCCGCCGCCAGCACCCGGTCGGCCAGCAGGACACCGGCGTCGAGTTCCAGGACGCCGGACGTGCCGGCCGGGAATCCGATGGGCCACATCTCGCGCGGCCCGACGAGCCTGACCCGCAGGCCCGCGTCGCGGGCCGCCGCGGCCACCGAGGGGATCTCGGCCTCCGGCCACGCGGTCACGACGCCGATCCGGCGGTAGAAGCCCGCGCCCGGCCGGGGGCCGCACAGCAGGGACTCCAGCTCGACCCATCGGCGGTGGGCGTCGGCGGCCCGCCGCGTCGCGGACGGGTCACCCGGGACGAGCGCCCGCACGGCCCGGTGGTGGTCGAACGAGCTGGCGCCGGGGTTCGGGATCGCGCCCCGCTCCAGCACCACCACCTGATGGCCCAGCAGCACGGCCCGCACCGCGGCCAGCAGCCCGGTGACACCCGCGCCGACGATGACGATCCGCTGGTCCGTCCAGCCGCGCAGCGGCTCGGCCAGAGTGCTCCCGGCCATCTCAGGCCACGCCCCCGTCCAGCCCGGGCAGCCGCACCGGGGTGATCGTGGACGGGCCGTCGCGGCGGATCGCCGTGTCCGGCAGGGCGGCGGCCAGGTCGATGAGGATCGGCGCGGCGCAGCGGAGCACGACCTCGGCCTCGTGGCAGAAGTCGCCCGCCTCGTCCGGCGCGACGTCCCACCGGTCCAGCCGCGCGATCTGCTCGGTGAGCGTCTGCGCCGCCCGGACGAGGCTGAAGCACTCGAGCTCGTACGACGCGGCGAACCGGTCGACGATCCGCGCGGCGGCGCCGCGGGATCGCTCCGACACCGGCAGCGGCCCGCGGCCGGTCCACCGGCCGGCCTTCGCCGCGACCCGGTTCCAGGGCCCGGCCAGCCACGACCGCGTCACCTTAGCCATGTCCGGCCGGCTGAAGTTGGTGCACTGGTTCTCCGGGCTGGTCGCGGCCAGGTAGAACCGGACGAGGTCGCGCGGCATCTCGGCGGCGAGGTCCGCGGCCCGGACCACGTGCCCCCGGCTGGTGGAGAACTTGTCGTGGTCCAGCAGGTAGAACTCGTTGGTGACGAACTCGACCGGCAGCGCGTACTGGTCCCCGTGCGCCAGCAGCACCGCCATCATCGCGACGGCGAAGGGGAAGGTGTTGTCGAAGCCGAGGAAGTACACCACCTTCGTGCCCGCGTCCGGCAGCCAGAGCGCGTCGTCGGTCCCGGGCACCTCGCCCCAGCGCTCCGCCGACAGGGCGGACGCGTGCATGCTCCACGGCGCCGGCTCCGCGTTCGGGTTGATCACCTGCCCGGGGACCTCGGGGAAGGGCGCCGGGATCCCCCAGGAGATCGGGTAGGTGACCGGATAGTCCGGCAGCGGACGGGAGAGCATCTCCCTCAGCGCCTGCGCCATGTGCGGGCGCATCGCGGTCGCGTGGACGTCGAAGTACTCCCGCAGCCGCTCCCGGTAGCGCTCCATCGGCAGCACGAGCACCTGCGCCTCGCGCGGCTCGACGGGGTCGCCGGGTTCCAGCGTGGACCGCGGGTCGATGAGGTCGGCCGCCGCGACCGGGTTCCCGCAGGTCTCGCAGAGACCGGCGCAGCCGTCGGCCAGGCAGTGCGGGCAGCCGCCGGTGGCGAAGCCGTCCACGAGGAACCGACCGGTCTTCGGCGAGTACAGGAAGCTCATCGTCTTCAGTTCGAGCTTCCCCGCGCTGTGGACCCGCCCCCAGAAGTCGGCGACCCACTTGGTGAAGCGCTCGTCGTCGCCGGTGAACCCGTCGACGTCGATGCCCACCGCGCCGAGGCTCGACGCGATCTGCCCGGCCGACCGCTCCACCAGCGCCGCCGGGGTCACCCCCCGCCGTGCGGCCGTGGTCACGACGAAGGTGGACGTGTCCTGGAATCCCGTCCCGAAGTACGCCGTCCGCCCGGTGGCCCGCAGGTAGCGGGTGTGGACGTCCGCGGCCAGGAACGGGCCGGCGAGGTGCCCGAGGTGCAGGTCGCCGTTGGCCGTGGGCGCCGGCGAGATCACCACCGTCCGCTCGGTCATGACGGCCGCCCCCGGTGCCGGTCGAGGAACCTCTCCGACATCTCGCCGTCCCACCAGACGCCGTAGTACTCGAAGTCCTCGTCGGTGTCGTTCACCACCTGGTGGGTGCAGCCCGGCGGCAGGTGGACGATGTCGCCGGCGACGAACGGCATGTCCTCGCCGTCGACGCGGAGCCTGGCGCGGCCGGTCATCGCGATGAAGATCTCGTACTCGTGATGCGCGTGCGGAGCCGACTCCGTCCGGGCCCGCAGGACGCACCACGCGCCCTCGAACGGGGCGTTGAGCGCGGGCCACGGCAGCAGCCGCTCGGAGTCCAGGCCGTAGGCGCGGGTCAGGCCCGCCCGGTCCAGCGTTCGGATCTCGATCATGCGGTCCGCACCCGCTCCGTCAGGCGCCCGCCCTGGGCGGGCTCGGATGCGCGGCGGGCGAGCATGTCGTCGGTGATGTCCTGGGAGCGGTGCGACAGGACGCTGATCAGGGAGTCGGCGATGCCGTGCGTCGCCTCGTTGACGCCCTGCAGGTAGAGCGCGCCCGACGCCGGCCGGCCCAGCTCGACGCGGTAGCGCCGGCTGACAGCGACCTCGTCGAGGCCCGTGCGGGCCGCGAGGTCGCGGACCATGGCGGGCATCCGCGCGTCGTAGCCGGTGCCGAGGAGCACGAGGTCGCAGCGCAGCGGCTCGACCTTGCCGTTCTTGCGGTCGCGCAGGTCCAGGACGACGTCGTCCCGGTCGGCGCGGGCACCGACCACCTCGGTGAGGGGACGTACGGTGGAGCGCTGGTCGCCGAGCATCCGCTGCTGGTAGAGCATGTTGTACAGCTCGTCGGCGAAGGGCGGGGCGAGCCCCGCGTAGTTCGTCAGATGCATCTCCTTCAGGACCTGCTCGCGGGTCTCGGGCTGCATCGTGAAGAACTCGTCGACGAACGAGGGGAAGAACAGCTCGTTGACGAACTTGCTGGTCTGGTAGTTCTGGAACCCGATCGAGCGCAGCACGATGGTCGGGCGGCTCTGCGGCAGGTCCTGCGACAGCGCCATGAACATCTCGACGGCGCTCTGCGCCCCGCCGACGACCACCGGCCGCAGCGTCCGGCCGGGGTCGGCCTCGGCGAGGCGGGTGCTGTACTGCGAGCTGTGGACGACCCGCTCCGCCGGCAGGTCCGCGAACACCTCGGGGATGTGCGGATCGCGCCCGGCGCCGATCACCAGGTCGCGGCAGTGCACCACGTCTCCGCCGGCGAGCGTGACCGTCCACCCGGCGATCGAGCCGTCGTCGCCGAGCCGGGGAACGACCCGCTCGCCGCGGGCGTTGTAGCGGATCTTCACATGCTGGAAGGACCCGGCGACCCACTGCTGATACGCCGACAGCTGCCAGCGGTAGGGGTTGAAGGTGCTCAGGTTGACGAACCTGTCCAGCTCGCCCGTCTCGTGCAGGAAGTTGAGGAAGGAGAACCGGCTGCGCGGGTTCCGCAGCGTCACCAGGTCCTTGAGGAAGGAGACCTGGCTGCGGGCCCACGGCAGCAGCAGGCCGCGCTGCCATTTCACGTCGGAGTGCTGTTCGAGGATCAGCGCGCTGCGCGCCATCTCGGCCGGAGCCGACTCCTCCAGCGCCACGGCGAGCGCCAGGTTGGCCGGGCCCGCGCCGATCATCAGAATGTCAACTTCTTGGACTGTCACAATCCCACCTGTCGTTCCGGTCGGCGCCCCGGTACGGGCCGGCCGAGAGAGTCGCGCCCGTGCGGGCGGAGCGAGGGAGCCGTCGGATCGGCTCATCGGGAGAAGGTCACGACGCGGGCCGGGCGGCGCCGGCCGGTTTCGCGGCGGTGATGCCGAGGCACAGCGGGAACCCGGGCTTCGCGCCCAGCAGGTACGCCCCCGCCGACTGCAGGATGCGCTCCTGCGCCACGACGTGCTGGCACATGGTGTGGGTGTCACGGAGCCAGCGGTCCATCGGGGACGGCTGGTAGATCGAGCTGGTCTGCAGGAGGTCGTACAGCCGGCCGACGATCGACCGCGCGGTGCGGAACGCGTGCCTGCGCGAGAGCGGCAGCGCGGCCCGCTCCTCCGGGGTGAGATCGTCGAGCGTGCCGCCGGCGGCCAGGAGCTCGTGCTGGCGCCTCATCGCCCCGTACACGCCGTGGCGGCTGGCGACGAGGTCGGCCTCGCAGTCGGCGACGACGACCTGGGTGCGGTAGTCGTCCCCCTTGCCGCGCGCCGCGACGAGTTCGCGGGCATGGTCGAGCGCGGCCCGCGCGATGCCCAGCGGCACCCCCGGCATGTTGCGCATGTGCACCTCGGGCTGGGCCAGCGGGCCCTCGCCGTTGCGCACGGTGTCGAACGTCAGGGTGCGCTCGGCCGGCACGAACACGTCGGTGATCGTGTAGTCGCAGCTGCCGCTGCCCGCCAGCCCGGTGGTGTACCAGGTGTCGACGACCTCGACGTCCTCGCGCGGCACCATCATGAGCTTGGAGTCGTGCGGGTCGCCCTCCGGACCCGGCTCCGGGGCGCCGTCGCGGTAGACGAAGGCACCGGAGATCACCCAGTCGGCGTGGGTGACGCCGCTGCCGAACTGCCAGCGGCCGGAGAGCCGGTACCCGCCCGGCACGATCTCGGCGCGCCCGGTCGGGAACAGCAGGCCCGCGGTGATCATGTCGAGGCTCGGGAACATCTCCTTCGCCACCGGCTCGTCGAGGAACGCCGCGTACAGGCCGGTGTCGGAGCCGATCATCGCGCACCAGCCGGCCGCCGGGTCGCCGTAGGAGATCGCCTCGATGATCTCGGTCTGCTCGATCGAGCTCAGCTCGGGGCCGCCCCAGCCGTGCGCGAAGCCCATCCGGAACACGCCGGTGCCGCGCAGCAGCTCGACGACGTCCATCGGCAGCCGGCGCTCGCGCTCGATCTCGGACGAGCGCGCCCGCAGCTCCGGGACGATCGCCCGGACGCGGCGGAGGATTTCCTCGCCCGTTCGCGGCGGCGCCGGAGCCGGCGCCGCCGCCGGGGCTTCGGCGGCGGCCGGACGGCTGGGTGCAGTGGCCATCTGTTCGCTCCCTCGATCGTGAATGCGATTGCTGGGGGGCCGGCGGCGATCGCCGCCTGACCGCCATTCAAGCCAGCCGGGTATTTGACCGAAAGGATTGACCGCAACGAACAATCAAGTGCGAATTTCGCAGAACAAACAAACAAAACCGGCGGTCACGCGAATGCGTGACCGCCGGTCGAAAAAATGACGTGGTGCCGGCCTATACGCCGGTGCCCTGGGCCGTTCCGCTCCGTCCGTTCGCCGGGTGATCGTCAGGACCGCCGGAGGCCGCCGTCAGCGGCTGACGGCGCCGTTGATGCTGCCGAAGTCGAGCGCCCCCTCCAGCGCGGTGTAGGTGCCCTGGCTGAGCAGTTCGGTGGCCGCGCGCTCCGCGACGGAGTAGGCCGCCTGGCTCAGCGCGGTGCCGAGACTGACCCGGCGCACGCCCACGGCCTCGAACTCGGCGACCGTCGGCGCGCCGGGCCATGCCATCACGTTCACCGGCAGCGGCGACGCCTTCACCAGCCTGCCCAGCGCGTCGAGGTCGATCAGGCCCGGGACGAACAGGCTGTCCGCGCCCGCCTCGGCGTAGAAGCCGGTGCGCGCGATGACGTCGTCCAGCCGGCCCGCCTCCTCCCCGATGCCGAAGAGGAAGACGTCGGTGCGCACATTGATCACCAGGCCCGGCAGGCCGGCCCTCGTCGCCGCGTCCCGGGCCGCGCGCAACCGCGCCCCCTGCTCGGCGGCGTCGAAGAGCGGGCCGCCGGGCGCCCTGGAGTCCTCGATGTTCACCCCGACCGCGCCTGCCCCGACGATCCCCGCCACCGTCGCGGCGACGTCCTCGGGGCTCTCGCCGTAACCGCCCTCGATGTCCGCGGTCACCGGGACGTCGACCGCCGCGGCGATCCGCCGGACCGCCTCGACCATCTCGTCCCGGGTCAGGCCGTGCCCGTCCGGGCGGCCGAGCGACCACGACACCCCGCCGCTGGTCGTCGCGATCGCCTGCGCGCCCGCCCGGGCGATGAGCGCTGCGCTGCCCGCGTCCCACGCGTTCGGCAGCACGAGCACTCCGCTTTCATGCAGCGCCCGCAGCGATGCCGCCCTGGCCTGCTGAACCTCGATGTCCACGCCTTTTCTCCCTCTTCTGACCATTGCCATCAATCAACCGGCCGGCGACGGTACCGATCGCGCTCCCGGAGGCGGGAGCATCAGCCGGGGTCGCCGCCGGACTCCGCCACGGTGACGCTGTAGAGGTCGAGCTCGCGGAACGGGTTGGGCTGGACGTCCCGCAGCCGCGTCGACCAGGCCGACAGCGTGCTCTGGAACCAGATCGGGATCGTCGGCATGTCCCGCAGGATCGCCCGTTCCGCCTGCTGGTAGAGATCCCAGCCCCGCTCCCTGGTCGGTGCGCTCTCCGCGGCGGACAGCAGGGCGTCGACCGCGGGATTGCTGTAGCCGCCGACGTTGTCCGCGGCGCCGGTCCGGTAGATCGAACTCAGGAAGTTCTCGATCGACGGGTAGTCCGCGACCCAGCCGGAGCGGAACACGGCGGTCATCTCCCGGGCGTTCAGCCTGCGGCGGAACTCCCCGAGCGTCGGGATCGCCACGAAACGGCAGGGCACGCCGAGCGTCTCGGTGACCGAGGCGCAGATCTCCTCCATCCAGGGCCGGTTCGGCGAGTCGATGTTGGAGGTCAGCTCGATGTGGCCCGCGAACCCGCACGCCTCGAACAGCTCCCTGGCCCGCCCGGGGGAGTAGGCGCACAACTCGCCGCCCTGGTTCTCGGCGCGGCCCGAGATGGCCGGCGGGACGAGGCCGTCGGCCGGCACCTGGTGGCCCTGGAAGATCTTGTCGATCAGCTTGACCCGGTCGATCGCCATGGAGATCGCCTGCCGCAGCCGGGGGTCGGCGTAGCGCGGGTCATAGAGCGGGAACGAGATGGTCTGGATCCCGAGATACGTCCGATCGTGGGTGCGATTCGGCAGGTCCTTCAGGTACCGGTCGCCCTCCAGCGCCCAGAACGGTGTGACGTCCAGGTAGTCGAGCTCGTCCGCCACCACATCATGGTAGGCGTCCGCCAGGTCGGCGTAGATCCGGAAGTCGACGCCGCCGATGCTGGGCATGTCGTCCCCGGCGTACTCGTCGTAGCGCTTGAGCAGGATGTTCTTCTCGCGCTCACGGGACACGAAGCTGAAGGCGCCGTTGCCGATCGGGTGCGCCTCGAACGCCTCCCGGTCCTCGAAGAAGGCGTCCGGCAGCGGGAAGAACGCGCTGCAGCCGAGCGTGACGGGGAACTCGGAGAACGGCGCCGACAGTGTCACGGCGAAAGTCCGGTCATCGATGATCTTCAGACCGGACAGCTCCCTGACCGTGGAGCCGGGGGAGTTCACCTCGTCGAAGCCCTCGATGTGCGAAAGGAAACTCGCCGCCTGCATCATGTTCGGGCCGTGTGCGGTGTAGTTCCAGGCGTTGACGAAGCTGCTCGCGGTGACCGGCGTGCCGTCGTGGAACGTCCAGCCGCGCTTCAGCCTGATGGTGAAGATCCTGGAGTCGGCGGTCTCGATCGATTCCGCGACCGCGTTCCTCGGATGGGCGTCGACCGGGTCGTAGGAGACCAGCCCGCGAAACAGCGCGGCGATCACCTTGACGCCGCCGGATTCGGTCGTGTGGCCGGGGATGAGCGCGTTCTCCGGCTCGGTGCCGTGGTAGCTGATGATCGCGCTCTCGCGGGCCCGCGTGGTCGTGTCGTTCGTGGCCGCGTCGCGCGTGGTCGCGTCCGTTACACCGCTGCCGGGCAATTCCGCGGTCCGGACGGCACGGGATGATCGCACACTTCCCCCTTGAACATCGTCTGGTCGATGACGTCGAAACTCGGGCACGGCCGCTGGGGCCTTCGCGCCGATCAGAGTTCAACAAAACATCGGATTGGCTGCCATCCCAGGGAATCGAATCAATCAACCGATCAAACCGGCCGCGCCGACCTGCCGCGAAACGCGACACCACTGGCCGCGCGGACGGGCTCAGGCGGGCGTGAGGGTCTTGGTCTCGCTCTCGGCCGGCGCGCGCTTGATCGCCATGGAGAGGAACGCCGCGCCGACGCTGAGAAGGCCGGCCGTGTACCAGGCGGGCGCGTAGTCGCCGAAGCTGTCGCGGGCCAGGCCGGCCAGGGTGGACGCGCAGGCGGCGCCGATCTGGTGCGCGGCGAAGACCCAGCCGAAGACGACCGGCGCGGACATCCCGAAGTGCTCCCGGCACAGGGTGATCGTCGGCGGAACGGTGGCGATGAAGTCCAACCCGTAGAAGACGACGAACACGATCATGAACCCGGTGACCTTGTCGTCGAACACCTGGGGCAGGACGAGCAGTGAGACGCCGCGCAGTACGTAGAAAACGGCCAGCAGTATCCGGGGATTGATGTGGTCGCTGAGCCAGCCGGAAAGGATCGTGCCGACGAGGTCGAAGATACCGATCACGGCGAGCAGGCCCGCGGCGGTGACCCGGTGCATGCCGTGATCGTGGGCGGCGGGGATGAAATGGGTGAAGACGATGCCGTTGGTGGTGGCACCGCAGATGAAGAAGCTCACCGCGAGGAACCAGAACGGCTTTGTGCGGGCGGCGCTCTTCAACTGGTCGACGGCGTGCCGCGCGGCACTGCCCGTGACGGCCGGCGGGGCCACGACCTCCTCGGCGCCGTATGGCGGGATTCCCAGGTCGGCAGGGTGTTCGCGGAAGAAGAACAGCACCATCGGCACCGCGGCGGCCGCGACCAGGGCGACCACCACCGCGGCGCTGCGCCACCCGCCCGCCGACTCGCTCAACGCCGTCACCAGCGGCAGGAAGATCAGCGAACCGGTCGCGCCGCCGGCCGAGAGGACGCCGGTGACCAGGCCCTGGCGCTTGACGAACCACCGGGTGCCGATGGTGGCCACGAATCCCAGGGAGATCGAACCGGCGCCGAGGCCCACCATCACGCCCCAGAGCAGAATGAGCTGCCACGCCGCCGTCATGTACACGGTCAAACCGCTGCCCAGCGCGATCAACGCCATCGCACCGGCGGTCACCTTGCGCACACCGAACCGTTCCATCAGCGCGGTGGCGAATGGCGCGGTGATCCCGTACAACGCGAGGTTCACCGACATGGCGAAACCGATGGTGCCGGTCGACCAGCCGAACTCGTCCTGCAGCGGTTCCACCAGCGCGCCCGGGGTGGACCGGAACCCGGCCGCGCCGACGAGCGCGGCGAAACCGATGCCCGCGATCATCCACGGCCATATGAGTTGTTTGTTGTGGGTCATTCGGTAAGAGTGCTCAGTGCGGCACCGTCCCGGGAAGTGGCTCTTTGGCCATCATGTGCAAGAATTGGGCCATGGACCACCGGCCGCACCAGATCGCCGTGCTCGCGCTGGACGAGGTGGTCGCGTTCGACCTCGGCACGCCGACCCAGGTCTTCCCCGCGGCCCGCGACGAGCAGGACCGGCGGCTCTACCAGGTACGGATCTGCACCCCCGGCGGCCGCCCGGTGCGCAGCTCGGCGGGGCTGGTCATCGCGTCCGAGCACGGCCTGGAACTGCTGGCGGAGGCGGACACGATCCTCGTGGCGGGCGTGCACTACGGCGCGCAGGTCCTGTCCGACGGCACCCTCGACGAACCGGTACGGGTCGCCCTGCGGACGGCGGCGCACCGCGGCGCACGAGTCATGTCGGTCTGCACGGGCGCGTTCGTGCTGGCCGCGGCCGGTCTGCTGGACGGCCGCCGGGCCACCACGCACTGGGCGCACGCCGACAACTTCCGCCGCCTCTTCCCGGACGTCGACCTCGACCCGGACGTGCTGTTCGTCGACGAGGGCGACCTCCTCACCTCGGCGGGCGTCGGCGCGGGCGTCGACCTGTGCCTCCAGGTCGTCCGGGACGACCACGGCAGCGGGATCGCGAACATGACCGCGCGTCGCTGCGTCGTCCCGCCGTGGCGCCCGGGCGGCCAGTCGCAGTACATCGTTCGTCCGATCCCCGAGGTGACCGACACCTCCACCGCCGCGGCCCGCGCGTGGGCGCTGGAACACCTCCACGAGCCGCTGGACCTGCACGCCCTGGCCGCGCGGGCCCGGATGAGCATTCGCACGTTCACCCGCCGGTTCCGCCAGGAGACCGGGCTCAGCCCGCGAAAGTGGATCATCCAGCAGCGCGTCGAGCGGGCCCGGCACCTGCTGGAGACCACGGACCTGGCCATCGACCAGGTGGCGCGCCATTCGGGTTTCGGCACCGGCGCGGCGCTCCGCCAGCAGATGAGCGCGACCCTGGGCGTGGCCCCCAGCGCCTACCGGACCACATTCCGCTCAACAGGCGTCGACAAGCCGAGCCCCTCCCCGGAAGTCCTGCGCGCGTAACCCCTAGCCGTGGACGCCGCGCTCCACACCCGGCCGGGATCGCGCCCGGGGCCGTCCCATTCGCGTTGGTTCAACGCGGTGGGACCTGCAGGGGGAGTTGCAGGACCATGCAGGTTCCTGCGGGGTGGTCTGCTATCCGCAGGGTGCCGTTGTGGGCGTGGGCGATCTGGCGGGCGATCGCCGGGCCGAGGCCGGTGCCCGCGGGATCGGCGCGGCGGGCGTCGGCGCGGCGGTAGAAGCGGCGGAAGACCAGTTCGCGTCAGCGGCGGGGATACCGGGCCCGTCGTCGATGACCTGGAGGGCCGCGTGATCGTTTTCGGTGGTGACGGATACCTCGATCCGGGTTCGGGCGTGCCGTTCTGCGTTGACCACCAGGTTGCTCAGCAGGCGGAGCAGGCGAGGGCGGGAGCCGTGCACCACGGCCGGGTCCTGAAGATGGGTGTCGAGGGCATGCGGGCAGGGGACGCGCCGCCAGAGTGTCGCGGACCAGGCGGGACAGATCGACCGGTTCGGTGGACACGGGGGTGCCGGCGTCCATGCGGGCCAACTCCAGCAGGTCGGCGACGATGTCGCTCAGCCGCTCGGCGTCCTGCAGCGCGGCGTTCAGGACCTGGCGTGAATCGATGTCGGGGTCGCAGAGGGCGTCCTCCAGCCGCGTCTGCAAGCCGGTGAGGGGATTGCGCAGGTCGTGGGAAGCGTCGGTGACCTCCTGCCGCTGCCGCTCGACCGTTTCTTCCAGCGCAGCGATGGCATGGCGTTCCTGTGCCCGAGCGTGCCGCAGCCGCTCGTTCACCTCCTGCAGTTCCCGTGACCGAGCGTAGAGTTCGATCTCGGCCGCCAGCAGACCCTCGGGCTGCGCACTGCCGGACGGCTGGACGTCGTGAACCTGTTCGATGAACGCGGTGATGTCCTCGATCCGGTGGATGATCAGCGCGACCTTGCCGTCGGGACCCAGCAGCGGCGCGTCCACCGTGCTCCAGTACCGCCGCTCGTACTGCCCTGGCCGCCCCGGCACCTGGAGGTCGTAGCGTCCCCACGGCATGACGTACGGCACGCCCTCCGCCGGCACCCAATCCAACGCGGCCTGCCAATGCCGGGCGTTCTTGCCGGACAGGCCGCCGGGGAGAGCCTCGAACACGTTGCGGCCGATCAGCCGATCGCGGGGGCCCGCCAGCCGCTCATAAGCCTGGTTCACCGCAACGAACACCAGCTCGGGAGAGATGACCGCGCACGCCACGGGCTCCATGTCGAATACCGCGGCCATATCGACCTCTAGCATGTCCGTTAACTACCCCAAGCCCCACAAATCAGGACCCACCGGACTATCGATAACTCGCAAAACGAAGCGCGTTCGACGTGGTCGCCCAGCCGGTCGCCTGGTCGGCCAGGGCCCGTCCGCCGAGCGCCTACCGCTCCCGGACGGCGTAGGTCAGGTGCGTCACCCTCGGGGAGGGCTCCGCGCGGATAGGCTCCAGAGCCACGCGGGCCGCGTCCACGCCCTCGAACAGGCGGATTCCGGAGCCGAACAGCACAGGCGACAGCGCGATCGAGAACTCGTCGATCAGGCCGGCGTTCACGTACTCCAAGATCGTCGCGCCGCCGCCAGCGATGCGGACGTCCCGGTCGCCGGCGGCCTGGCGGGCCTGGTCGAGCGCGGACTCGATGCCGTCGTTGACGAAGTGGAAGGTGGTCCCGCCCGGCCGCTCCCAGGGATCACGCTTCTCGTGCGTCACGACGAAGACCGGCGTGTGGAACGGCGCCTCCTCCGGCCACATCCGCTCGCCGGCGTCGAACATGCGCTTGCCCATCACGCTCGCGCCGGTGCGCTCGAACGTCTCCCGCACGATGTCATTGTCGCGCCCTTCCTCGCCGCCCTCGCCAAGCTTCAGGTTCTCCCGGAAGAACCGCTGCGGAAAGACCCACGCCTGCAGTTCCATCCATTGCCGCCCCATCAACTCCCCGGCGGACTCGGGCGCGATGAACCCGTCCAGCGACATCGACACGCTGAAGAACACCTTTCCGGCCATCAGTCCTCCACTCCCTTCCGAACGATCTCGGTGACGTAGGCGGCCAGGTTGCTCAGGGTCTGCCGGCCGCCCTCGATCGCGTGGTACTTCTCGACGGCCTCGTCGCGCAGCTCCTTGGTGGGGAACACCGTGCGCATCACGATCCGGGTCGCCGCGCCGTCGGGCGCGAACGTCAGGACCGACTCGAAGGCGTTCGGATCACCGCGGGACTCGCCGTGCAGCAGCGCGATCCGCTCCGGCGGGGCGATCTCGGTCCAGGAGATCCACTCGGTGTAGTCCGTCCCATCCGGTCCGTGCATCACGAAGTCCCACACCCCGCCGGCGCGGAACTCGAACGACCGCGTGGTCGTGGTGAACCCCTCCGGTCCCCACCACCGTGACAGGTGCCGGACCTCGGTGAAGGCCTCGAACACCAGCTCCCGTGGGGCGTCGATGACCCGGGAGATGACGACCTCGCGGTCGGCCGTCGCGGACTGCGCCGGCGCTCCTCGTCGTGTCGCGCTCATCAGCTATTCCTCCTGCCTTGCCTGCTTCAGGTCCTGCACGTACGCGTCCAGCCGGTCGAAGCTCTCGTTCCAGAACCGCTCGAACCCGCCGGTCCACTCGTGGACCGGCCGCAGCCCGCGGGCGTCAAGGCCGTACAGGCGCTGCTTGCCCGCCTTGCGGTCCCGCACCAGCCCGACCTCCCGGAGCACCCGCAGGTGCTTGGACGCCCCCGGCTGGGTCATCCCCAGCTCCCGGGCCAACTCGGTCACCGGCCGCTCACCCGCCCGCAACAGCACCAGGATCTCCCGGCGCTGCGGCTCGGCGATCGCGTTGAAGACGTCCGACGTCGTCGCTGCTCGTGCCATGACCACCATCATATTCCCATATGGGTATGCGTCAACCTGGAGGAACCAGGCGGATCTTGTGAGGATGCCGATCGAGACCCTTGTCACCTGACTCGGCGAGTTGCGTTCACGCCGACCTCCTCAAGGAACCCGGACGTTGTCCTCCTTGCTGGTCGGCTTGATGATCCGCGCCAGCACGAGCTGCCGGGGAACAACTCATCCCCACCGGTGGCGCACCTTCGTGACCACCATGCTGGACGCAGGTGTGGACCTGCGAGACGTCACGGTCCGGTGCCAGCGTCGCGCCGCTTCGACCGCATCCGGTGACCCCAGCAACAGCACCGACTCCCATCGCGCCCCTTGCTCCGAGCGTGCGGCCGAGAGTTCGGCTCGCCCGTCTTCGAGGAGCACCGGGTGCGGAAAACCGTGGATGCCTCGCCCCGCCTACTGGGCGAGGAACTCCTTGATGTGCTTGAGAAGCTCGGCCGGTTTCTCGATCGCTGCTGCGTGACCTGAGTCGATCTCGACGTACTCACTGCCCGGTATCGCTGCATGAAACTGTTTCGCGTACCGCACGGGAACCAGCTGGTCATGCCTCATTCCGACGACGAGCGTCGGTGACTTGATGTCTCCGACACGGCCGCTGATGTCCACCTGGCCCACGAAGTCGATCAATGCGACCATTCCCTCGGACGGCGCCAGTCCAGCGCGCAGCCGAAGGCGTTCACTCGCGCTCATGGAATCCAGGAACGCGTCCGACAGAACATGGAGGAGCGTGTACTCGGCGAAGGCATCCGCGTCCAGATCGGCGAGCCGACGCCATGTCCGGAGGAGAAGGCGCTGCCACGGATGGCGGTAGTGGACGAATCCGCCCAGGACCACCAGGCGGCGGATGAGTTCCGCGTCCTTGCTGGCCACAGCGGCGGCGACGACCGCGCCGGTGGAGATTCCGAACATGTCCACCGGGCCGTTCGCGGCGGCCCTCACCACTCCCAGCACCTGATCAGCCAGGAGATCGACGTCCACCTCGCCATCAGGGAGGGGGGTGAGGGTGCTACCCGAGTACCCGGGCACGATCGTGGTCCGGTGCGGCGTGAACTCCTCGAGCAGGCTCGCGAAGCTCGTCTCCGGATGTCCGGTGCCGCCGTGCACGAGGACGAGTTCCGGCCCTTGACCGTCCACGTAGTAGCCCACGGGAATTCCGGCGATGTCGACCTGGTGCTTCGTCATACTCAAGGTGTTCTGTCCTGTTCTCTCGAAGGTGCGTTGCGCGGCGGCGTCACTTCGCGGCCCCCCGGGTCGCCGGCCTCGTCGACGGCGTCTCCACCGCGTGACAGCCACCAGGTGAGGAGAGCCGCGCAGGCCGCGAAGGTCGCGCCGACGGGCAGCAGCAGGGCCGCGGATCGGGTGAGGACGATCGCTCCGATGATGCTGGACAGGAAGTTGCCGAGGTACGCGGCGGACGTGTTGAGCGAGGTCAGCAGCGGCGCGCCTCCCGAAGACGCGTATGTGATGATCCGGTGCTGCTGCGGGCCGATGACCGAGTACGACACGATGCCGCTGAGCGCCGTGGCGATCACCGCTAGGACGAAGATCTCCCGGACCGGCAGCATGATCATGAACACCGCGGTGACGCCCACGGTGGCGGCGATGACGACGCGCCGCGGGTCGTACCGGTCGGCCAGTGCGCCGGCCGCCAGGTTCCCCCCTGTGGCGGTGACGCCGAACACCAGGAGCAGGAGCGCGAGCCGGGACTGCTCGCCGTCGAGGGCCGGGGCGAAGACCGCACTCATGTACGTGAAGGGAAGGAAGATCGCGATGAACGCCAGCAGCGTGACCACCAGGATGTTCAGGACCCGCCGGTCGGCGAGCGGCGCGAAGCGCTGCCGCAGTGTCGCGCCCCGGTCGAGCCTGACGGACGGCAGCAGGAGGGCGACGACGGCCGCGACGACGGCGGCGATCGCGGCGACGAACCAGATCGCCGCGCGCCAACCCCAGATCCCGCCGATGAGGGTGCCGAGCGGAGCGCCGAGCACCAGCGCCAGCGTCGCCCCGGCGGTCACCGTGGCGATGGCCTTGCCCCGCCGCCGCTCACCGGCCAGGTAGGCGGCCGTGGCCACGGCGCTCGCCATGAACAGCGCCGCGCCGGCTCCTGCGAGCGTGCGGGACGCGAGGACCAACCCGTAGTTCGACGCCGACGCGGTCACGGCGTTGCCGGCCGCGAGAAGCGCGACACCGGCCACGAGGACCCGGCGCCTGGACCATGTGCCCGTGGCGGCGGCGAGGATCGGCCCCAGGGTCGCGTAGGCAAGGGAGAACAGGCTGACCATCTGACCGGCGGCACCGGTGCTGACGTGCAGAGTTCTACTGATCTCGGGAAGGAGACCGACGATGATGAATCCGTCGGTACCGACCACGAATGCGCCGAGCGCCAGAATTGCTGTCTGTGCCCGCCAGGGAGACGTGTCGGCAGACCTCTCGTTTTCCGCCACCGCGTTGAGACCTCCAAATCAGTTGAGGGCACGTCATGTTTCGACGACCCGTCGATTGTGTCGGCATCGCCGCCTGCCCTTTGGCCAGACTGGGCCGAGCAGGCCGATGGCCCGCCGGCTCACGCCCCGACCTTTTCCTCGAGCCGGCCGGACTCCCGGAAAAGGGCGAGCCGCTCCTCGCCGACGGAGGCGCGCCGTGCCGCGTTCGTGACGCCGAGCCCCGGCCGCGGCGCCTGGCACAGCACCGCCACTTTGCCGGTGTGCTGGTTGGTCTGCATCAGCCTGGTCGCCTCGGGCGCCTGGGCCAGCGGATAGACCACCGACAGGGTCGGCACGATGTGGCCGAGTTCGAAGAGCGTGTTGCAGTCCCACTGTTCCTGCAGGTTCGCGACGTGGCTGCCGATGACCTTCTTCAACCGCATCCACAGGTAGCGGTTGTCGTAGCTGTGCTGGTAGCCGCTGCTGGAGCCACATGTGACCACGACGCCGCCGCGGCGGACCACGAACACCGAGACCCCGAAGGTGGCCCGTCCGACGTGCTCGAACACGATGTCCGGGTCGCGCCCCACCCGATCGCGGATGATCGCGCCGAGCCGCTTGCCGATCTCCAGTACCCGGTCGGGATCGTCGGCGGCGTCATCGCTCAGGCCGATCTCATTGCGGTCGATCACGACGTCGCAGCCGAGCCGGTGCAGCAACTCGGCCTTGTGCGGTGATCCGACCACGCCGACTGGGATCGCCCCGCCATTTCTGGCGAACTGCACCGCGTACGCGCCGAGCCCACCCGCCGCACCCCAGATCAGCACCACATCGCCCTGCTTGAGCCGGGCGCCGCGGTTGCCCACCAGCATCCGGTACGCCGTCCCCGCGCACAGCGGGTTCGTCGCGGCTTCCTCCCAACTCAGGTGGCCGGGTTTGGGGATGAGCTGACTGGCCCGCACCACGGCGTACTCGGCCAGCCCGCCGAAGTTGGTTTCGAAACCCCAGGCGCGCTGCTCGGCACCGAGCATGCCGTCGGCGTGGGTGCCCGGCTCCTGGTCGTCGACGTAGGCAGGACTCACCACGACATGGTCGCCCGGCCGCCAGCGGCGGACCCCTGAGCCGACTCGGAGGATGACGCCGGCGGCGTCGGAACCGACGACGTGATAGGGCTGATCATGCCGGCTCGCCCAGCCGCCCTGCCGGCCGAACTGCTTGAGGAACCGGAATGTCGGTAGCGGCTCGAACATCGCCGACCACACGGTGTTGTAGTTCACCGAACTCGCCATCACAGCGACCAGCACCTCGTCCGGGGCGAGTTCCGGCATGGGGACCGGACCGACCCGCAGCGACTTGCGCACGTCCTTGTCGTCCGTGTCGCCGAACATGCCGACGTCCTCCACGCGCAAGTGCGCGGCGAGGTATTCGTCGGGGACCCGAATCCGTTCGACCTCGTCATTAGTGGCCTGGCCGGTCACCAGGGCTTCCAGCGGCGCGCTCATCCTCACCTTCTTCTCAGGCTCGTTGTGCCGCCCGTTGTCGTCATGCCTTCGTGACGGCGCTGATCAGCCAGTTCCTCGGCACACCGCGCACCTCACGCGGGGTGACGGCGTACGGCCAGCGCCCCGCGCCGGCGCCCGCCTCGCCGGGCTGCCTGAGGTCGCGCACCGCAAAGCCGTGGTCGCTCAAGAACTCCTCCGGTTGGTCGGTGCCGAACCGCCACGGTGTCCCGTCTTCCCGCAGGGACCGGAGAAACGGCTGGGTCATCGGGTGGCGCAGCAGGGTCGCGCTGGTCATGTCGACGACCAGCCAGCTCTCGGGAGGACAGGCGCCGGCCACCGTCTCGAGCAGCTGCCCGACCTGCTGCTCGGTGAGGAAGAAGACCAAGCCTTCGGCGACCCACAGGGTGCTCTGGGCTGTGTCGAAGCCGCCTGACTTCAACGCCTCCAGCCAGTCTCCGGCCAGGTCGGCCTTGACGGGCACGGTCCGTACCCTCGGCTCGACCACGAGCGCGGCCAAGCGCGACTGCTTCTCGGCGAGTAGCGCTCCGTGGTCCACTTCGTAGACGGTGGCGCCCTCAGGCCAGTCGAGGCGGTGGGTGCGCGTGTCCATACCGTTGGCCAACAGCACGATCTGCCGGATCCCGGTGTGGCCGAGGACGCGCGTGAGGGCGTCGTCCATGTAGCGGGTGCGTACCGCGATGAAGTCGCTGACGGCGGCTCCCCGGTACCTGTCGAGCAGCTCGAACCCGCGGGGCTCGGCCAGGTGCCGGGCGTAGTCGTCACGGATCAGGCCATCCGCACGTTCACTCTCCAGGGCGCGGGCGGCCGCGGTCCACTGAGCGGTATAGGAGATGTCGTCCACGTAGGTGTTCTCCTTCTCGTTCGCGTCGGCCCGGACGGGGTGGCGGGCCGGCTCAGCCGGCCAGGAAACGCTTCTCGATGGTGGCCAGGGTGCGCACGTCGTTGATGCCCAGGCAGTCCAGGTCGATCTCTACGCCGCTCGTCTCCTGGATCAGGAAGACGAACTCGACGAAGGACAGCGAGTCGACCAGGCGGTTCTCGATCAGATCCTCGTCGGGGCCGACGTCGGTCCGGCTCTCGTGTTTGGCCAGGATCCAGTCCTTGATGACGCCGATACCCGTTGCCTTCGGCTCGGTCACTGTGACACCTCTCCTGTGTGGTCTCATGTTCGGTCTCATGTTCGGGCGGCCGTCGCGACCGCCACGGCATACGCGCCCTCGCGGGCCGGGCTGACCGATGTCTCGGGGATCCAGCCGGGCGGCCTCGGCCAGCGGTGCGGCCGCTCCCGTGGAGGTGGACGACCGGCCCGGCACCGGCTCCGACGATCCGGCGCGACGAGTTCCTCGGCGCGGGAGATCAGCACGGCGTGGCAGATCAGCATGATGTCCACCCCGATGCGTGATGGGCTAGGCGGAGTAGGTTTCATGGAGCACCTGCTCGGATCTCGTCCGGGCCTTCTCGGCAGTGCCGTAGCGGTCGATCAGGACGCTCACCCAGCGTTCCAGCCCGAAGGCGACGCACCCGGTGAACGCCGTCGAGTCGTCGTTCCCGAAGGTGATCCGGCACCGCTCACCGAAGAAGTTCCGGTGCGTGTTGACCGAGGCGATGGCGAGGCCGTCGACTTGGAACTCGTGCTTGACCGGCTCCATGCGCTGCAGTAGGGCGCGCGCGCCCCCACCCTGGAAGAACGGATCGGTCGCGGCCTCCACTTCGACGTCGAGGTCCAGTCGGCCAAGGAAGTCCTCGATTCGCTCCCGGAACCGGGCTATCACGTCCTGCGTGTGCTCGAAGGACCCGATCGCGACGATCTCTCGCATCTGGAAGCTGAGCAGTCGGCGCAGTCCGTCGAAACGGCTTTCCCTGCGGAAGCATTGGTTCACGAGCGTCACCAGAGTCTCCGGGGGCACTCGCGTGTGCTGGTGCAGCAGATACGCGGCGAAGCAAGTCGCGGTGGACAGGCCGAGGTGGGGGCCCGCCACCTGGGCGGGCGAGAACCGTCCTTTGGACGGCCCGTCGGTGGGCGTCTCCAACCCCCCGGCGACGAGCGCGAGATGGGGGAAGTTCACGTAGAGGTCCAGGTCCGCCAACTCGTCCACCGGATAGACCGGTGGCGCCGAGATCTCGTCGGCGCCCGCGTCGATCCCCCAGCCGCGAAAGGCGTCGTCCAGGAGCCGAAGCAGTGCGGTCTCCGCGGGGCCGAGGATGGCGAGGCCCTCGGCGATCCGGCTGTCTCCTACGCGGGTCACTGTGCTGCCTCCACGGACGGTACGGCGGACCCGGTCTCGTGCGTGACCAGGCCGATCTTGGTCAGATACGGCAGCGTCTTGCGGAACACCTGCGCCTCGAACTCGTGCCGCCGCGGTCCCTCGAGCAGCCGCCGCCGGACCTCCAGCGGATTCGGGATGCCGGCGTCCCGATAGACCTGGGGGTTGAACAGCGTTTCGAAGCTGTAGGTCAGGTACCGCCCGAGGTAGCCGCGCACCTCGTCGAGCTCCTCCTGCGTCGCGCGGCTGCGGAAGCGCTCGAACAGGACTTTGACCAGCTCCCGGCCGAACGCGATGTGCCGGGACTCGTCCTGGTGATGGATGCGATTGATCTGCCGGATGGTGTCGTCCAGTCGCTCATCCGACGCCATCCGGACGTTGAAGTGATCGACCAGTTCCTCGAAGATGAGTATGCGGGCGAAGACGAGCAGGCTCGCCGCCTCACCCGGCGGCACGGTCTCGGCCCCACCGCGGAGCTGCTTGTAGATCTTCCCGCCGTACCGCTGACAGAACTCGGCGAAGAACCACATGTGCTCGTTCTCCTCACCGATGAAGTGGTGGAAGAACTCGGAGGCACTGGCGAAGTCGTCTGTGTGGATGCGTTCGGTGATCTCGATGAGCAGTTCCCGGATGCCGTGGACGTTGAGACTGTAGAAGTTGACGCTCTCGAACCTGGACAGCGCGAAGAGTTGTTCCCGCGTCAGCTCCTCGGCGACCTCCGTCTCGAATGTCGTGGTCAACTCGGGGCTCATCCACCACATGTCCTCGGGCAACGTGTCCGGCCACTGGAACATCTGGTACGGGTTGTAGTAGTCCTCGATCGACATAGCGCTCAACCGGTCGAGAATTTCCCGGAGACGTGGACTGTCATCCATTCGAGCATTTGTCATCGCAAACCCCCATCGTCGATTGGGTGGCGGAACTGTGCTGGAGCCTGTTCGGTGTCGCGCCGAAGGGAGGGTCGGCGGCTTGACGCGTCTCAGCGAGTCTCGCGCGCCGACTCGACAGCCATCCGGCCGAGCCGACTGGAACGGTCGTCGGTCTTGGTGTACTGATCGAGCCGATGGTTCAACTGCGTCGAGGTGTAGGCGAAGGCCAGGTTGTGTCGCGGGACGGCGAAGACCAGTGCGCAATCCTGCCCGTAGTGGCCGAACGACTCCACCTCCGGACCCGCCTGCGGCAGGTTCGGGTCGGGCAGCATGAAGCCTTGCGAATAGGCCCGTTCACGGGCGAAGACACGATCCGTTCCGCGTTTCCGCAGCCGGGAGGCACGCAGCAGGGTCTCCCGGTTCCAGAGGCGTACCCCGTCAACGGGCCCGAGGGTCGCGGCGAATATCCGGGCCAACGGCCGGGCGGTGGAGACGGCGTTGCAGCCGGGGACTTCCGCGCTCAGATAGCGCATGGACCTTTCTGCGTCCAGCAGGTTCGGATTCATCTGAGACCTGCTGAGCAGAGAGGACTTGTCTCCCAGCAGGTGCATGATTTCGGCGGCCGCGCCGTTACCCGCGGACCGCGACGCCTGGAATGGCACGACACGGGCAAAGTCCTCCGCGCCGATGCCGATGCGGACCTCCGCGTCGAGCGGCTTTCGGAACTCGTCCCCAAAGAGCTCGTCCACGGACTTCCCGGTTGCCCGCCGCAGATATTCGCCCACGCCCCAGCCGAAGGTCAGGTCGTGATAACCGTGATCGGTTCCCGGCTCCCAGTACGGGCGCTGTGCGGCGAGCGCCTCGACCGCCGGATACCAGTCGATCACGTCGTCGGCGGAGAGCCGGCGATCGACGCCGATCAGCCCGGCCTGGTGGCTGAGGAAGGTGGCCAGGGTGATGGACTCCTTTCCGGCCACCGCGAACTGCGGCCAGATCCCGGCCATGGGGCTGTCGATATCGATGACTCCCCGCTCATGCAGGGCGTGCACGATGACCGAAAGCAGGGCCTTGCTGACCGAACGCACGTTCTGCAGCCGATCGGGTTCCTGCCCCTGGGAACGCAGGGAGACCCGTTCCTCGCCCTCCACGTAGACACAAAGCTCGGCGTTCGAATCGGCGCCGTCCCGGTGGATCCGGTCGAACTCCCGGACGAGCGGGAGGAATTCTTCCGACGACGCACCAGTAATTCTCTCCGAATACACGGAATCATGGCCTTCATGAGGCCCGACCGTCATTTTCATATCAGCTCCGAATCTCCGTCATCCGCTTCTCGATATCGGCGGCGAGCTCGCTGAGCGTCGGCCTGTCGAAGCAGATCGAGGCGGGCAGCGGCACCGACAGCAGTCGTTGCAGCCTGTTCCGTATGGTGAGCGCGTTGAGGGAGTCCATGCCGGCTTCCGCCAGGTCGATCCGGCCGAGCTCCTCGACGTCGTAGCCCAGCACGCGGGCCACCACGCCCTGGCAGCAGGCCATGATGTCGGCCGGCGTCACCGGTGCCGGAGCATCCGCGTCACCGGGTGAAAAGGCGGACCCGTCGCCGGTCACTCCGTTCAGGACGGGGTTCGAGGCCAGATGGTGATCTGGATCGAGGTCGTGCCACCGCGTGGGCAGGATGGCGACCTGTCCCGCGGGCCAGCCCTCGATCGCGGCTCGCACGACCGGTCGGCCCTCCGAGCTGGAGATCGTGCCGACGCCCTGTTCCTCGAGCCGGCGAAGATAGCCATCGTTGCCGGCGAGGTACCCGACATCTGACCAGGACCCCAGGTCCAGGGAGAGGCCAGGCAAGCCGACCGCTCGCCGGTGGCCCGCCAGCGCGTCGAGGAAGGTGTTGGCCGCGGCGTGACCGGCCTGCCCGGGATTGCCGAACAGGCCGCCATAGGAGGAGGTCATGACGAAGAGGTCGAGATCGGGTGCGTACTCGGTGGCGCACCGGTGGAGATTCCACGCACCTTGCGCCTTTGGTGCGAGCACGCGGGCCATCCGGCTCCAGTCCGTGCGGTCGATGATCCCGTCGTCGATAACGCCCGCGGCGTGGATGATGCCGCGCACGGCAAAGTCCCCGGAGGAATAGTCGGCGAGCAGCCTGGCGACCTGTGGCCGTGACGTGACGTCGACGGTTTCGGTCCGGATGTCCGCGGCGAACTCCTGCCGCAGTCGCCGCATCCGCTCCGCCAGTTCCCGGCGGGGAGCCCGACGGCCGCTGACGACCAGCCTCCTGGCGCCCAGCTCCAGCAGTGCCCGCGCGCATTCCAGGCCGATCCCGGACAACCCTCCGGTGAGGATGTACCAACCCCCCGGATCGATACGGACGCGTCCGCCTCCGGACGGGGGCATGGCGGGGCGCAGACACGGCAGCAGCGTGCGGTCGCCGCGCAGCGCCAGTTCCGCGTCACCGGCCGGTGCCGAACCGATGGCCGCCGCCAGCCGCGCGACGGCCGCGCTCCACCGCTGCCTGGTGTCGGCGGGGTCCAGGTCTATGAGCATGTGGTGCACGGTCGAGAGTTCTGTTCTGGCGGTCCGCGCGACACCGATGACCGCTCCCTGCGCGGGAATCACGTCATCCGATGTCAGGACCTGGTGTGCTCCTGAAGTGACCGTGCAGACGGTGACGTCGTGCGGGTTCGCCGCGGACACCGCCTGGAACGTCCGCAGAGTGGCCAGGCCACCGGCGGCGACCACGTCGCCGGACACCGACTCCGTGGTGAGCGGAAGGCCGCCGAGGTCGGCGTGCCGCTTGCGCAGGGCCGGCACGGCGTTGACGACCGTGGCCGGCCGGTACTCGGCGATCGCCCGCGCGGCGGCCGCCACCGCGTCGTCGTGCTCGTCCGAGAGCGCATGGACCAGCACCTCGGCGCCCAGGCGTTCCAACTCCCGCGCCAGGTCCGCGCCCGATTTCGTCGAGGGCTCGACGACCAGGCATCGCCTGCCTGCCAGAGGTTCGGCGACCGGCGCCGAAGCAACTGGAGGAGCGTCGGCCCAGGTGACCACGTAGTGGCCGGTGCCGTCGGCGTGCGGGTGATCCGTCACGGGTGCGTCGACCGCTCCCATCGCGTCGCTGGCGACGCGCCCGGCCGCCGCGACGCCGGTCGGGCCGGTCGGCGAGATCCAATGACGGCTGCGCTGGAACGGGTACGTGGGCAGGGTGACCATGCGGCCACCTGGGGACACGGCCGCCCAATCCACCGCCATGCCGGCCGAGTACGCACCGGCCAGCGCCAGCCGGGTGGAGGCGATGTCGTCGCGTTCCCAGCGAAGCGTTTCCAGGAACGTCGGCTCACCCTCCCCGCCGTCGCCCAGCGCCACCTGGGCCAGATTGGCGAGTGTGTTGGACAGGCCGATCTCCAGGAAGACGTCGGAGGCGGCCCCGCGGAGCGCTTCGAAGAAACGCACCGGGTGTCGCAGCTGCCGCCGCCAGTACCCGGCTGTCGCGATCTCGTCGCCGATCACGGATCCGGTCAGCGTGGAGATGATCGTGTGCGTCGGCGGGCGCATCTCGACGGATTCCAGGACGGCGGAGTAACCGTCCTGGATGGCGTCCATCTGCCTGGAGTGTCCGGCCCGGCTGATGCGCAGTTTCCGGCAGGTGATGCCACGCTTCTCGGCCTCGGTGACGACATCGTGGAGCGCGCTTCGGTCGCCGGAGATCACGATACGGTTCGGCGCGTTGACCGCCGCGATATCGACCTGGTCGTTGCCCTCCAGCAGGTCGAGCACGTCCGGCTCGCCGGCGAAGACGGCCGCCATGGCGCCGGAATCGGGCAGGGTATCGAGCAGTTTCCCCCGCTCACAGACGAGGTAAAGCCCGGTTTCGAAGTCGAACACGCCGGCGCAGTGCGCCGCGGCGTACTCTCCCAGACTGTGGCCGATGTAGGTGTCCGGCGTGATCCCCCAACCGCGCCACAGGCGCATCAGCCCGACCTGCAGTGCGTAGACGATGGGCTGGGCCAGCCGAATGTCGGCGATGGGCATGCCGCGGCGCGCGCCGTCCTGATAGAGGAACTCCGAAAGCCGGTATCCGGTGTGCTGCCGGAAGTACGGATCGGTGCTGTCAACGAACTCCTGGAAGACGGGCTCGGACAGATAGAGGTCACGGCACGCTTCCAGGTATTCCCCTCCCTGCCCGGAGAACAGCGTGGTCAGCCGCGGCGGCGGGTCGGCCGCACGCCCGGACGCGAGACCGATCTCGCCGTCGAACCTGTCGGACACGTCGTCCTGGCCGTCCGCCACGGCGTCCAGGAGGGCGGCCAGCGTCTTGTGATCCGAACCGACGACGGCCGCCCGATGGGCAAAGTGCTGACGACCGGTCCCGAGGGTGTACGCCGCGTCGATGACCTCCGGTGCGGCGTCGTCATCCAGCAGCGCCCTGCTGACCCGGGCCGCCAGGTCGCGGAGCGCGGACTCGGAGTGTCCAGAGATCGGCAGCACCTGAGGGCCCGGCGCCACGGCGCGGGCGGGAACGTTCCTGCCGGCAGGAGCATCCGGTGGTTCCTCCAGGATCGCGTGGGCGTTCGTGCCGCCGAGCCCGAAGGCGCTGACTCCGGCGCGGCGCGGCCCGCCGTGGACGTCCCATCCCGTGGTCTCCGACTGCACGTAGAACGGTGACGCGGCGAAGTCGATCGCCGGGTTGGGCTCCCGGAAATGCAGAGAGGCCGGCAGCTTCCGGTGCCGCAGCGAGAGTGCGACCTTGATGAGCCCGGAGACGCCGCCGGCCCAGCTCAGGTGCCCGATGTTCGTCTTGACCGATCCCAGGGCGCAGGATTGCGGGCGCACGCCCTGGAAGGCCTCGGTCAGCGCCGCGATCTCGATGGGATCGCCGGTCGGCGTCGCGGTGCCGTGCGCCTCGACGTAGGAGATCGAACCGGCCTCGACATTCGCCGCGGCGAGCGCCTGCCGGATCACCGCGGCCTGGCCGGCCACGCTCGGGGTGCTGAAGCCCGGCTTTCCCGAGCCGTCATTGTTGACCGCGGTACCCCGGACGACCGCGTACATGCTGTCGCCGTCTGCCAGCGCCTGTGCCAGGGGCTTCAGCAGCACCACGCCGACGCCGCTGCCGAAGACCGTGCCCGTGGCCCGCGCGTCGAAGGCCCTGCAGTGGCCGTCCTGCGACATGACCAGCCCGGGTTCCGGCTGGTAGCCGTCGATCTGCGGGACCGGCACGTGCGCTCCGCCGGCCAGTGCCAGGTCGCACTCACCGGCCAGGAGCGCCTGACACGCCAGGTGGAGCGCGTACAGCGAGGTGCCGCAAGCGGCCTGGACGGTGACGCTGGGACCGCTGAGACCGAGTTTGTACGCCACCCGGCTGGTCAGATAGTCGCGATCCGCGGCCATGGCCAGCTGCAGATCGTCGGTGGAGTCCAGAAAGTTCGGCAGGGGCCTGCCCGCCTGACCGATGAGGTTGTGCATCAGATACAGGCTGGTTCCGCTGCCTCCGTATACCCCGATATCGGTGGTGCGCCGCCGGCCGGCGCTACCGCCGTCCTCGAGTGCCTCCCAGCAGACCTCGAGGAACAGCCGATGCTGCGGGTCGAGAAGTGCGGCTTCGCGCGGGTTGTAGCCGAAGAACCCGGCGTCGAACTCGTCGATGCCGTCAAGGGTCGAGGCAGCGCGCAGCCGCCCGTCAGGGGCCGCACCATCCTCGACAGTGATCGACTCCACTCCGTCGACCAGATTCGACCAGAACCGCGCCGGAGACTCCGCGTCCGCGAATCGGCAGGCCATTCCGATGATCGCCACACCCTGCGAGTCGCTGTACGGGTGCTCGTCTTCCGGCCCATCGTGTTCACTGGATTCGTGCCGGCTCATGCCGAGTCCCTCCCTTCTGTGGCGTTACCCCGGTTGTCCGCTCGGCGGGCCAGCCGTCTCCGGTCCGCCGTGTTCGGCGGAACGCGCCGACGCCTGTCTGGCTGGACGGAGCCGCCGACCGGCGGCTGGGGCCGAGCGGGCGCGCCGTGTGCCGTCGGCGGTCCTGTCCTGAGCCGCGCCGCCAGCGTGGCTATCGTGGGATACCGGTACATCTCGACCATTTGCAGGTTCGCCTCTGGAAAGCGCCCGCGAAGACGGGTATGAACCGAGCCGAGCAGGATCGAGTTCCCTCCAAGATCGAAGAAGTTTCCGTCGGTGTCGATCGCCTCGCCCAGAACCGAACTCCAAGTCTCGGCGACGATCCGCTCGTAAGACCCGGCAGGCCGGCCTGCCGGATCTTCGTCCGCCTTCTTCAGGCGCGCGGCGGGCGCCATTGCCGCGAGCTGATGTTCCAGGGTCTTCCGGTCGAGTTTTCCGGTGACGCCGATCGGCAGTTCTGGAAGCACCTTCACCGTGTTCGGCACCGCGTACGGCGGCAGCACCTTGCTGATCTCGGCGATGACACCGGCCTCGGAAACGGCGGCCGACGCGGACTTCACCACCGCGGTCAACCCGGTCACTCTCGCGCTCGGGTCCCGGACCGGAAACACCGCGGCCTCCTCGATCCCGGGCACCGCACGGATCGCCGCCTCGATCTCGCCCAGCTCGACCCGGAATCCTCGGACCTTCACCTGACCGTCAACGCGTCCCTGGTAGCGCACGGTCCCGGCCTCGTCGATGCTGACCACGTCACCAGTGCGGTACCAGCGGCGGCGGCTCTCCCGATCGCCCAGCACCGGGAACTTCCGGGCCGTGAGATCCTCGTCGTTGATGTAGCCCCGGGCCAGTCCCGGCCCGCCGATCAGCAGCTCGCCGAGTACGCCGGGCGGGCAGTCGCGTCCGGACTCATCGACCACACGAAGGTCCACACCGCCGAGGGCCCGCCCGATCGGTACGTGCTCGGTGTCGCCATCGGAGCACTCGTGCAGCGTGGTGTACACGGTGGTCTCGGTAGGCCCGTAGCCGTTGAAGATGTGGGGGACCGGCCTGAGCTGGGCGACCAGCTCGGGCTGCACGATCTCACCTCCCATGATCAACACGTGGAGCTGGTGGATCGAAGCGGCGAGAACGGGGTCCTGCAGCATCAGCTGCACAAGGGACGGAGTCGACTGGAAGTGGGTGACCCTGCCACTGGCCAGTACGCCGGTCAAGAATTCGGCGCTCTGATAGGACCTTCCGGCCAGGGCGCCGACATCGGCCACCACGAGAGGAACTCCTCTGGTCAGCGGCCAGAACAGGTCCACGATCGACATGTCGAAGCAGACGTTCGCCGCGGCCAACCAGCACTGCGCCGACCGGTCCGGCAGCTGCGGTATCACACCGTCCAACGCGTGGAACAGGTGGTTGACGCTGCCGTGTTCTACGGCGACGCCCTTCGGCTCACCCGTGGATCCCGAGGTATGGATGATGTAGGCGAGATCCGAACCGCCCGGCTCCACCACACCCCGGTCCACCGGACCCGGTGACGAGCCGGATGAGGCGGCGGAGAATTCCAGAAGTTCATACGGCATCGCCGCGAACCGTTTCGCGGTGCGCTCGTCGACGACAACGCGCTCCACGGCGGCGGAATCAATGATCGCGCGAATCCGGCTGTCTGGAAAGTTCGGGTCGATCGGCACGTAGGGCGAGCCGCTTCCCATCGTCCCCAGCATCGACGCCACCCGGTCGACCGTCGGGGACATGCACAACCCGACCGGCCTGCCGGGCCGGCTCCCCGTCGCCCGCAACAGCCGGGTCACCGTCTCGGTGCGGCGCCAGAGTTCCCTATAGGAAACGGATTCCGTGTCGTCCGACACGGCGATCGATGTTGGTGAGCTCAGCACCTGCCTTTGGATCTGACCGATGATTGACGCCGTCTTGCCATCCAGGAGCATGGGCAGTTCACCTCTCCTTCGACCCGGGCGTCTCGTGATCACGGTTGAAGAGTCGACGGACTCAACGCCGTTGTTCGAGGCCGGGTGATAAGAATGCGCGTGCGTGGTCGGGGCGTCGACGATTCTGAAGCGTTCCCCGCTACGCGACCGGTGGCCCGGGGGTGTCTGCGTTCGGGCAGATGTTCAGCGGGAGCCGACGACCAGCAGGGTGCTGTCCAGCAGCCGGTTGGAGAAGCCCCACTCGTTGTCGTACCAACCCACGACCTTCGCCTGCCTGCCGCCGACGACCGTGGTGAGGCCCGCGTCCACGATGCACGACGCGGGGTCGGCGACGATGTCACTGGAGACGATCGGGTCCTCGGTATAGCGCAGGATGCCGGCCAGCGATCCCTCGGCGGCCCGGGCGAACAGACTGTTGATCTCCTCGGCGGTCGTCTCGCGGCTCAGGGTCACCGTCAGGTCGGTGGCCGAACCGGTGGGGACGGGGACGCGCATGGCGAAACCGTCCAGCCTTCCGGCCAGGGCGGGTAGTACCCGGCCGATGGCCTTGGCGGCGCCGGTGCTGGTGGGCACGACATTGGTGGCCGCATTGCGAGCGCGGCGAAGGTCGCGGTGCGGGCCGTCGAGCAGGTTCTGGTCAGAGGTGTAGGCGTGGATGGTGATCACCAGGCCGGACTCGATGCCGATGGCCTCGTGCAGCACCTTGGCCATCGGGGCCAGGCAGTTGGTGGTGCAGGAGGCGTTCGAGACGACGGCGTGGCGTTCGGGGTCGTACTGGTCGTGGTTGATGCCGTACACGAAGGTCAAGTCCTCGTTCTTCGCCGGGGCTGAGATGATGACCTTCGCGGCGCCCGTCTCGATGTGTGCGCGCGCCCGGTCGGCGTCGGTGAAGACGCCGGTGGACTCGATGACGAGGTCGGCACCGAGCTTCGCCCAAGGCAGGGTGGTCGGATCCCGCTCGGCTGACACCAAGATCCGCGCCCTGTTGACGAGGAGGGAGTCTCCGTCGGCGCGCACCTCGCCGCGGAAGCGGCCCAGCGTGCTGTCGTAGGCCAGCAGGTGAGCCAGCGTGGCCGGGTCGGCGAGGTCGTTGACGGCGACCACTTCCACGTCGGCGCCCCGGCTGAGCACCGCGCGCAGGTAGCTGCGGCCGATGCGACCGAATCCGTTGATGCCGACACGCACAGTCATTCATGAAACCCTTCATGAACAGCCGGAATGACGAAACGGGGTCAGCGCGCCCTGCTGAACGCTACCGTGCTCGCGACCATATCGGGCCCTTCACCCGTAGACGCCTTCGCATCTCTGTGAACACTTCTTTTACCTTATATTTACTTATGCCAACTGGATACTTGACTATACGAACAGATGGGATGGAGGGCTTCAATATGACACAGGTCACATCTCATGCGCGCACAGTGACGACCGCCAAGGCTCGGCCCACTGGTCTGCACAAGCGCCTCCCACGATGCGCTCTATGATCCACCTCCCACGACATTAAAGGAAGCTTTACTTGCGCTCATCAATGCACCAATCTAAAATCACCCTCTTTCGTCAAGCCGTGCCTGGTCAGCAGGTTGTTGACTGAGTGGTGTTCAGGCGGCGGAGGAAAGCCAGGGGACGCCGGAGGCGCATTACGAGTAAACGTTCAACGGCGGCGCGGGAGAGACGATTCTGAGGGTGTTTCGCCTAGTGGCCGGTGTGATCCAGAACTGACGATCATCGTTGACCCTCGGGTCTCCGACCACCACGGAAATCATCTGCGTCCACCACCAACCCCAACTCGACCGTCCCAACCCTCCGCTGGACCGTGAGGCCAAGCGCCGCCTGGCGGTCTCCGCCACGTCGAAGAGGCCACCGGCAACGCCACCCAGTCCTGCCGCTACTTCGGGATCAGGCAGCAGGCCGCCGGCGGTGACGGCCTAGCGGAGGATGCCCATCGCCGCCCGGCACTTTGATGTACCCCGGCTTCGGTGGGGTCGGCCTGGACGCGATCCGTCGGCTGGCGGTCAAGCAGTAGGCGCAGGAGTTGGCGGCGCGGTATGCGCCCAGCACCGTCAGCGGGGTCGTCACCCTGCTGTCGATCGTCCTCACCGAAGCCGTGAACGAACGCATGATCGCCCACAACCCCATCAAGGGACTCAGACTCGACCGGTTGGGCGCTGGCCACCATGACGGTTCAGGCAAGGACCGTCCAATACCGACGGCCGGGCAGGTTCGGCAGATCTGTGCGCGGGTCCGGCGGCTGGGTGGCCGGGACATGGAGATCATGGTGATCACGGCCGCGTGGACCGGATGCGCTGGGCGAGTTGGCCGGGCTCGCCCGGGGCCAGCCCGCCAGTTCCTGGATCAGGTGTGTCAACCCCTCCAAGCCCTCAACTGCTCCTGCACCGCCGGGCGGGGCCGGTAGGGAACCACCTGGCGGTGCGCGTCCAGCAGATGCGAGGGCAATCGCTGCGACCGGGGGATCCGCTGCGGCCGTGGCCGCGGCGACAGCAACTCCAGCCGAAACCGCGGCTGCTCCAACACCACCACGACATCACCAGCGGCCGAACCGATCTGGATTTCGGCCCTAACACATCCCCGGCCCATTGACCCGTCGGTGCCTTCCCGCCACCTCGCACGCCACCGACCACCTGCCCCCCGCTGTCCGACTGGCCGCCTGACGAACCCCCGGCGTGTTCGGCGGCGCGGCCAGCCGGCGCCTGCTGGTGCGGCGGCCGATCCGCACCCCACCCCTCACACGCCCGAACTAGTAGTTGTCCCCGGCCACCTCGCCAGCCCGCTGCCCGCCACTTCGCGCAGCCCTCATGCTCTGGCGCGCCAGGATGACTCCGTACACCGAAACGCCCAGCCCCACCGCGGTCAAGAAAACCGACAACACGCTGCCCCACCGGTCGGCGTCCTCCAACCCCACCACGGCGAACAACAACCCCACCCCAACCAGCGCAACCCCGAACCCCAACACACCCGCCGTGAGGACAATCCGCCGCGAAGCACTCATCCACCCATCGTGCCCACCCACGAGATCAACCGCCGGGAGAGACCCGAACCGGTCAACACCACGGCCTCGCGCGACTACCGAGCCGGAGAGCTAGTTCGCGCAAACGGCGAGACGATGCGACAGACCACATCGCGCGAACGAGTCCACCGGAACGCGGGGCTGGTGGCCGCAAGGCCCCCGCTTCACACGGCTCCGGAGGCCAGTGCCAGACACGCTCGGTACCTGCATGGATGCCCGCAGAGGGGCGATACCTGGACGCAGATGGCACACGCCGCGCCGCCGGGTGGCCTTCTGCACACGTTGGGTCGGACGCCGCCCTCGGTAGCACTCCGTGCCCAGGTGTCGCTTCGTGGTCGCCCTCCGATGGGGCTCTAGCTGGCGAAGCGTCCCCCGACTGGCCGCATGCAGACCGAGCTGCTCAACCGGCAGCGCCGGCGCACCCGCATCGAACTGGCCAACGCGATTTTCGAGTACCTGGAGATCTTCCACAACCGCCGATGCCGCCACAGCGCGCCCGGGATGCTGAGCCCGGTCGAGTACGAGAGGATCCACTCGGCCCCACTGCTGGCATGAGATTCCGGTATTCCGACACCACCAAACTCGGGGTACATCAACAACTTCACCAAACCCGATACGGCTCACGAATTCCGCGCTGCCGGAGTAGGCGCTGCGGCTCCATTGTCTGGACGGCTCAGGCGAGTTCTTTGTAGAGGAGCTGGGTCAATCCGTTGGAATCGGTGATGATCTGGCTTTTGGTCACTGTGCCTGCGTCCCATGCCTGCATGGCTTCCAGGCGGATGGTGGTGGGCCTGTCGATGTCGATGAAGGCGCGGCCGCTGGCGGTGGTGCCGTAATCGCGATTGATGGCGGGCGGGTGGTTGGCGCTGGTGGCGACCAGGAGATTGCTTTCCTTGACCGGGACGCCGGCGGTGAGGTTGAACACCCGGGAGATGATCCAGGCGTGAGTGGACCGGTTCCGTGCGGTGACGAACTGGCCGCGGACCTGTTGCGTCACCTCGTACGTCCCTCGTTTTTTCAAAGTGACGGTGGTGTGGGTGACAGGAGTCCATCGCCGGGTGGTGGTCGTCAGCGCAGTCGTGTGACCGATCGCTCTGCCGTGGTCTGGCGCGGTGGCGGTCTTTTCGGCTGCGGCCTGCTTGCTGTCGGTGGCCGGGCCGATCAGGGAGGCCAGCGGCGCGGTGATGACGGGCATGAGGGCCAGTCCGAACAGGACGGCCACCGTTTCCAGTGCGGATCTGTCGCCGCGTGTCAGCTGGTGGCCGGGAGCGGCGTGGCTGTCGTGGATGGTCATCGCGCTGTCAGGCCGCGGCTCGTTGTCGAGGATGACGTCGCTGACGGTGAGCGGTCGTCGAGCCGGTCGCAAGAGCGCGGACCGATGATGGCGGCGACGTTGGAGTGGCCGGGGCGAAGGCCACGGTCAGGTACGTGAGTGAGAGCTGCTGGGGCCTTTCCATGCGAGAAGCTTGGCGGGCGCCGTCCATGTCCCGTCCATGCCCGGTCCATAGCAGTTAGGGGTGGGACGGCTAATGGCTCGGCGTGGCATCGGCGAAGATGCCCGAAGGGCGGACGGAATTACGCAACGAAATGAGATTTCCAAAAGAAAGTTTCTTCGCTTCCGGGTGCCCGCACTCATGTCGACAAAGACGGCGGTCTTCGCTCGCATGAGTTCGCCGGGTCACGGAGAGTCGTGAGGCGGGCCAGATACTTGCCGTGCAGGTGAAGAGTGCATTCATTCGCCTGCCGCGAAACACGCAGTATTGTGTTCGAGGTCAGTGTCGAGTTGGGCGGCGACCGACCTTGCCTGCCAAGATGCCGAGAGTTGATGTCGTATGGCTGGAGAATTCAAGATCTTGGGCCCGCTGGAGGTCTGGACGGGTGGGGAGCCGCTGCGACTGAGCGGTGCCGGGCAGCGGAAGGTGCTGGCCGCATTGTTACTGTCAGCAGGTTATGTGGTGCCGCTGAGCCATTTGGTGGATGTGGTCTGGCCGCAGGAGCCGCCTCCCACCGCGGAGAAACGCGTCCGCAATCTGGTGTCCGAGCTGCGGGGGCTGCTCGCCGACGGGGGCCTGGCAGGGCCGGTGGCGGCGGGCGCCGGGTACCGGCTGGACGTCGGAGAGGGCGAGCTCGACGCCGCCGTGTTCGACAGCCGGGTGAGGCGGGCCCGCAGGCATGCCGCCGACGGGCAACCGGCGGAGGCGGTCGCCGAGTTCCGCGCGGCCCTGCACCTGTGGCGGGGGCCGGTGCTCGCGGGGCTGGAATGCCCGGCGCTTCAGCCGCAGGTGACCAGTTGGGAGGAGCGACGGACGGCGGCGCTGGAGGAGGACATCGAGCTGGAACTGGACCTCGGACGGCACCACAGCGTGATCAGCGAGCTGAGCGAGCAGGTGGCCGCGCACCCGCTCCGGGAACGGTTGGCCGGACAGCTGATGCTGGCATTGCACCGAGCCGGTCGGCGGCCGGAAGCGCTGCGGGTCTTCCACGACACCCGCGAGACGCTGGCCGAGGAACTGGGCCTGGACCCCGGCGACCAGTTACAGCGACTGCACCAGCAGATCCTTTCCGACGACCCCGGCCTCGCGGCGTCGCCACCGGATCGACGCAGGCGCGTCCACCAGCTGCCCCACGACCTCGCCGACTTCACCGGCCGCGCCACCGAACTGAACCGGCTCATCTCCGCCCTGCCGGCGGAGGGGGAGCCGACCACCGCGGTGGTGATCAGCTCCATTGACGGGATGGCGGGGATCGGCAAGACCGCCCTCGCGGTGCACGCCGCACACCGGCTGGCCGACCGCTACCCCGACGCGCAACTGTTCATCGACCTGCACGCGCACACCGCCGGAGACGAGCTCGGCACCACGGCCGCCGCCTTGGAGACGCTCCTGCGCGCGGTAGGCGTGCCGAGGGAGCGGATTCCCGACAAGCTGCATCAACGGGCCGGGCTGTGGCGGGACGAACTGGCCGGCCTCAAGGCCCTGATCGTCCTCGACAACGCCACCAGCGCCGAACAGGTGAGGCCGCTGCTGCCCGGCGACCCCGACAGCCTGGTGCTGATCACCAGCCGCCGCCGGCTCACCGATTTGGAGGCCGCCCGCACGCTGTCCCTGGAGGTGCTGCCGCCCGTCGACGCCGCCGCACTTTTCACCCGGATCGCCGACGACGCGCGCGCCGTCACCGAACCGCAGGCCCTGGACGAGGTGGTGAGGCTCTGCGGCCTGTTGCCGCTGGCGGTCCGGATCGCCGCCGCCCGGCTGCGCACCCGCCCCACCTGGACCCTCGCCCACCTAGCCGAACGCCTGGGCGACCAGCAGCGGCGGCTGGGCGAGCTGGCCACCGGCGACCGCAGCGTCGCCGCCGCGTTCGCCCTCTCCTACCGGCAGCTCACACCCGTCCAGCAGCGGCTGTTTCGGCTGCTGAGCCTGCACCCGGGTCCCGATTTCGACGCTCACACCGCCGCCAGAGTCGCCGACATCGCGCTCCAGGAGGCCGACCGGCTCCTGGAGGACCTGCTGGACGTGCACCTGCTGCAGCAACGCACCTTCGGCCGGTACCGCTTCCATGACCTGCTGCACACCTACGCCGCCCACCTCGCTCTTGAAGAGGACACCGAGGCCGACCGGCGCGCCGTCCTGGGCCGTCTCCTCGACCACTATCTCGCTTCCGCCCGGAACCTCTACCGGCTGCTGCGCAACGGCTGCAAGCTCGCCGACGCGATGGCGGCCACCCACTCGGCAGGGGTCGCGTTCGCCGACCTGGCCGAGGGACAGACCTGGGTGCTGAACGAACTCGACGGCATCCTCGGAGCCGTCCGCAGTGCCGCCGGGGACCCCGGCGCGCCGATCGCCGTCGCCGCGGACCTGCTGCTCGCCCTCGACCCCCTGGGCGACATCGCGTTCCTATGGCCGCGGCTCAACGGTCCCGCCGCCGAGATCGCCGACGCCGCGGAGGCGCGCGGTGAGTTCCCCGCCGAAGCCCGGGCCCGTTACATGCTCGGCGGCGGGCTATGGCAGGTCGCCAGGCTGGACGGGGGCGAAGCGCAGGTCCGCCGCGGCATCCGGGCCGCCCACGACGGCGGGGACGAGGCGATCCTGGACCGGCTGCTCAACGTGTCCGCCCTGCTCGCCTCCCATCGGCAAGACCATGAGGAGGCGCTCGCGACCTTCCAGGAGAGCCTGGCGATCAGCCGGCGCTCCGGCGACTGGTGGTCGCAGTTGGAGGTGCTGAACAACATCGCCTATCTCTACATCATCCGGCTCGGGCGTCCCCTGGAGGCGCTGCCGTGGCTGGAGCGCGGGCTGGCGCTGGCGGACAGGGTCGGGGGACAGCCGTCCGCCTGGCAGCACCTGATGATCAACCGCGGCCGGGCGAAGCGGGCGCTCGGCCGTCCGGACGAGGCCGTCGAGGACTTCCGCGCCGCGCTCACCGTCAGCCGCGCGCTCGCCTCCCCTTTCCAGGAGGCGATGGCCCTGCAGGAACTGATGGTGACGATGCGTGGGCTCGGACGCCTGGAGGAGGCCCTCGAGCACGCCGAGGCGAGCCTGGCCATCTGGCGGCGGCTCGGCCAGGAGGCCAGGCAGGCCGCTGTCAGGTTCCAGCAGGAGACGATCCACGCCGAGCTGGACGGATCGCGTCCATTGGCTTGAGCCGCTGCCGGGCCGAACAATGGCCGGGCCATCGGCTGGGATCGCGGGGGCTGTGCCGCGATCCCAGCCGAACCAGGCGCGAGAGGCGCGGACGAGGAAGGCTGCCGGGTCAGGCTCCGACAGTGTTCAGCGACGTGTCCACGAAATGGACTGGCTTTGGGACGAGGTACCGCAGATCCAGATGGAGCCGGGCAGGTTCGCGTCGCCCGCAGGCGCTGTGACCTGGAAGCGGGCGGTGTGCTCCGAGCGGATGACGGTGGCGGCGGTGAATAAGCTCGTGCCGCCCTGGGAAGTGATGACGTCGCCACGCCGGACCGTCCAGTCGATGGCGATCCCGTCGCGATTGTTGCGGTCAAAGGCGAAGCCGTTGGCTGCCAGGAACGAACCCGTGTCCGGGTGGACGTTCACCGGTCCGGCGCAGACGGTGGACCCACGGGTGACGGTGCCCTGAGCGCTGGCCGCGTCCGAGCCGGTAGCGGCCGAGGAGACGGTCCCGAAGACCAGGACGGCCGCGGCCGCCATGACGCCGGCCGAGGCGGTGGCGATGGCCGCGTTGTGCCGGAAAGCGGTCGGCCGGAGCCGAGAGACTAAGCTTGTTATTTATCCAGTTCGGCGGGGTTTGGTGCCCTTCTTGTGATGGGCGGGGCGGGCGTATGCCTCGCCGGTGGCGAGGACGCGTCCCACATCATGGCGGGTCGCCGGGCGGCGGTTCTTCGAGCCGGATGGGCGCCCGGGGCCTGGCGTGGTGGGTTTGGGTGCACGTGCTGGAGACGGTGTCTTCGTGTGGAGGTTCCGGAACCCCCGCCGCACCCGGGCCGGGCTCAACCTGGTGGGTTCGGCCGGTTCCTCCCAGGGGCGGCGCAGGTCGACCGCCAGGGGCCGGGCGAGCTGACCCGCGTGCTGGCCGACCGCGCCGCCGGCGAGCGGGTGCTGGAGGCGGTCGGTGGCCGCGTCGGCGAGGCCGAGCGGCAGACCGCGAAGCCCAGGCCGCGCGGCAGGCGGCCGAGGACGCCCGCGACAGCGCGGTGCGCGACGCGGCCGCCGCCCGCCGGACCGCCGACCAGCACGCCGAGGCCCGCCGCGTCGCCGAGTGGCAGGCCCGCGACGCCGAGGCCGACCGCCGCCGCGACGTCGATGCCGCATGGGCCAAGGTGGTCGAGGCCGAGCGCGCGCAGGCCGCCGCCGAACAGCGCGCCGACGCCGCCTAGGCCAGGGCGCGGGCGTTGCGTTCGGGACCGACGCGCAGGTCCCGGCTGGTGAGAAGGGTGGCGTGCTCCTGGACGCCGAGCCTGGCGACCTCGGGTTCGATGAGGTTCTCCCAAGCGTTGGGTGATATGTAGAGGCCGCTCTGGACGGGGCGCCGCCGAGACGGACGATCGTCTCGCGGAGTGCGTCCCGGGCGGGCCGCGCCGACTCCGGGATCGCGAACCCCGCCAGGTGCCACACCCCGTCCCACGGGGCCTCGCCGCGGTCCTGCCGGTACATGAGCCGCACGAACTCGATGTCGGGCTCGATCGACCGCCGTGTCTCGGTGGTCGCCCGCAGGGTGGCCTTGCGCCCGCGTCCTTCCTGGACAAAACGGCCGTCGGTCACCAGCCGCTTGATGGTCAGCCACGAATGGAGCAACGCAAATGGCTACAGTCCACGGCACGGCAACAACTCCTAACACCCCTGGCGTCCTGGGCGAGAGCGAGAAATGGAATGGTGTACTCGGGGTCAGCAAGGGCGAGGGTCAAGCTGGTGTGGCTGGCGTAAATGAGAGCGGCGGAAACGGACTCTACGGCCGGGGTACAGGAAATGGAGTTTGGGGTCATGGATTCTCAGGCCCCAATTCCGTCGGCGTGGTAGGAGTAAGTGACCACAACGATGGCGTACGTGGGATTTCCTCTACAGTCGGAAAGTCTGGTGTCGCCGGCTTCCACATGGGGGAGCGTGGCCAAGGCCTCTGGGGGCAGTCCGACAAGGGCACGGGCGTCATCGGTCTTAGTAAGACCGGCGTCGCCGTGCATGGCCAGTCGGAGGCGAGCGAGGGGGTGCGAGGCGAGTCTCGGAATCCTCATCACGGTGGGGTCGTGGGTTTTAGTTTCGCGGCAGGGGGGCATGGCGTCTTCGGAGCCTGCGACGAGGGCACCGGAGTAATTGCGGTGACCAAGAAGGGGAATGCCCTATTCGCGAAGGCGGATCAGGGGAAGGCTGGACACTTTCAGGGGGATGTTGAGGTCACGGGAAGGATTCTGAACTCTGACCTTCAGGCGAGGGTCAGCCAGGCAATTTCTGAGGCGACTTCTGCGGCACAAAAGGTTGCGGGTCTGCAGCAGAAGATTGCGGACATGCAGAATCAGCTGGACACGGCTATCTCGAACCTAACAGCCCGGGTTACGCAAGTCCAATTGAACGTCACTGGCTTGACGGCTTATTCTCATTCGCATACTCGGGAAGACTCCGCACTCGATGCAGAAATGGCTGTAATCGCAGCCGACAAAGTAAATCCCGCACCCTCCTCTTTGTCGACTATAGACATGGACGGGCAATCCCTCTCATATCCGGAACCCCCTCCCGTAGACGTATTTTCCACTGAGTGATGTTTTCTCAGTGAAATGATCTACGTGAGGTAGCGCGCAGCGCGCTCTGCGGACGGGCCGAGTGTCGAGCCGTAGATGCACGCGGACGTAAAGCCTCTGGTAGGACAGGTCTCACCACAAGATCATGTCCGTAGCTGGTTAGCGGCCCGGGGTCACGGACCGGCCCGGCACAAGCCACACCGTGCCCGTCATCTGTACATGCTGCGGGGCATCCTGCATTGCGGCATCTGCCACCGCAAAATGGAAGGCTCCTGGAACAACGGTGCGCCCTACTGCCGCTGCCGTTTCCCCGAGGAGTACGCCCTGGCCAACAAGATCACGCATCCGCGCAACGTCTATCTTCGCGAAAGCGTCGCAGCCACTTCGCTCGGCGGTTCTGGCGGTCGGCGTGGGACGGCGACCTCGACAACCCCGACCCGGACCGGCGTCGGGCACCGGTGCTGCGGGGCTTCAGCTTCCACGAGGGACGGCATGCCCAGCGGACCTGGCCGGCCGAGGACGGCGTCCCCGATGTGGCACGCGCGGCCCGGCTGGGGCACAGACTGCCCGGGGTGGCCGATGTCTACGAGGACGTGACGCCCGTGATGAAAGAGCGAGGTTCTTCGGACCCTGCAGAAGCGGTGGGAGACCTCGTTGCTGGCTCTGCGGGCCGATGAGCGGGACCGGCTCGTCACCGCCGCACCCCAGATGAGGAAGGTTCTCGCTAGACTGTGGACGAGGAAGCAGGTCGGGAGCGGTGGCAGCGGACGAGAGCAAGATCATCGCCCAGATATCGCCCAATCAGGCTTGAGGCCTCGGTCGTTAACAACACGAGCATGGCCCCTGACCTGCGCAGGAGTGTGGTGGGCGATACTGGGATTGAACCAGTGGCCTCTACCGTGTCAAGGTAGCGCTCTCCCACTGAGCTAATCGCCCTTGCGAGGTGGAGACGGGATTTGAACCCGTGTACACGGCTTTGCAGGCCGTTGCCTCGCCTCTCGGCCACTCCACCAGAAGGAGACCTTCTGGGTCACAGCCTGAAAGGCCCCTCAGAGCGGAAGACGGGATTTGAACCCGCGACCCTCACCTTGGCAAGGTGATGCTCTACCCCTGAGCCACTTCCGCTTGTGCCGCCTCGCGGCGACGGGGAAAACCTTAGCGCGTCCTCGGCGGTTCCCCAAACCGGTTTCGCGGCGGGACGCTTCGACGTGGGGCGAAGAGTGCGTCGCCTAGAGTCGGGGCATGGGCTCGGAGCATGGTCTGAGTGCGGACTTCGCGCCGGTCGCGGCGCTACTGGCGGACCGGGCGCGGGCGGCGATGCTGACCGCGCTGCTGGACGGGCGGCCGCTCGCGGCGGGGGAGTTGGCGCGGGCGGCGGGCGTCGGCGCGCCGACGGCTAGCGCGCATCTGGCGCGGCTCCTGGACGGCGGGTTCGTGACGGTGGTCAAGCAGGGGCGGCACCGGTACTACCGGCTGCGGGGCGGCGAGGTCGCGCAGGTGATCGAGGCGCTGTCGCGGATCAGCCCGCCGGTGGAGGTGCGTAGCCTGCGGCAGTCGCGGGACGCGCGGCGGCTGCACGAGGCCCGGACGTGCTACGACCATCTGGCCGGGGAGGCCGGGGTCGCGTTGTTCGCGGCGCTGGTCGGCGGCGGGCTCATCGAGGCGGGTAGGGACGACGCGTTCGAGGTGACTGAGAAGGGCGCGGAGCGGTTCGGGGCGCTGGGCTTGGATCTGGCGGCGTTGCGGAAGGCTCGCCGCAGGTTCGCGTGGCAGTGCCTGGACTGGACGGAGCGGCGCCCGCATCTGAACGGGGCGCTGGGCGCGGCGCTGACGGCGCGGATGATCGAGCTGGGCTGGTTCGAGCGGGGCACGACCCGCCGGGCGCTGGTCGTGACGGAGAAGGGGCTGGCGGGGCTGGCCGGTTCGTTCGGGTGCGTGCTGCCGTGAGTTTCGCGTACGCGGGGGGTCTGCTGGCGACGGGTCTCGTCGATCTGACGAACGATCTGGGGGCCTTGGATTCGCAGGGCTGGTGGGCCGTGGTCGTGACCTATGAGGGGAAGGCCACGTGCGCCCGGTTCGAGAGTGTGAGACCGGCAGAACATCCGGGGGGTGTGTGGGCGAGGCCGGGGGAGTGGAGCAGTTCGCTGGACGAGGCCGCGTACATGGCAGGCGTCGAGAGGATCCGGAGCGCGATCGCGGACGGTGTCGTCTACCAGGCCAACCTGTGCCGGGTGCTGTCCGCGGAGCTGCCCGGCGAGTCGAGTATCGCGGGGCTGGGGGCGAGGCTCGCCACGGGGAATCCGGCTCCGTACTCGATGACGATGAAGGTGCCCGGGCTTGAGGTCGCGTGTGCGTCGCCCGAGTTGTACCTGTCCCGGGACGGGGACGTGGTCGAGTCCCGTCCGATCAAGGGGACGGCGAAGACCGTGGACGGGCTGACGGCCAAGGACGACGCCGAGAACGTGATGATCGTCGACCTCGTCCGGAACGATCTGGGACGGGTCGCCGAGGTCGGGTCGGTGGAGGTGCCGGGCCTGTGCGAGCTGGAGGAGCATCCGGGGCTCGTCCACCTGGTGTCGACCGTCCGGGCGCGGATGGCCGGGGGAGGGTGGCCGGAACTGATCGCCGCGACGTTTCCTCCGGGTTCGGTCACCGGCGCCCCGAAGGCGAGCGCGCTCGACCTTCTGGAGGTGCTCGAACCGGTGCCGCGCGGCCCGTACTGTGGGGCCATCGGCTGGGTGGACGCGGACGCCGGGCGCGGCGCCCTCGCGGTGGGGATCCGGAGCTTCTGGGCGGAGAACGGCCTGCTCCGGTTCGGTACCGGCGCGGGCATCACGTGGGGGTCCGATCCGCTTCGCGAATGGCGCGAGACCGAGCTGAAGGCGGCTCGGCTTTTGGAGGTGGCTTCCGGTGACGGCGCAGGTCCCGATCTGGCTGAACGGGGAACTCGTCGATCCTGAGCGTGCGACGGTGTCGGTCTTCGACCACGGCATGCTCGTCGGCGACGGGGTCTTCGAGACGGTGAAGGCGACGGACGGGGAGCCGTTCGCGCTGACCCGGCATCTGCGGCGGCTGGCCCGCTCCGCGACCGGCCTCGGCCTGCCCGAGCCCGACCATGACGCGCTCGCCCAGGGGACCCTCGAAGTGCTGGCGGCGGCGCCGAAGTGGCCGCTGGCCCGCGTCCGCATCACCTACACCAGCGGCCCGGGGCCGCTCGGGTCGGCGCGCGGCGACGCGGGGCCGACGGTGTCGATCATCGTGGCGCCGCAGCCCCCGTTCCCGGCGACGGCGGACGTGACGGTCGTGCCGTGGTCGCGCAACGAGCGCGGCGCGCTGGCCGGGCTCAAGACCACGTCCTACGCGGAGAACGCGCTGGCCCTCGCGTACGCCAGAGAGCGGGGCGGCGGCGAGGCGATCTTCGGCAACACGGCCGGGAACCTGTGCGAGGGCACGGGCACGAACGTCTTCGTCGTCCTCGGCGGGCGGCTCATTACGCCGCCGCTGGAGTCCGGTTGTTTGGCCGGGGTGACGCGCGCGCTGACGCTGGAGTGGTGCGGCGGCGAGGAGGATGACGTCGCGCTGGACGACCTGTACCGCGCGGAAGAGGCGTTCCTGACGTCCACGACCCGGGACGTCCAGCCGATCCGCGCGGTGGACGGAACGGTCCTGGCCGCCGCGCCCGGCCCGATCACCGCGAAGGCCATGGCCGCGTTCGCCGCCCGTTCCGCCGAGCTCATGGACCCCTGACCGGGACGCCGCCAAGACGCGGACCCGCACGCCTTTACGCGATCGACCTCTTCGTTCACCGTAAGTGGTGACGCTTGTAGGAGGTCACCCATGGGCTATTCCGGCAGGGACTTCTCCACGAGGCGGATCGGCGCGGCGGCCGCGCTCGTCATGGCGGGCGCGGCGCTCGCCGGGTGCGGCGACGGCGGGTCCTCGACCGATCCGAACCGGGGCAAGGACGCCAAGAGCTACTCCCTGACGATCACCCGCAACGCCATCGAGGGCGGCAAGAACACCGAAGAGGCGGAGTGGATCACCAGGACGGTGATCCCCGGGTTCGTCGCGGCGCAGAAGGCGAAGGGCGTCACCGCGAAGGTGACGTTCCGCGGCCAGGGCGTGGACGACGAGTCGTACAAGACGAAGCTGGCGCTCGACCTGAAGTCCCGGTCGGGCGCCGACATCATGGACGTCGACGGCATCTGGGTCGGGGAGTTCGCGCAGGCCGGCTACCTCAGGCCGCTGCCGGAGGTGGTCGGCGCGCCGGCGGACGCGTGGGACGGCTGGCCGACCATCCCTGGAACGGTCCAGAAGCTGGCCATGTTCGAGGAGAGGCGCTACGGCATCCCGCCCGCGACCGACGGGCGCGTCCTGTTCTGCAACAAGAGGCTGTTCGCGCGGGCCGGGCTCCCGGACGGCTGGCAGCCGAAGACCTGGCAGGACATCATCGCGGCCGGCCGCGCCCTGAGAAGGCTCCCCAGCGTGACACCGATCCAGCTCAACGCGGGCACCGCCATGGGCGAGGCGACCAGCATGCAGGGCGTCCTGCCGATGCTGGCCGGTGCCGGCGCGGAGATCTACACCGGCGGCACGTGGACGGGCGGCGGGCAGGCCGTCAAGCAGGTCCTCGGCCTGTACGCGCAGATCTACGGCCCCGAGGGCCTCGGCGACCCGAAGCTCCAGCAGGAGGCGAAGGGGCGCGACAAGTCGTTCGAGGAGTTCGCCGCCGGCAAGATCGGCATCCTGGCGGAGGGCGACTACTTCTGGCGGGACGTCCTCAACCCGAAGACCGGCGTCGCGAAGATGAAGACCCGCGACCAGGACGTCGGCTACGCGCTGATCCCGGCGGTCGCCCCGGGCAAGGGCGTCCGCGGCCAGTCGTACGTGAGCATGTCGGGCGGCGCGGTCACCGTCATGAACCCGAACACGAAGTACCCGCAGCAGGCGTTCGAGCTGCTGGCCTTCATGAACTCGGCGGAGATGACCAAGGCGCGGACGGCCGGAACGCCCGAGCTCACGTCCCGCACGGACGTGAACAAGGAGATCCTCGCGGGCGACCCGTTCCTGACGTTCGTGTCGGAGAAGGTGCTGCCCGTCACGTCGTACCGTCCGGGCCTCGCCGTCTACCCGGAGGTTTCGACGGCGTTGCAGGAGGCCACGGCGAGCGTCGTGGCGGGCAAGAGCCCCGCCCAGGCCGCCGCCGAATACGCGAAGAAGCTGGAAGGGATCGTCGGTGGCGCCGCCAACGTCACCCCGCGCTGACCTCGGACCTCCGGCGCCACGGGACGCCGGGGACGACGCGGCCGGGCTGGGACGCGGCCGGGCGGCGGCGTTCGTCGCGCCCGCGCTGGTCCTCATCGCGGTGTTCCTGGTGTTCCCCGCCCTCTGGACGCTGTATCTCGGCACGACCGACTACCGGCTCACCGGCATCGCGGCGTCAGACCCGAAGTTCGTCGGCGCGGACAACTACGGCGACGTGCTCGGCGACGGCGACTTCCACCGGTCGCTGTGGCTGACGCTGCAGTTCGTCGTCGGGTCGGCGGTGCTGGGGCAGACCGTCCTCGGGTTCGCGATCGCGTGGGTGATGCGCGACCGGCGCGGGCTTTTGCGGCGCCTGGTGGAGGGGCTGGTGCTGCTCGCGTGGATCCTGCCGGGGTCGGTCATCGCGTTCCTGTGGATCGCGCTGCTGGACCGCGACGGCGGCACCCTCAACGCCCTTCTCGGCACGCCGGGCACGGCATGGCTGCTCGACCATCCGATGGCGTGCATCGTCGTGTTCAACATCTGGCGCGGCACCGCGTTCTCGATGATGCTGTACGGCGCGGCGATCGGGAACGTGCCGCCGTCCCACCTGGAGACGGCGCGGCTCGCGGGCGCGTCCACGTGGCAGACGCTGCGGGACGCGGTGCTCCCGCGCATCCGCGGGCACGTCCTGACGAGTCTGCTGCTGGTCAGCCTGTGGACGTTCAACGACTTCACACCGTTCCTGATCACGGCCGGGGGCCCGGACGGACGGTCGGAGATCATGTCGGTCTACGTGTACCGGACGGCGCTCGGCGACGGGCGGCTCGGCTTCGGCGCCGCCATCTCGCTGATCATGATCCTGATCAACCTGGTGATCGCGCTGCTGTACCTGCGCGCCCTGCGCGACCGCTCCAGGAAGGCGGCGGTGGCGTGAACGAGACCGTCCGGGAGGTGCTGCGGAGGATCGGGCTGGCCACGTTCGTCTCGGCCGTCCTCGGGTTCTTCTCGCTGCCGCTGCTCTGGCTGGCGTTCGCGCCGTTCGACGCCGATCCCGGCATCTCGGCGTCGCTGCCCGAGTTCACCCTGCACAATTTCCAGCTCTTGATGGACAACCCGTACGCGCTCGCGTCGCTGCGCAACTCGGTGCTGCTCGCCGTGGGGACGGCCGCGCTCGTCGTCACGGCGGCGGCGCTGGCGGCCTACGCGCTGAGCCGCGTCCGCGTGCCCGGGCGGGACGCGCTGCTGTACGTCCTGCTCCTGCTGTCGTCCATCATCACCGGGACGGCGGCGATGGTGCCGATCTTCCTGCTGGCCTTCAACCTGCACCTGGTCGACTCGCGGCTCGGCGTGATCCTGGTGCTGACCGGCGGGCTGCTCCCGGCGGCGATCTTCCTGCTGAAGGACTTCACCGACGCGACGCCGACGTCCTACGAGGAGGCCGCGCGGGTGTTCGGGGCATCGCCGCTGCAGATCCTGCGGCACGTGGTCGTCCCGGTGATCCGGCCGGGGCTCGCCACCGTCACGGTGTGGACGGTCGCGCAGGTCTGGGGCGACTTCCTGATGCCGTTCCTCCTGCTCCGCGACCCGGACAAGGCCCCGGCCTCGGTGATCATGTACACCTTCTACACCGAGGGCGGCCAGCCGGACCTGCCGCTGATCTCCACGTTCTCGCTGCTGTACTCGCTGCCGGTCGTGCTCATGTACCTGTTCGTGAGCCGCCGCTACGGATTCCGCTTCCACGGAGGGATCAAGCGCTGATGGCCGACATCACGATCCGGGGGCTGACGAAGGTGTACCCGGGCGGCGTCCGGGCTCTGGACGCGCTCGACCTCGACGTGGCGGAGGGCGAGTTCTTCGCGCTGCTCGGCCCGTCCGGCTGCGGGAAGACGACGCTGCTGCGCACGATCGCCGGGCTGGAGACCGCGACCGACGGGACGATCCGGCTCGCCGGCTCCGACGTGACGAGGTTGCCTCCCGGACGCCGCGACGTCGGCATGGTGTTCCAGGACTACGCGCTGTTCCCGCACATCAACGTCCTGGACAACATCGCGTATCCGCTGCGCGTCAAGAGGGCCGCCCGGGCGGACCGTTACCGCCGGGCCAAGGACGCCGCAGGCCTCCTCGGCCTGCTGGGCTTGGACGGGCGTCGTCCCGCCGAACTCTCCGGCGGCCAGCAGCAGCGGGTCGCGCTGGCCCGCGCGCTGGTCGCCGAACCGCGGATCTTCCTGCTGGACGAGCCGCTGTCGAACCTGGACGCGCGGCTCCGGCTGGAGGCCCGCACACAGCTCAAACGGCTCCAGCTGCACCTCGGGGTCACCACCGTCTTCGTCACCCACGACCAGGCGGAGGCGCTCGCGCTCGCCGACCGGATCGCGGTCATGGAGGCCGGGCGGATCCGGCAGCTCGGCACGCCGGTCGAGGTGTTCCGGCGGCCCGCGAACCTCTTCGTCGCCGCGTTCATCGGATCCACGCCGATGAACCTGCTTCCGGGGACCGTCCGGGACGCGTCCGTCACCGTCGCGGGGGCGCGGCTGCCCGTCCCGGATGACGTGCGGGGGGAAATTCCGGACGGAACGGACGTCGTGTGCGGGGTACGACCCGAATACCTTGACTTCAGCGAGGTCCCCGCCGATCCGGCGGGCGGCGCGTTCGGCGGGACGGTGTCCGTCATCGAGCACCTGGGCGGGTCCTCGCTGGTGACCCTGGACGGGGAGGGCGGACCGGTGCGCGTCGTCGTGGCGGAGGGCAGCGAGCCCGAGCCGGGCACCGAGGGCTGGGCGGTGCCGCGCCCCGGCCGCGTCCTGCTCTACCGGGACGGCGAACTGGTGACGGCGGCGGCGCCCGCGATGGCTCCGACGATCAAGGACGGAGGACAGGGATGACGGTGACCGTGCATCGGGGGCGCTGGAGCCTGGAGGACCGCCTGGAGCGAGGGCTCCGCGAACTGCCCATCGACGTCCCGTCCGGCACGGCGTCGATCACGGTCGAGCTGTCCTTCGAGGGAGGCGTCATCGACCTGGGCTGCCACGGCCCGGACGGGTTCCGGGGCTGGTCCGGCGGGGCACGCCGCCAGTACACGGTGACCGCCGAGTGGGCGACGCCTGGGTACCTGCCAGGGGAACTGGAACCGGGCACGTGGCACGTCTGGCTCGGCCTGCACCGGATACCGCCCGACGGCGTCCCGTACGAGGTCAAGGTCACCTGTTCCGGGGCGCTTCCACCACGGCCTGACGAGACGCCTCCGCCGCGTCCGGAACGCCCGCCGCGCCGTGACCTGCCCGCATCGGACGGGATGCGCTGGCTCGCCGGTGATCTGCACTCCCACACCGTCCACAGCGACGGGACGCTCACCGTCCACGAACTGGCGTGTCTCGCCGCGTCCCGCGGGCTGGACTTCCTCGCCGTCACCGACCACAACACCGTCAGCCACCATCCCGGGCTGCCCGCCGCCGGGGCGCACGCCGGGATCACGCTGCTGCCCGGCCAGGAGGTCACCACCGACCTCGGGCACGCGAACGTGTTCGGCGACACCGGCTGGGTCGACTTCCGGCGGCCGAGCGCCGACTGGGCCGCGTTCGCCGACGCGCGCGGCGGGCTCATGTCGATCAACCATCCGCTGAGCGGCGACTGCGCCTGGCGCCACCCGCTGCCCGCCGCGTCCCGGCCCAGGTTCGCCGAGATCTGGCATCCGACCTGGTGGGACCGGCGCTGGGGCGCGCCGCTGGCATGGGCGGACGTGTGGCGTCCGGGCGGCGTCGTCCCGCTCGGCGGCAGCGACTTCCACGACCCGGACCAGTTCAAGAACGTCGGCGAGCCCGTCACCTGGGTCCTCGCCGAGGACGACGGTGCGGCGGGCGTGCTGGGCGGCCTCGCGGCGGGCCGCACGTCGATCTCCGCCGGGCCGGACGCGCCCGTCCTGCTGCGCGTCGACGGGGAGCTGATCGCGATCGGCGCGGACGGGACCGTCCTCGTCCGGCCGGACGGGCGGCGCGCCGCCGTCCGGGGCGACCGCGTCCGGATGCCGGCGGACGGCCCGGGAATGCACCGCCTGGAAACCCATGAGAACGAGGTGATCGCACTGTGCGGGTAGAGGCCGCGGGGCGGGTGGCGTCCCCCGAGATCGTCGTCGTCCCCCACACCCACTGGGACCGCGAGTGGTACCTGCCGTTCCAGCGTTTCCGGCTCCGGCTCGTGTCGCTGCTCGACGGCGTCCTCGACCGTATGGACGCCGACCCGCGCTGGCGTTTCACGCTGGACGGGCAGATGGCGGCGGTCGACGACTACCTGGAGATCCGTCCGGAGCGGCGCGCGCGCGTGGCCGCGCTGGTCACCGAGGGGCGGCTGGCCGTCGGGCCCTGGCAGATCCTGCACGACGAGTTCCTGTCCTCCGGGGAGAACATCGTCCGCAACCTGGAGCTCGGGATGCGGCGCGCGGAGGAGCTGGGCGCCGTGATGATGGTCGGCTACCTGCCCGACCAGTTCGGGCATTGCGCGCAGACGCCGCAGATCCTGAAGCTGGCGGGGATCGAGCACGCGTGCGTGTGGCGCGGCGTGCCCGACCGCGTCCGGTCGCACGCGTTCGCCTGGGAGGCCCCGGACGGGACCGCGATCCGGACCCAGTACCTGCCCGAGGGCGGCTACGGCAACGCCGCCTCGATGTTCGAGGAGTTCGGGCACGGGCCGTCGAGCGGAGCTCGTCCGTTGGATGGTGGTGGGCGGGGGCTGGAGGACGGTGCGTCGCTGCTCCCGGGCCGCGCCGCCGGTTTCGCCGAGGCGATGGGCCGCTGGTATCCGCGCGGCGGGCCGCTGCTGGCCATGTACGGAGCCGACCACACCGCGCCCGCCGCCGACCTCGCCGACCGGATCTCGGGCGCCGGCCCCGGCATGCGCCTCGACACCCTCGCCGGGTACTTCGCGGGGGAGACGACGTCCGTGGACGGGCTGCTCCACGTCCGGGGCGAACTGCGGTCGCACGCCCGCGCGAACATCCTCCCCGGCGTGATCTCCGCCCGCGTCCGGCTCAAGCAGCTGCTGGGACGTGCCGAGCGGCTCGTCGAGCGGTACGCCGAACCGCTGACCGCCCTCTGGTACGCGGGCCGCGGTTCGGATTCATCGGCCCGGACGTTCCTCGACCTGGCATGGCGGCGGCTCATCGAGACGAGCTGCCACGACTCCGTGACCGGCTGCGGCAGCGACGAGACCGCCGAGCAGGTCGCGGCGCACATGGCGGAGGCGGAGCAGCTCGGACGCGCCGTCTGCGACCTCGTCACCGCCGAGCGCGCCGCGTCCGTGCCGCTCGGCTCGCACCTGGTGTTCAACCCGACCCCGGCGGCCCGCACCGGCCTGATCACCGTGGACGTCCCGGCGCCGGAAGGGGGGCCGGGGCTCGTCACGGGCGACGGGCGTCCCGTGCCCGCGCAGACACTCGACATCGCGCCGACCGTGCTGGACGACGCCGTCCATCCGGCCTCCGACCTGCCCATCGTCCTGGAGCGCGTGTACGGGCGGGTGCTGTTCGGGCAGGAGATCCGCGACTGGTCGGTGTCGCGGGACGACCGCACGCTCACTTTCCACGTGACGTCCCGGGCCGACGCCCCGTTCGACGTCGGCGACGTGCGCGAGGCGCTGCGCGGGGCGGAGGGGGAGTGGCGCGTCCGGATCCTGGCCGACCCGCGCCGCACCGTCGCCGCGCTCGTCGAGGTGCCCGCGCTGGGCTTGACGACGGTGACCCCGGCTGCCGGTTCGCCCGCTCCGGACGGCCCGGTCACGGCCGGCGGGAACGTCCTGGACAACGGGCTGCTGCGCGCGGAGATCCGCGAGGACGGCACGCTCAGCCTCCGCACCCCGTCCGGCCAGGTCATCGAAGGCGCAGGACGGATCGTGGACGGCGGCGACCTCGGAGACTCCTACAACTACGCCCCGCCCGCCGCCGACCGCGTCATCGAGGACCCGCTGACCGTGCACGTCGAGCCCGTCTGGAGCGGCCCGCTGCTGGCCGCGTACGACATCGTCCGGACCTACCGCTGGCCCGCGTCTGGACACGTCGAAGGCGACGCCCGCTCAGACGCCGAGGAGGACGTGACCGTCACCACCCGGGCCGAACTCCGCGCGGGCGAGCCCTTCCTGCGGCTGCGCGTCACGTTCGACAACCGCTGCGAAGACCACCGCGTCCGCCTGCACGTACCGCTGCCGCGCCAGGCCGCCTCGTCGTTCGCCGAAGGCCAGTTCGCGATCACCGAGCGCGGGCTGACGGCCGAGGGAGGTTTCGGGGAGCGTCCCGTCCCGACGTACCCGGCGTCCGGATTCGTGGCCGCAGGCGGGCTCGCCGTCCTGCTGGAGCACGCCACCGAGTACGAGATCACCGGCGGCGGACGGGAGATGGCGCTCACGTTGCTCCGCTCGATCGGCTACCTGTCGCGGGACCGCAACGCCCACCGCGACCAGCCCGCCGGTCCGCAGCTCCCGACCCCGACGGCCCAGTGCCGGGGCCTCCGGACGGCCGGTTTCGCGATCATGCCGTGCGGCGGCGGGCGTCCCGGCGCCGACGTCCTCCGCGCGGCCGAGGCGTACCGGCACGACCTGCTCACCGCCGTCGGCTACGGACATGCCACCGCGCCCGCTCCGCCGTCCCGCGAGGGTGTCGCGATCTCGGGCGACGGCGTCGTCATGACCTCCCTCCGGTCACGCGACGGCTGGATCGAGACCCGGATGGTCGCCCAGTCCGACGAGCCCACGACCGCCGTCCTGCGCGGCGCGTTCACCGAGGCCACCCGCGTCGACCTGCGTGGACGTCCCGGGCTGCCCATCGACGTCCACGACGGGTCGGCCGCGCTGGCGCTGCGCCCGTGGGAGATCGCGACGGTGCGGCTCAGACCTTAGAAACGGACTGCGTCCGGGCCGCCGCCATGGCCGCGCCCACGATGCCCGCGTTGTTCACCAGCCGCGCCGGCACGATCTCCGCCCGCACCCCCGTGATGAGCGGGACGAACTGCGCGGACCGCCTGCTCACCCCGCCGCCGAGGATGATCAATGACGGGGAGATCAGCGCCTCCAGGTGCCGCAGGTACACGCCGAGCCGCTTCGCCCACTTCTCCCAGCCGAGTCCCTCGTCCTCCCGGGCCTTGGCGGACGCGCGCTCCTCGGCGTCCCGCCCGCCGATCTCCAAGTGCCCGAACTCGGTGTTCGGGACGAGGACGCCGCCGGTGAACAGGGCGCTGCCGATGCCGGTCCCGAGCGTGAGCACCACGACGGTCCCGCCGCGGCCGCGTCCCGCGCCGAGCCGCATCTCGGCGAGCCCGGCGGCGTCGGCGTCGTTGAGCAGCGTCACGTCCCGCCCGGTCTCGTCCGCGAACATGGACGCCGCGTCCAGCCCGATCCAGTGCTTGGACACGTTCGCCGCCGACAGCGTCACGCCGTCGATCACCACCCCGGGATAGGTGACGCCGACCGGGCCGTCCCACCCGAAATGCTCCACGATCTCGCGGACGACCTTCACGACCGCCTTCGGCTTGGACGGCTGCGGCGTGTCCACCCGGAACCGGTCGCGGGTGAACGAGCCGTCCGCCAGATCGACGGGCGCGCCCTTGATCCCCGACCCGCCGATGTCGATCCCCAGCATCTCCGTGGCCATGCCTTTACTGTGCCCGATGGGGGCCGGGCCTACGAGTCCTCCACCACTTGCAGGCCGACGACGCCGACGAGGATGAGCGCGAGGAACCCCAGCCGGACGGGCGACGCGCTCTCGCTGAACGCGACCATGCCCGCCACCGCGACCCCGACCGCGCCCAGCCCGACGAAGATCGCGTAGGCCGTGCCGACCGGCAGCACCCGCAGCGACAGCGACAGCACCACCACGCTGAGGACCGCGACCGACAGCCCGATGACCGTCGGCCAGAGCTTCGTCAGGCCGTCCGACTCCTTCAGCGCCGTCGCCCACACCAGCTCCATCAGGGAGGCGACGACCAGCAGCACCCAGGCCATCAGGCCGCGTACCCCCCGTCCACGGCGATCGCCGCCCCCGTCACGTAGTCGCCGCCCGGGCCCGCCAGGTGCGCGACCATCGCGGCGATCTCCTCCGCGCGCCCGTACCGGCCGAGCGCCGTGAACCCCCGCTCGAACTCGGCGTCGGGCGAGTCGGCCGGATTCATCTCGGTGTCGGTCGAACCCGGCTGGACGACGTTCGCGGTGATCCCGCGCGGCCCGAGATCGCGCGCCAGGCCCCGGGTCAGCCCGGTCAGCGCCGACTTGCTCATGGCGTAGAGCGTCCAACCGGGGTAGGGGACGCGCTCGGCGAGGCTGCTGCCGATGTTGACGATCCGCCCGCCCGGCCCGAGATGGCGGGCCGCCGCCTGCGCCGCCACGAACGCCGCGCGGACGTGCAGCGCGAGGGTCAGGTCGAGCTCCTCGGCGGTGACGTCCTCCAGCGGCCCGTACGGCGCGATCCCGGCGTTGTTGACCAGGATGTCGAGCCGTCCGAACTCCGCCGCCGCCCGATCCACGGCCCCGGTCGCGGCCGCGGGGTCGGACGCGTCGGCGGCTATCGCCAGCCCGCGCCGCCCGGCCGCCTCGATCCCGCGCACGATCTCGGCCGCCCGTTGCGGGGCCCGCACGTACGTCACGGCGACGTCCGCGCCCTCCCGCGCCAGCCGCAGCGCGATCGCGGCGCCGATGCCGCGCCCGCCTCCGGTCACCAGGGCGGCGCGTCCTGCAAGCTCAGCCGACATTCCAAGCCTCCGGTACTAATAGGAGAAGTTTCCGCTTAGCGAGGTTAACCGGAGAATTCTCCGGATACAAGTCCGGTTAGTCTGCTGTGCTGTGCCGAGAGGGGACGGAATGCGCGAGCTGCCGGTCGTGGGAAGCCCGCCCGTCGAGCGCGCGGACGCGGCGCTCAACCGGCGCCGCATCATCCGCGCCGCCGCCGAGATGATCGCCACCCGCGGCCCCGAGGCCGTCTCCATGGACGAGGTCGCCCGCGCCGCCGGCGTCGGCGTCGGCACCGTCTACCGCCGCTTCGGCGACCGCGCCCGCCTCGTCTACGCCGTGATCGACGAGCGGGAGCGCGACTTCCAGGCCGCGTTCATCCAGGGCCCACCGCCGCTCGGGCCCGGCGCGGACCCGTCCGACCGCCTCCGCGCGTTCCTGCACGCCCTGGCCGACCGCACCGAGGCCCAGGCGGACCTCCTGCTCATGGCCGAGTCGGGCCCGTCCGACGCCCGCTTCCGGGACGGCTCCTACGGCCTGTACCACCGGCACCTGGCGTTGCTGCTCAGCGAGATCCGTCCCGCCGCGGACACCGCCTACCTCGCCGACGCGCTCCTCGCGCCCTTCGCCGCGAACCTGTTCCTCTACCAGCGCCGCACCCGAGGCATGCCCCTGGCCCGCATCAAGACCGGCCTGGACGCACTGGCCGACAGCCTGATCACGAACCGCCCGAGAGCCTGATCACGGACGGCCCGAGAGCCTGATCACCGACGGGCCGAGAGCCTGATCACGGGCCGATCCTGAGCGAAAGCCCTTTATGGAGACGGCCGCGGCCCGTCAGACTGGGAGACGTGAATGACTTCGATCTCCTCGTCCTCGGTTCGGGCCCCGGCGGGCAGCGCGCCGCCATCGCCGCCGCCAAGCTGGGCCGCAAGGTCGGCATCGTCGACCGCCGCGACATGATCGGCGGCGTCTGCATCAACACCGGGACGATCCCGTCCAAGACGCTCCGTGAGGCCGTCCTGTACCTCACCGGCCTCAACCAGCGCGAGCTCTACGGCCAGAGCTACCGGGTCAAGGAGGACATCACGGTCGCCGATCTCGGCATGCGGACCCAGCACGTCATCGGCCGGGAGACCGACGTCGTCCGCAGCCAGCTCGCCCGCAACCGCGTCGCCGTCCTGCCCGGCTTCGGCCGGTTCCTCGAACCGAACGTGGTCGGGATCATCAGCAACGGCGACCGCGAGCAGAAGGTCACCGCCGACCGGGTCGTCATCGCCACCGGCACCCGCCCGGCC
>NZ_VCKW01000140.1 GCF_005889715.1 Actinomadura soli
GGTGGGGAGGGCGCTCTGCACGTCCACCCGCACGTCGCCGGACGTGACCGGCAGGACGTGCGGCTCGGCGGGGGTCAGCCCGGGGTCGAAGCTGTCGTCGACCAGGAGGCCCCACGCGTCGCCGAAGGAGACGCGGCCGACGAGATCCTCGATGTCGACGCCCCGGTAGCGGAGGGCGCCGCCCTCCTTGTCCGGTTCGGCGATCTCGGTCTCGAAGGCCACGACCCCCTCGAGACCGGGTTTGAAGTCGGACATGTCGTCCTGCCTTTCGTCTCCAAGAGTGATAAGGCGGTGCCGTGCCATTGAACCCTGTCGGTTTTACCGACCAGTACCCAGGGGTCGTGCGAGTTGCACAAGGCCCAGGTGAGAGGCTCTGACGCTGTGGATGCCCCAACGCCCGATCCGGCCCGGCTCCGGAGATCCTACGAGGGGGGCGAATTGTCCGAGTTGGCGCTCCCTGCCGACCCGCTCGCCCTGTTCGCCGGCTGGTTCGCCGACGTGCACGCGTTCGGGCTGCCCGAGCCGAACGCGATGGTGCTGGCCACGGCGTCCGGGGACGGGATGCCGAGCGCGCGGACCGTCCTGCTGAAGGGGTACGGGCCGCAGGGTTTCCGCTTCTTCACGAACCTGACGTCGCGGAAGGGCCGCGACCTCGCGGAGAACCCGCGGGGGGCGCTCGTGTTCCCCTGGCACGCGATGCACCGGCAGGTCCGCGTCGCGGGCCCGGTCGACGAGCTGTCGCGGGACGAGTCGGCCGCCTACTTCCGGACGCGCCCGTACGGTTCGCGGCTCGGCGCGTGGGCGAGCGAGCGGCAGTCGGGCGTCATCCCGGGACGGGACGTCCTGGAGCGGCGCTTCGCCGAGCTGGCCGAACGCTGGCCCGAGGAGCCGCCGGACGCGCCCGCGCCGCTGGGGGGCGGCATCCCGCTGCCGGAATTCTGGGGCGGCTACCGCCTCGTCCCGGAGTCGATCGAGTTCTGGCAGGGGCGCCGCGACCGCCTCCACGACCGGATCCGCTACCGGCGGGCGGCCCGGGGCGAGCAGGGGGAGTGGGTGATGGAGAGACTGTCTCCGTGACCCCGGAACAGCAGCCGACCCCCGCCCACACTCCTGACAGCTCCGAGACCCCCCAGGACGCGGACGCCGAGCCCGAGGATCCCGGCCGGTCCGAGCGTCCGGGGAAACGGCGCGCGACCGGGCTCCGCGGCCGGCTGCGGAGCCTGGCGATCGACAGGCGCCCGCTGGCGAACCCCGCGTTCCGGCGGCTGTGGCTCGGGCAGGGCGTGTCCTTCGTCGGGTTCCAGGTCACCGCCGTCGCCGTCCCCGTCCAGGTGTACGACATGACGAGGTCGTCGCTCTGGGTCGGCGTGCTCGGCTTCGTCAACCTCGTCCCGCTGATCGTGTTCGGGCTGTGGGGCGGCGCGGTCGCCGACCACATGGACCGGCGCAGGCTGCTGTTCGTGTCGTCCTGCGTGATGTGGGGGGCGACGCTGCTCCTGCTCGTGCAGGCGCTCCTCGGCATCGGGAGCCTCACGCTGATCATGGCCGTGGTGGCGCTCCAGGCCGTCGGGTTCGCGGTGGCCTCGCCGACCCGCAGCGCGATCATCCCCCGGCTGATCGACAGGCCGCTCGTCCCCGCCGCCAACACGCTCGCCTTCACCGCCAGCACGTTCGGGATGCTCGCCGGCCCGCTGTTCGCCGGAGTGCTCCTGGCCCGCTGGGACTACGGCGCGGCCTACGCGTTCGACGCCGTGCTCTTCACCGTCGCCCTCTACGCCGCGCTCCGCCTTCCGGCGATACCGCCGCTCGGCGACGTCGTCGGGGCGCCGGGCCTGCGGTCGGTGTTCGACGGCCTGCGCTACCTGGCCGGGCAGCCGGTGCTGATGATGTCGTTCGTCGTGGACATCATCGCGATGGCGGTCGCGATGCCGCGCGCCCTGTTCCCCGAGGTGGCCGAGACGCGGTTCGGCGGCGAGGGCGCGGTCGGGTACCTGTTCGCCGCCATCGCGATCGGAGCGTTCCTCGGCGGGCTGTCGTCCGGCTGGATCGGACGCGTGCGCAGGCAGGGCATCGCGCTCGTCGTGTCCATCGTGGTCTGGGGTCTCGCGGTGGCCGTGTCCGGGCTGACCGGACGGCTGTGGCTCGCGGTCGCGCTGCTCGCCGTCGGCGGCGCGGCCGACCTGGTGTCGGCGGTCTTCCGCCAGTCGATGCTCCAGACGTACGCGCCGGACGAGATGCGCGGCCGCCTGCAGGGCGTCTTCACCGTCGTCGTCGCGGGCGGGCCGCGGCTCGGGGACGTCCGGGCGGGCGCGACCGCCAGCGTCACCGGGGCCACCGCGTCCTGGGTGGGCGGCGGGCTGGCCTGCGCCGTCCTTGTCGTCGTGGCCGCGTTCGCCGTCCCGGCGCTGCTCCGCTACGACACCCGCACGGCCGAAGGCCCGTTAGCCAAGAGCCGACGCGACTAACCGAGAGCCGACGCGACCACCTTGAGGTCGTCGAGGAATCCGGCGTACATCGCGTCGCGGTCCTCGGCGCGCAGCACGGCGGACGGATGGATCGTCGCGACGATCTGCGTGTCGGCCCGCTCCGGCGGCTCGGCACCGAGTTCGCGCCCCGCGGCCGGGGTGCCGATCTTCTCCAGATCGGGGAGCGGGAGCAGGCGCCCGCGCTGCTTGGTCACCCGGAACGACGAGCCGAACAGCGCCTTGCCCGCCGTGGCGCCCAACACGACCACGACGTCCGGGTCCAGGAGCCGCATCTCCGCCAGCAGCCAGGGACGGCACGCGCGGACCTCGGCCGCGCTCGGCGGCTCGTGGATGCGCCGCTTCCCGCCGCCCTCCTGCCGCTTGAACTTGAAGTGCTTGACGGCGTTGGTCACGTAGACGTCGCCGCGCTCGATGCCCGCCTCCGCGAGCGCCCGGTCGAGGACGCGTCCGGCCGGGCCGACGAACGGATGCCCCTTGCGGTCCTCCTGGTCGCCTGGCTGCTCGCCGACGAACATGACCCGTCCGCCCGGCGAGCCCTCGCCGAAGACGGTCTGCGTGGCGTTCTCGTAAAGGCCGCAGCCCCGGCAGCCGGCCGCCGCGCGGCGCAGCTCGTCGAGATCAGAGCGCCCTTCGGCCGTGTCCGGCAGGAAGGGAGCGGCGTCCAGGGAAGTTCTCGCGTTCATCTCGTGTTCCCCTTACCCGGCCGCAGGGGGATATTCGCCGGGCCCGGCGTTGCGAGGTCCGAGCAAGTAGACTCCTGCTCATAAGACTGGAGGGAGCTGTGACCTCACACGGCCTGATCGATACCACGGAGATGTATCTCCGGACGGTTTTCGAGCTCGAAGAAGAGGGGATCATCCCTCTTCGCGCGCGCATCGCGGAGCGGCTCTCCCAGAGCGGCCCGACGGTGAGCCAGACGGTCGCGCGGATGGAGCGCGACGGGCTGCTGCGGGTCGAGGGCGATCGGCATCTCGAACTGACCGAGAACGGCCGCGGTCTCGCCACCCGGGTGATGCGCAAGCACAGGCTCGCCGAATGTCTGCTGGTCAACGTGATCGGGCTGCCCTGGGAGGACGTCCACATCGAGGCGTGCCGCTGGGAGCACGTGATGTCGGAGGACGTGGAGCGCCGCCTCGTCTCCCTGCTCGACAACCCGACCACCTGCCCGCACGGCAACCCGATCCCCGGCCTGGACGAGCTGGGCGGACACGGGGACGACGCCGACTCCGCACCGCTGTCGGTGATGACCGCCGTGGCCAGCCCCGGGGGCGCCGGCGCCGTGATCCGGCGGATCAGCGAGCAGGTGCAGAGCGACAGCGACCTGATGCTTAGACTCAAGCAAATAGGGATACAACCGGGACGAGAGGTGACGCTTCGGGCGACCGATGACGGGGTGCAGGTGATCAGTGACGACGAGGCCGACGGTCCCGCGACGGAACTGCCGCGCGACATCGCCGAACACGTCTTCGTCAGCAGGCGCTGACACCGCGGGCGTGCTTGCTACGGGGGTCCGTGCGGGCGCGCAGGCGGGCGTGCAGGTGGACGCACGGGGTGCCGTCTCGACGGTTTATACCGAAGATCTCCATACCAGCGGGCCTTTCGGGCGTATCCCGGCGGCGGGTTCGTCGTTCAATACGACGGAAGAGGTACACGCGGCAGCCGCGCCGCGACGCCCGGTGATCATCGATTCGGGTGGCGGCGGGTGGCCGGGCCGGGAGAGAGCGGTCACCGGCGGGCTCGCTACTGTTATCGGGATGGGGAGATGAATCACTGGGGGGAAGCGCCTGACGAGGCGCATCTGCCGCCCGAGACCGTCCTCAACCAGATGGAGATGGCGGTCATCGTCTGCGACCGCTTCAGCAACGTCATCTACGGCAACGCGTTCGCCCGCCAGCTGTTCGGCTTCGGCGGCGACGAGATCATCGGCCACTCCATCCTCTCCCTGGGCATCGCCGAAGAAGACCACGAGCAGGCGACCGAGCTGGCCAAGCACGTCCTCAAGGGCGGCGTGTGGGAGGGCACGTTCTGCAACCTGCGCATAGACGGCACCACCGTCTACACGCGTGCGCACGCCGTGCCGCTGCGCCACCCGTCCGGCGCCGTCGACGGCGTCGTCATCTTCGCGCGCGAGGCGCTCCGCTCCAACCAGCGCGAGCAGGACCGCTACGGCCTGATGGAGCGCATCGGCGAACGGCTCGCCGGGTCCCTGGAGCTGGAGAGCACGCTCCGCCGCGTCGCCGACACGCTCGTCCCGCAGTTCGCCGACCACTGCTTCATCGACCTCTACAGCGGCGACCGGCTCTACCGGCGCGTGTCCCGGCACGCGGGCGGGTGGGAGCCGCCGCCCGGCACGTGGGCGGAGGTCGGCGAACCCGTCCACTACCCGCCCGGGCACTTCAGCGAGAAGGCGATGAGCCGCCGCGACGCCGTCCTCGTCGAGGACATGGTCCAGCACCGGTTCTCCGCGCCGAACGAGTCGTCCAAGCGGCTCGGCGACGCCATGGGCATCACCTCGGTGATCTCCGCGCCGCTGCTGGTGCGCGGTGAGCTGCTCGGCGTGATGAGCCTCGCGCTGTCGAACCTGTCCAAGCGGCCCGACCCGCACTACGACGGCTTCGACCGCGACCTGCTCGGCGCCATCGCCAGCCGCGTCGCGCTCGCCGTCGACAACGCGCTGCTGTTCGAGGAGGAGCGCGACACCGCGCTCGCGTTCCAGAAGCACCTGCTGCCCGGCGACCGGCCGCCCCGGCTGGACGGCCTCCAGATCGCCTGGCGGTACGAGCCGGCCCGCCCGCTGGAATCGCACGGGCACGGCATCCAGACCCAGGTCGGCGGCGACTGGTACGACGTGATCCCGCTGTCGGCGGGCCGCGTCGGGCTCGTCATCGGCGACGTCGAGGGCCGCGGGGCCCGCGCCGCCGCCGTGATGGGCCAGCTCCGCGCCGCGCTCCGCGCCTTCGCGCAGGACGACAAGCCCCCCGCCGACATCCTCCGCAAGCTGGACGAGTGGGTCCGCACGATGACGCGGCCCGAGCGGATGCGGTCCGGCTGGAACAGCGACGACCTCGTCCGCCCGCCGCTCGTGTCCTGCACCTACTTCGTGTACGACGCGTGGTCGCGGGTGCTGGAGTTCGCCAACGCCGGGCACGACCCGCCGATGCTGATCGTCGACGGCGAGGTCAGCGAGCTGACGTTCGAGAGCCAGGGCGGCATGCTCGGCCTCCGCGCCCCCGGCATGGGCGGCGAGATCCTGTTCAACGAGGAGACGACGGAGCTGAAGCCCGGCTCCACGCTCGTCCTCTACACCGACGGGCTCATCGACCGCAGGCCCAGGGACGACGGCGAGCACTTCACGCGCGAGGAGTCGCGGGAGAGGGTCCGCGCGGCCGTCGCCAGGGTCGCGCGGAGCGGCGTCGAGACGATCGCGAACGCCGCCTACGAGGCCGTCCCCGGCGACGTCGACGACGACGTCGCGATCGTCGTGATCCGCACCGCCGGCGACGAGCTGGCCGTCCAGGAGCGCACCTTCAGCGCCGAGCCGATCATGGTGTCGGAGGCCCGCCGGATGGCCGCCGACGCGTTCGCGTCCTGGGGGATGCTGGACGAGCAGTCCGAGCTGGCGTGCCTCCTGGTGTCCGAGGTCGTCACGAACGTCGTCCTGCACGCCACCGCCACCCCGGCGCCGCGCCGCGAGATGGTCGTCCCGGTCCCGGCCGGGCAGCGGGGGCGCGGCGGGGAGCCGCTCGGCGCGCCGCCGGCCGTCCAGTTCAACACCGAGTACGGCGCGGGCCCGCTCGACGGCGATCCCTTCGAGGGCGGCTCGTTCGATGGCGGCCCCTTCGATGGGAACTCGTTCGACGGCGGGCCGTTCGACGAGAACGACTGGAACCTCGGCGCCGACCTCGGCCGCCGCGAGCCGCCGACCAAGGAGTTCCGGCTCCGCCTGCGGCGCGGCGCGGACGCGATCTGGGTCGAGGTGTTCGACTCCGACATGCGGCTGCCGCGCATCCGCAGCGCGGGCGAGACCGACGAGGGCGGGCGCGGCCTCTACCTCGTCGACCAGCTCGCCACCCGCTGGGGCGCCCGGCCGACGTCCGACGGCAAGGCCGTCTGGTTCGAGCTCCCACTGACGCCCTGACCTCATGCGCGCCTGGGCGGTCCAGACCCCGGCTCCGATCGCGTCGGGCCCGCTTCGCCGCGCCGACCGCGACGTGCCGTCCCCCGGGCCGGGCGAGTTGCTGGTACGCGTCCTGGCCTGCGGCGTCTGCCGGACGGACCTGCACGTCGCCGAAGGGGACCTGCCCGTCCACCTGCCCGGCGTGACACCGGGCCACGAGATCGTCGCCGAGGTCGTCACCGCCGGAGCCGGTGCCCTGCACGGGGCGGGAGACCGCGTCGGCGTGGCCTGGCTGCGCGGGACGTGCGGAGCGTGCCGGTTCTGCCGCCGCGGCGCCGAGAACCTGTGCCCCTCGTCCGTCTACACCGGCTGGGACGCGCACGGCGGATACGCCGAATACGCCCTGGCCGTCGACGCCTACGCCTATGCGCTGCCGCCCGAGCTGGACGACGTCCGCGCGGCGCCGCTGCTGTGCGCGGGCATCATCGGCTACCGGGCGCTGCGCCGCGCAGGCGTCCCGCCCGGCGGGCGGCTCGGCATCTGGGGGTTCGGCGGGTCCGCGCACCTCGCCGCGCAGATCGCCATCGCCGAAGGCGCGGAGGTGCACGTTTTCACGCGTAGTCCCGCCGCCCGCGAGCTCGCTCGTGAGCTTGGTGCCTCCTGGGCGGGTGACTCGTTCGACGCCGCCCCCGTTCCGCTCGATTCGGCGATCATCTTCGCGCCCGCGGGGGAGCTGGTCCCGGCGGCGCTGGAACGCCTCGACCGCGGCGGGACGTGCGCCATCGCGGGCATCCACCTGAGCGACGTCCCGTCCCTGGACTACCAGCGGCACCTGTTCCAGGAGCGCCAGGTCCGGTCGGTGACCGCGAACACCCGCGCGGACGGCGAGGAGTTCCTCACGCTGGCCGCCCGCCTGGACGTCGCCGTCACGACCCGCGAGTACGCGCTGGACGACGCCGACCGCGCCCTCGCCGACCTGGCCGCGGACCGCTTCACCGGCGCCGCCGTCCTGGTTCCCTGACCCGCCAGGAGCCCGTCAGGGGATCGGTTCGGCGGCGACGTGCGCCCACGACTGGGTGAACCACAGCTCGCCGCCGATGATGCGGGGTTTCGCGCCGGTCTTCGGGCCGCCGTCCACCTCGTCCACGAGGGCCGTGCGGATCCGCTCGGCCGTCACGTCGTCGCACGCCCCCGCGAGCCACGGCTCCACCGGACGCTCCACGGTGAACACGTCCAGGCGGCGGATGCTCCCGCCCGCCGAAGTGATCATCTCGGTGAGCCGGGCGATGGACGGGGTGCCGGGATGGTCGGGGTCGCGCAGCCGCTCGATCCGGTCCCGGTCGGGGGCGGCGAGGTTGCCGCGGACCAGATCGGCGATGATCACGCGTCCGCCGGGGCGGCACACCCGCAGCAGCTCGCGCAGCACATGATCGGGGTCGCCCAGGTTGTAGAGCGAGAAACGGGCCGTCACCAGGGAGAACGTGTTGTCCCTGTACGGCAGCGCGGTGGCGTCGGCCTTGATCGTCGGACGGTCGGGGTCGAGCGTGCGGGGACGCGGATCCTCGCGGGTCGTGGCGGCTCCGCGGGTGGCGTGGCCGCTGCGGGTGGTCGGGGGCGGCGAGTCGCCGTCGGTGATGCGGACCGGTCCAGTGCCGAACTCGACGGTGGCCATGCGCCGCGACGTGCCGGGCGCGGGGTCGGCGGGCGCGGGCATCGCGTCCACGGCGGTCAGGTGGCGCACCTGCGGGCCGAGCGCGGCGGGCATCGGGCCGTGGCCGCGCGACACGTCCAGGCAGACGTCGTCCCGGTCGGGCTCGACGAACTCCAGCAGCCGTCTCAGATGCGGGGCGATCGCGCCGCCGGTCCCCTGGATCGCGGTCGCGGGATGCGGCAGCGGCACGTGTGCACTCCCTCGCTCGGGCCGGCCTCGCCGGACGGGGTACCGCTCCCCGCCGGGCGGACGGGGAACGGGCGTGAAGCCGGTTTCGCCAGTTATGACTCTCTTCCCGGGCGGTTGGTTCGGGACGCGCCGCACGAATCCGTTGAGCGTTCACTCAAGTGCGCAGGTGGTCTCCGTACAACGTCAGCACGACCAGGACGAACACGGTGAGCACCGCGACCCTGGTGGGCATGGGCAGCCGGAGCCGCACCGCGACCCAGCGCACGCAGAACGCGGCGAGGAGTGACACGACGACGAGGGCGAGGATGCCTTCCATGGTCACCTTCTGTCCGGGGGAGCGCCGAGAGGGCGCCGAGGGGTGCCGCCTCCTGGAAACGATAGACGTGTAAGGAGAGGGTTACCCGGGTCTCGGCAGGACCGGCCGGCACATATAACCTCCACATGTGGCAGATGCGATTGAAATAGACGACCGGGGCAAATCTGACGGCAGGGACAGGCTCGACGGCGCCATGACGAACCTGGCGCGCGGCCGGATCGCCCTCGGTCTCGCGGCGCTGGCCGCCCCGAAGCTGACCGTGCGGCTCATGGGCATGGGCTCCGGCACCGACGCGGGCCGCGACTACCTGGTCCGTGCGTTCGGCGCCCGCGAGGTCGCCCTCGGCGCCGGCTACCTGCTCAGCGGCGACGAGTCCGGGCGGCGCCTGTGGACGCGGCTCGGATTCGCCGTCGACGCCCTGGACACGCTGAGCGCCGTCAAGACCCGTCCCGGCCTTCCGCTGTGGGTCACCGCGGGCGCCGCGGGCGTCGCCGGCGGCGCCGCGGGGCTCGGCGCCGCGAAGGTCGCCCGCGACCTCCTCGGCTGACGTCGCCGCCCGCCCGCGGGTGATCCCCGCCGGGCTCGTGGGTACACCTTCCTGCGTTCTCCGGGAGGTCGGCGGTATGACGGCAGGGGCGGCGGATGCGGCGCGGGCGGCGGACGAGCGGATCATGCCCAAGGGCAGGGACCTCTACGTCATCCTCGGCGCGCTCATGCTCGGCATGCTGCTGGCCGCGCTGGACCAGACGATCGTGTCCACGGCGCTGCCGACGATCGTCAGCGACCTCGGCGGGCTGAACCACCTGTCGTGGGTCGTGACGGCGTACCTGCTCGCCGCGACCGCCTCGACGCCGCTGTGGGGCAAGCTCGGCGACCAGTACGGGCGCAAGCGGCTGTTCCAGACGTCCATCGTGATCTTCCTGATCGGGTCGGCGCTGTGCGGAATCGCGCGGGACATGACGGAGCTGATCGTCTTCCGCGCCCTGCAGGGCCTCGGCGGCGGCGGGCTGATGGTGCTGGTCGTCGCGATCGTCGGGGACGTGGTGCCGCCCCGCGAACGCGGCCGCTACCAGGGGCTGTTCGGCGCGGTGTTCGGCGTGGCGAGCGTGTGCGGCCCGCTGCTCGGCGGCTGGTTCGTCGACAACCTGTCGTGGCGCTGGGTGTTCTACATCAACGTGCCGATCGGGATCGTCGCGCTGCTGGTGATCGCGGCGGTGCTGCACGCGACGGGCGAGCGCGAGCGGCACCGCATCGACTACCTCGGGACGTTGCTGATCGTCGGCTGGGCGGTCGGGCTCGTCCTGGTGACGACGTGGGGCGGGACGACCTACGACTGGCTGTCCGCGCCGATCGTCGGGCTCGCCGCCGGGTCGGTCGTGCTGATCGTGGTGTGGCTGCTCGTGGAGCGCCGCGCCACCGAGCCGATCATGCCGCCGCGGCTGCTGGCGAACTCGGTGTTCTCGCTGGGCGCGGCGATCAGCTTCGCGGTCGGCTTCGCGATGTTCGGCGCGCTGACGTTCCTGCCGATCTTCCTGCAGGTCGTGCACGGGGTGTCGCCGACGCTGTCGGGCGTGCACCTGCTGCCGATGATGCTCGGGATGCTGGTCGCCTCGATCGGGTCCGGGCAGCTGATCAGCCGCACCGGCCACTACAAGATCTTCCCGGTGGCCGGGACCCCGCTGATCGCGCTGGCCCTGTACCTGTGCTCGCGGCTGGACGAGGACGCGTCCACCCTGACGATGAGCCTGCGGTTCGCCCTGCTCGGCTTCGGCCTGGGCCTGGTGCTGCAGGTGCTGGTGATCGCCGTCCAGAATTCGGTGTCGTACGAGGATCTCGGGGCGGCGACGTCGGGGGTGACGTTCTTCCGGCAGATCGGCGGGTCGTTCGGCGTCGCGGTGTTCGGCTCCGTGTTCAGCAACCAGCTCGCGCGGCATATCGAGGAGCTGGCGCGGATGCTGCCGCCGGGGTTCGACCCGTCGGCCGTCCAGGGGAATCCCGGGCTGCTCGACAGGTATCCGGCCGAGGTGAAGGACGGCGTCCTGCACGCCTACGCGCAGTCGATCGACTCGGTGTTCTTGTGGGCCGTCCCGGTGGCGTCCGTTGCGTTCGTCCTGACGTGGTTCTTGCGTGAGGTTCCGTTGCGGGCCACCTCGCAGACGCGCGACTACGGAGAAGGGTTCGGCGCCGCTCCTACCGTCCGGTCGTCCAGGCATGAGATAGAGCGCGCCCTGAGCGAACTCATGCGGAAGGACCCGAAGGCCCTCGAACTCTACGACCGGCTGGGTTCGCTCTCGGGCGTCGCGCTGCCGGCGGGCAGCGTATGGGCGCTGTGCCGGATCGCCAAGGACGGGACGGTCGCCGGCCAGGACCTCGCCGAACGCGCGGGCGTCACCGTCGAGCACGGACGCCCCTATGTCGACCGGCTCGTGGACTCCGGCTACGTCCGGCGCGCGGACGGGACGCTCTCCATCACCGGCCCCGGTCAGGCCGCCGCCGAGCGACTCTTCACCGTCCGCCGCGAGGGCCTGGCCCGCCTTCTGGACGGATGGTCGCCCGAGGAGCATCCCGAGCTGACGGACGTCCTCCGGAGGCTCGCGGTGGCGTCGCTCGGCGACGACGCGGACGGCGAGACCTGCCTGCGTTCCGGACCGAAGTCCTAGGGCGTCCCAGGAGCGGAACGTAGGGTGTCGTGCCTCATATCGCTCCGGACGTCAGGCGATGTAACCTCGTAACCGAATAACCGAATCTCGCTCGGTTTCGGGACGGAACCCAGAATTGGAGGCGCAGTGGCCGAGGCGTACATCGTCGGCGCGGTCCGCAGCCCCGTCGGCACCAAGAAGGGCGGCCTGAAGGACGTCCACCCCGCCGACCTCGGGGCCCACGTGCTCAAGGAACTCGTCAACCGCACCGGCGTCGACCCGTCCGCGGTCGAGGACGTGATCATGGGCTGTGTCATGCAGGTCGGCCCGCAGTCCCTCGACATCGCCCGCACGGCGTGGCTGTCGGCGGGGCTGCCGGAGTCCGTGCCCGGCGTGACCATCGACCGGCAGTGCGGGTCGTCCCAGCAGGCGATCCACTTCGCCGCCCAGGGCGTGCTGTCCGGCACCCAGGACCTCGTCGTCGCGGCCGGCGTCGAGCAGATGGCGATCGTCCCGATGGGCTCGTCCGTCGCCATGGCCCTGGAGAAGGGCATGCCGTTCCCGTTCGGCGAGGGCTGGACCGAGCGGTACGGCATGCAGGAGATCTCGCAGTTCCGCGGCGCCGAGATGATGGCGGAGAAGTGGGGCTACACCCGCGAGGACCTGGAGAGGTTCGCGCTGGAGAGCCACCAGCGCGCCGCCAGGGCCATCGAGGCCGGGTACTTCGACCGGGAGATCGCGCCCATCGCGGGCGTGACGAAGGACGAGGGCGCCCGCCCAGACACCACCCTGGAGAAGATGGCGGGCCTGAAGGCGCTGCGCGAGGACGGCCGGATGACCGCCGCCGTGGCCTCGCAGATCTCGATCGGCTCGTCCGCGGTGCTGATCGCGTCCGAGGAGGCCGTCAAACGGCACGGGCTCACCCCGCGCGCCCGCGTCCACACCCTCGCGGTGTGCGGCTCCGACCCGGTCTACATGCTGACCGGCCCCATCCCCGCGACGGAGAAGGCCCTGGACCGCGCCGGGCTGAAGATCGCCGACATCGACGTCTTCGAGGTCAACGAGGCGTTCGCGCCGGTCCCGATGGCGTGGGCGCACGACACCGGCGCGTCCCTGGAGAAGACCAACCCCAACGGCGGCGCCATCGCGCTCGGCCACCCGCTCGGCGCCACCGGCGGTGTCCTGATGACCAAGCTGCTCCACGAGCTGGAGCGCACCGGCGGCCGCTACGGCCTCCAGACCATGTGCGAGGGCGGCGGCCAGGCCAACGCCACGATCATCGAGCGGCTCTAGCCCGCGCCGCGACCCGTCCCGGCACGCCTCGCCGTGCGGGCGGGTCGCGGGCCCGCGGCGGCCGGGAACGGGCTGGGGATGGACGGCACGACGCTCTACGCGGTGGACGGCGGGATCGCGCGCATCACGCTGAACAGGCCCGGCGCCCGCAACGCGCTCAACGATCAGATGATCGGCGAGCTGCTGGACGCGCTCGACCGGGCGAAGCACGACGACGGCGTCCGGGTGATCGTCCTGACGGGCGCGGGCGACCGGGCGTTCTGCGCCGGAGCCGACCTGGACGGCCTCGGCCGCGACGGCATGGGCGTCAACGACGTCCGCGACAGCGCGCCGTTCCGGCTGTTCACGGCCTTCCCCGCGCTCGGCAAGCCGATCATCGCGCGGCTCGCCGGGCACGCCGTCGCGGGCGGCCTCGGCCTCGCGGCGGCCTGCGACCTGGTGATCGCGGCGGACGACGTCAAGCTCGCCACCCCGGAGGTCAATGTCGGGCTCTGGCCCATGATGATCATGGCGATCATCAACCGGAACGTCGCACCGAAGCACGCCTTCAAGCTGTACTACACCGGCTCCCGGATCACCGCCGCCGAGGGCCGCGAGATCGGCCTGGTCACCGAGGTCGTCCCGCGCGCGGACCTGGACGCCCGCGTGGACGAGCTGGCCGGTGTGATCGCGTCCAAGAGCCCGCTCGGCCTGCGCCGCGGGCGCGACGCGTTCTTCGCGATCGAGGGCCGTCCGCTGGAGGACCAGGTCGCCTACCTGCTGTCCGAACTGGTCGAGCTGGCCGGAACCGAGGACGCGAAGGAGGGCATCACGGCCTTCCTGGAGAACCGCCCCCCGGATTTCAGGGGCCGCTGACCCGGCTGCCCTTCGGGGCGGCGAGGAATCCGGCGATCCGCGCCTGCTGCTCGGCGTCGAACGCGCTCTTCGGAAGGAAGGCGGCGGGCTGCCTGTTCAGGAAGAGCAGCCAGAACTCGCCGGTGGTCACAATGCCGGAGAACATGGACCACCGCATCGCGGTCGTCGACTGGTCGGTCCGGCATTCGTACCCGTCGGCGGTCAGCCGCATCGTCGTGGGCACGCAAAGGTGCGCGAGCATTGTGCGGAGGCGCCGCCGGAGCCACCAGGCGGAGCCGAGCGGGGCCGCGACCGTCGACACCAGCAGGGCGCTTCCCACCCACGGCTTCCCGACGGAGAAGCAGAAGATCGTGGCGCCGATCAGAAACGCCACCACCACCGTGTAGGTGACCGCGAGCTGCCGCCTGAGGCCGAGAAAGAACGCGCGCGCCACCTCGTCGGGCGCGGGCTCATAACTGACCGTGATCCCACCGTCGCCGATATTCACTACGCTCTATCCACTTTTCTCGTCGTCCAGCGCGGAGAATCATCATTCTGCGCTTCGCCTGGCCGCGCAAGTGCGCGCAGGTCAGCGGGCGGCGGCGCGGGTCTCGGTGGGGGTGCTGCCGAAGCGGGCGCGGAAATGGCGCGCGAAATGCGCCTGGCTGGAAAAGCCCCAGCGGTAGGCGATGTCGGCGATGGTCGTGCCCGAGGCGCCGGGCGCGGTGAGGTCGTCGTGGGCGCGCTGGAGGCGGCGTTCGAGGATGTGCCGGGACGGTGTCGTCCCCGCCGACTCGAAGATCCGGCCGAGATGCCGGACGGACACGCCCATCACCCCCGCGACCTGGCCCGGCGTGAGGCAGGCGTCGTGCAGATGCCGTTCGATGTAGTCCTCGGCGACGATGAGCTGCGTCTGGTACGCGGCCGGCGCGGCGCGTCCGCCGGAGCGCTCGGTCGCCAGCAGCCGGATCAGGTCGAGGACGGTGCCGCGCGCGCTGTCCGGCCCCGCCGCGCCCAGGTTCTCCAGGACGGACCGCAGCGCCACGACCAGCTCGCCCTCGCGGGCCGTCCCGCGCCCGAACAGCATGGGCCCCTGCACGCCGCCCGCCACGCACTCCTCGACGAACCGGTCGCGCGGGATGTCGACCAGGAACTGCCGCATGGACGACGAGAACCCGAACAGGTAGGGGCGGCGCGTGTCGTAGACGACGAGGTCCCCGGCGGTGGCGGCGAGGCAGCCGTTCTCGTGGAGGAAGACCGCGTCCCCCTTGACCAGCAGCGTCGCGAACACCGAGTCCTTCGGCGTCGACCTGGCGACCTGCGGGGTGCGCTCGACGGCGTGCGCGTTCCCGCTGATCTCGGCCAGCCGGACGTCCCCGAGCCGGAAGTTGGCCTGCCGGGCGAGCAGGCCCCGCTCGGAGTAGGAGGAGCAGGACAGCCCGACCAGCGCCCTGCGGTTGTAGTCCTCCCAGAACTCGATGCGCTCGCGCGGGTCGACGTCCTCCGTGCTGGCCTGGGAGATCATCTGTGCTGGTGCCGGCATCGTCGCTCCTCCCCGGGTCGGCGGGTCCTCCAGGTGGAGCCTATGCGGTGAACCGCGTCAAACCGCCAGATAGCCCCCGTCCACCGGAAGGATCGCGCCGGTGACGTAGGACGCGGCGGGCGAGCACAGGAACGCCGCCACGGACGCGATCTCCCGCGGCCGCCCGTACCGCCCGGCCGGGATCCGGGCCCGGACGGCCTCCGCGGCGGGCGGGTCGTCCAGCAGCCCGCGGGCGAGCGGCGTCACGACGAACCCGGGCGCGACCGCGTTCACCCGGACGCCGTCGGCCGCGTACTCGGCCGCCAGCGACCGCGTGAGCTGGGAGATCCCGCCCTTGCTCGCGCTGTAGGCGGGCCGGTCCCGGCTGCCGGAGTAGGCGAACATCGACGAGACGTTGACGATCGCGCCGTGCTCGGGTGAGAGCCCGGGGCGGGCGGCCTGGCACGCCACCATCGTCGCGGTCAGGTTGATCTCCAGGACGCGGCGCCAGCGTTCGAGGTCGTACTCGTCACGGTCGTGGCTGACGCCGGCGCAGTTCACCAGGGCGTCCAGGGGGCCGGCGTCCGCGATCAGCGCGGTGAGGCCGCCGCCGTCCAGCACGTCGTGCTCCACCACGCGGACGCCGGGATGGTCCGGCAGCTCGCCCTCGTCGGACGGGCGCAGGCCGAGCGCGATGACCTCGGCGCCGAGTTCGGCGAACAGCACGGCGGTCGCGGACCCGATCCCGGACGTGCCGCCGGTCACGAACGCGCGCCGCCCCTCGAACAGCCCCGGCGCGAACCCCGCCGTCCCGGCCCGCTCGGTCATGGCCGCACCAGCACCTTGATCTCCTCCATGGTGTTCATCAGCGTCTCGAACCCGCCGCGGACGACGTCGTCCAGCGGGACGACCGAGGTGACGATGGACGTGAAGTCCATCCCCTCCTCGGCGGCGAGCCGGATCAGCTCGGGATGGCAGTCCCGGTACCCGACCGACCCGATGATCGACTGCTCGTTGTTGACCAGGGCGAACCCGTCCACGGCGAGCATGCCGCCGAGTCCGAGCAGCACGACCCGGCCCCCGCGGCGGGTCGCGTCGAGGCAGTCGCGCAGCGTCCGCTCGGCGCCGACCGCCTCGAACGCCAGGTCGGCGGTCCCCGGCGGCAGCTCCCCGGCGTCCACGGCCGCGGAGGCGCCGAGCTGGTACGCCAGCGCGCGGCGGCTCGGCGACGGGTCGCACGCGATCACCTCTCCGGCCCCGTACCGGACGGCCAGCTGCACGACGAGGAGCCCGATCGGCCCGAGCCCGACGACCGCGACCGTCTCGCCGTCCCGGAGCCCGGACCGGCGCACCCCGTGCAGCGCGACCGCCGCGGGCTCGAACACGGCCGCCTGCCTCAGCGAGACGCCGTCCGGCAGCCGGTGCAGCATGTAGGACGGCAGGACGGCGCGTTCGGCGAGCCCGCCGTCGCCCATCAGCCCGGCGAACCCGAAATGGCGGCACAGGTTGTACTCGCCCGCCAGGCAGCGGGCGCACCTGCCGCAGCGGTAGTGCGGCTCGACCGCGACCCGGTCGCCCGGACGGAACCCGGCCACGCCCGGGCCGACCTCGGCGACCGTCCCGCTGAACTCGTGCCCGAGCGTCAGCGGCGCCGCCCGCCCCGACTCCGGATGCGGTTCCCCGATCGGGATCGCGTGCGGCCCGTCCGCGTATTCGTGCAGGTCGCTGCCGCAGATCCCGCAGTAGGCGACGCTGACCGCGACCTCCCCGCGCCCCGGGGCGCCCTGCTTCACGTCCTCGACCCGGACGTCCCGCGCCCCGTACCAGACCGCCGCTCTCATACGGCCGCTCCTCTCCGCCGCAGGACGGCGGGGGGCGTCTCGCGGAGCCCGATCGATGGCGCCACGACGATGGTGACGAAGAACGCCGTCCGCCGGCCGGAGGCGGTGCGCTTGCGCAGGGTCGTCATGGCTCAGCGGAACAGCGAGTTGACGTAGTCCGCGCCCAGGCCGACTTTGTCGTAGTGCTTGCGGCACATGTCGATGTAGTCGTGGACGTCGAAGAACCCGTCGGGCTCACCGTTCTCGTCCAGCCAGACGAGCGGGCCCTTGACGATGAACAGCGTCTTCATCGGCTCCTCGTGCTCGTAGGCGACGAGCGTGTGGCCCTCGCCGGGCGCCTCGTAGACGAAGTCGCCGGCGGTGGCCGTCCAGGGGCGCTCCAGGTAGCCCCACTTGCCGGAGATCGTGTACGCGAACACCTCGTGCGGGTGGTAGTGCCGGTTGACGAGCCCGGCCTCCTTGGACCGCAGGATGTCGGACCACGTGTTGTCCTTCACGTTGATCCACAGCGGGCGGGACCCGACCGTCTCGGTGAACGGCACGTAGTACCGGTCGTCGTCGGTGGCGACCTTGGACAGGTACACCTCCGGCAGCGCGTCCGGCTTCTGTGAGTTCTCGATCGGCTTGAGGTCCTTCCAGAACTCCGAACCAGGAGTCTCCGGCATGTGAACGCTCCTCTCACGACGTGTTGCCGTGAGTGAACCCCCTGTTCACCGCTCCCGTCTTTCCCGTGCCGGACGCGGCCCTTTGCAAATCCCAGACATCGTGCCTCCGCGGCCTTGACCGATGAGTTCCGGGGGCCTGAGATGTCGGTAGCTTCGAGGCCGCGCCGCGGCTCGTTATGGCTCCCGCCAAGAGAAGAGGGTTCGATGATCGACCTGAGGCCCGCCTGCCACCGCATGATCGAGATCCTGACGGGCGTGGACGACGCCCAGCTGTCCCACGCCACGCCCTGCACCGACTACAGCGTCGGTGACCTGATCGATCACGTCGACGTGGTCGCGGACGGGTTCACCGCGCTCGCCCTGAGGAAGACCAGCGAGTCCGCCGACCGCGAGCCGAGCGCGGCGAACCTCGGGCCCGGCTGGCGGAACGTCCTCGTCCAGCATCTGTGGGCGCTCGGCGAGGCCTGGGACGACCCGGCGGTGTGGCAGGGCGGCACCGACGGTGGCGGGGGCGTGGAGCTGGCGAACGACGTGTGGGGCAAGATCGCGCTGACCGAGGTGGTGGTGCACGGCTGGGACCTCGCCAGGGCCACCGGTCAGCCCGTCGACATGCCCGAGGAGGCGGTGCGGCACTGCCTCGATCACGTGGCGGTGTTCGTCCCGAACGCTCCCGTCCCGGAGCTGTGGGGCCCCGCCGTGGACGTCCCCGCCGACGCCCCGCTGATCGACCGGGTGGTCGCCATCACCGGCCGGACGCCGTAGCGGTCCGGTAGTGGTAGGGGCCGATCTCGCCGAATCCCGAGCGCTCGTAAAGGCGGAGGGCCGGGACGTTGTCGCGCTCGACCTGAAGGTACATGCGGTGGGCTTTCTGGGATTCGGCCCAGCCCGCCAAAGCGGCGAGGACGGTTCGGGCGGCGCCCTTTCCTCGTGCTTGGGGAATGGTGGCCATGTTGAACACACCCGTCCAACCGGAGTCGGCGACCGCCCGGCCGACCGCGGCGACATCGTCCCCGACCATCGCGCAGACGTAGGCGGACGGCCCTTTCACCCGAGCGAGCATGGTCCGCTCGGAACGGAGGTCGCCGCCGTGCACGGCGTGCCAGGCGTCGAACCACGCCCGCGTCGGACGATCGTCCAGGCGGACCCGCGGCGAGCCCGGCGACCGCTCCAGCACGCGCCCGGCGGTCGCCACCTGCAACGACAGGGGGTTCTCCCGCCGGTAGCCGCGCTCTTCCAGGACGGCGTCGAGCCCGTCCGGACACGCGCCCGGAGTGACCTGGAACCGCGCGTCCGCGCCGCGCCCGGCGTAGAAATCCTCTGCCTGGACGACCCTGCGCACCAATTCGTCCGACGCGGCTTCGCCGTGCGGAAGGACGGTCCCCACCCACCAGGAACAGCCGGGGGCATGGCGCAGCCACCATCCGTCAATGTCCCGGACGTGCTCCGCCGGAAGAGCCCGTGCCGCCCTTTCCTGGAGGCCCCGCACCATTTCTCGTCCGCTCATGGAATTCAGCCGATGGTGAGGTTCCCGTAGTACTCCACCTGCGCGGGGTAGTAGTCGTCGAAGTTCGGCGTGGGCGTTCCCTCTCTGGAGGCGGAGAGGCGGTCGAGGTAGTACTCCCAGCCCGGCCCGGTCGTGGTCACATCGGTGCCGGGGGCCAGGTGGTGCAGGAACGTCAGCGTCGTCACGCCGTCGGCCTCGTCGAGGCGCGCCTCCAGGTGCCAGCGCCCGTACTCGTCGACGGTCTCGACCTCAAGCCGCCGGGGCGGCTCGCAGGCGATGATCGTCATGTCGCTCTCGGGCCGGCCGTCCTCGTGCACCAGCGTGAGCCGCACCGTGGCGCCCGGCCTGCCCTCGCCGCTCCAGTGCGCGAACCACCGGGCCGTCCGCTCCGGCTCGGTGATGCTCGCCCACACGTCCTCGATCGCGGCCTTGTACCGCCGTGTCAGTTGCAGGTCGGTGCTGGTCGCCGTGGCGAACAGCCTGCCGGTGGGTGTCGGTTTCATCCCGCGCTCCTCGCATGGGTGGGTGGTTCCTCGTCGGTCGCGCGCGGCTCCGCCGGACGGTCGCGGCGCGTGCGGTGGACTTCCGTGCCCAGGGCGTCGAGGCGCTGGTCCCATACCTGCCTGCGGACGGTGGCGAGCCACCGGTCGATCTCCCGCAGCGCGCCGTGGTCGGCCCGGTAGTACCGCTCGCGCCCCACGGTCTCGGCCGCGACCAGCCCCGCCTCGCGCAGCACCCGCAGATGGCGGCTCACCGCCGGACGGCTGATGTCGGGGAACGCGGCGGCCAGCGCGCCGGCCGTCAGCGGGCCGTCGCCGAGCAGCACCACGATGCGGCGGCGCACCGGGTCGGCCACGGCGGCGAAGACGTCCACGGCAAATGTGTAACCTATGTGTTACGCGTTTGTCCAGCCGGGTATCGGGGGCGGCGCGCCCGGGTTCAGTGCTGATGGGCCTCTTCGAGGGACGCCCCGGCAAGGCGGGCCGCGACCCCGGCGGTGAAGTGCGGGCAGTCGAGAATGTCCTCGTGGGGGCAGGACAGGCCGTGGGCGACGGCGTTCCGTGCCGCTTGGGCCTGGGCGATCCGCTCGTCCAGCTCGGTGAGCTTGCGCCGGAGGATCTCCTGGCGGCCGTCACCGGGCGGCGGCGAGGGGTTGAGGAGCGCCTTGAGATCGCGCAGCGTGAAGCCGGCGTCCCGCATGAGCAGGATCGCGCCGACCTGACCGGCCGCCGACGGCGGATAGCGCCGCTGGCCCGAGACCCGGACCGGCGGCCTGAGCAGACCGAGCTGTTCCCAGTACCGCAGCGCGGAGGTGGCGACCCCGGTCCGGTTCGCCAGCTCGCCGATCGTCAACAGGTCGTCCGGCATCGTGGCTTCGAGCGTACTCGCCCCCGTCGCCGCCGAGCATTTCTCGTCCGCGCGGGCCGCGTTCGCCTCGTCCACGCCTCCGTGGCCGATCCGCCGGGGCGCGGTGCTAGCGAGGGCGGTGATGTTCAGCCATGGGCTGGGGCTTCCACGCTGTCGCCGCGATGGCCAGGAGGAGCGCGGCCAGGGCCGTCCAATAGCCGAGGTCCTGCGTGTTCGACGGCGGGTTGACCATCGCTGAGGCGACGCCCGGCAGGACGTAGATCGCGGCGGCCAGAGCCCAGCGCGGGCTGCGCGCGACCGCGGTGGCCCACATCCCGGCGAGCAGGACGGCGCCCTCGATCCCGGCCCTGGCCAGTTGCCAGGTCTCGCCGTACTCCCGGACCCCGGGCGTGTGGACGAGGACGAAGGCGGTCACGGGGATCGCCGACCACCACCACGACCTGGCGCGCAGAACCCGCGGCCGGCGGATCGCGATCACCACGGCTCCGGCCACCAGCACCCCGTAGGGGGCCAATGAGATCCAGTCGTGGTAGGCCGGTCCGAGGAACTTCGCCTCAGTCGCTTCGAGCCCCCACAGCATGGTCCGACCGGTCGAGAGCGCCACGGCCAGTGCCAGGGGCAGGGCCAGCAGCGTCCAGCCGCGCAGGAACGCCACCACCAGCAGCGCCGAAACGGCCAGCCACCCAGGGGACGCGTGGTCGGCGATTCTGTACGCCATGTGCGCCAGGGCGAACATCAGCAAACCGAGGTGCGCGCCGTCGGCCCACCACGGCACCGGCCCCCCGGTGGCGGCGCGGGCACGGGCGGCGTAGCCCGCGGTGAGGAGCCCGGCGGTCTCCCGCAGCGACGGGACGCGGCGTGACGCGTCGTTCAGCAGCGTGCCGATGATCTCCGCGCCGTACTCGGCGCGGTGGCCGGGCGGGAAGGCGCGCAAGAACAGGCGGTACCAGTGTTCGGCGAAGGTCTTGTTCATGCTCCTGCGTCCCCCGTCGCGAGAGAGGTTCGTCCCGTGACGACCCGGGCGGCCTGCTCCAGGCGCAACGCCTCCCGGGTGACGGCCAGGCGCCCGTCCTCGGTCAGCCGGTAGTAGCGGCGCGGACGGCCCTGGACGGTCTCCTCGCGGTCCACGACGATCAGCCCGTCGCCCGCCAGCCGGTCGAGCGCGCCGTAGAGGGTGCCGACGGCCAGCCGGATCCGCCCGCCGGACAGGTCCTGCGACCTCTTGATGATCCCGTAGCCGTGCACCGGCCCGTCGAGCAGCGCCGCCAGCACGAAGTACGTGGGCTCGCTCAGCACTCCTGATCGTTTGACCATGCCGGGACTATATATCGGCTGCCGAAGTATGGAAAGCCTTCGGCCGGGCCATGGCGGCTGCCGGACCTGCCTAGAGTGCGGGGACCTGGAGGTGGAGATGGGAACCTGGGACGCGACCCCGTTCGGCAACGACACCGCCGCCGATTTCGCGGGCGACCTCGATGACCTGGCCTTGGACGAGCGACCGGCCGCCATCCGAGAAGCCTTGGAAGCCGCGATACGCGAAGCGGACCACCTGGACCGCTCGGAGGGCGACACGGCAGTGGCCGCAGCCGCACTGGTGGCGGCGCAATGCCCCGGCGGCCCACCCGCAGACCCCATCTACGGACCGGAACGTCCCGTGCCGGACCTGCCCGACGACTTGCGACCCCTGGCGCTGGCGGCCCTCGACCGAGTGGCAGGCCCGAATTCAGAATCGCAGGATCTCTGGACCGAAACCGGCGACGGTCTACAAGAATGGCACGCCGAGATAGACCGGCTCCGAAAGGCCCTCACAGCGAAGCCGGAGTAACCCGATCATCGCTCCGGCTCTGCGATGGCGGCGGCTCCTTCAGGCACAGATCAGGCGACCCGAGGCCGGGGGCTGGCCGACGAGACGGTGGACGCGGCCGTCCGGGGCGTCGGAGCTGCTCACTGTTGAAGGTGGTGCTTCGCTGACCAACCGTTGGGTGTGGTTTGGGAAGAGCGGCGGAAGGTCCTGCGGTGTGGGTGATTGGTTCTCGCGGGAGATCTCGGACACCGGGCGGCTGCGGCTGTCCTGTTTCCTGCTGGCCTTCATCGTCGGGTTCCTGTTCATCCGGTTCAGCGTGCGGATGATCCGCAGGCAGGTGCGGTGGTGGCCCGGGAACGTCACGCCGGGCGGGCAGCACATTCATCACGTCGTGTTCGGGCTGGTGTTCATG
>NZ_VCKW01000141.1 GCF_005889715.1 Actinomadura soli
CGCTCGGCCACCACCCCTACGAGCTTGCGGAACTGCCGTGGCGACAGCCCGGTGAACGGGCCGATCCACTCCTGCCGAGCCGCCGTGATCACCTGACCCACACAAGATCATCGACCAGAGACGACCTACGTTACGTGACAGCCTTTAGGAAGCTATGCCTAAGAAGGAACGCCAGAAGGCGGATAGAATCGTGAGTGTACTTTTCGCTGTAGCTTTCCTGTATGCGGCGATCTCTAAGGCTTGGATTGCCTTTTTTCTACTGGTGGCCCTGGCTGTCCTTGTCTACCTATCTTTCTTTCGTCAGACGTCATGTGACGTTGAGGTAAGAGCCCACCGGGGCGGATGTGGCGATACGGCCTATGGATGGTTAGGGGCGTGTCATCGCCGAAAGCACAAGCGAATAAAACGCCGGGCTCTACTGTCCCTGCTCAAGTTCTCAGTTTCGGAGAGCGAGGAGAGTCCGCGGTGGACTCGTTCGCCTAGCGGTGAGCGCCGAGCGTCACCTGTACCGCCTCCTCCGCGAGCACCTGAACATGTAACACGTCCTGGCTATGATCGGGTCATGTTGGTAGCCACGATCGTCGGGTCGGCGGCCTCCACGTTGGCTCTGGTTATCGGGAAATAGCGATCGGTGCTCGGGGCCGAGGGCGGCCTGCCCTCCGACTCCCCTTGCCCTAGGGATGGGTGCTGTGGTCCGGATTGCTAACACCAGTGCTAAGGGCGGGTGTGGACGGGGCTGGACGTGGGTGGAGGCGGTGGGTGCTGGAGGGGGCTTCACAGCAGGTCAAAGAGTGAATCTGGACGGGTATGGATCTTGTTCGTGAGACTCGTAATGAACCGGTGTATCCGATCCTCGGCGAGATCAATCCCCCGGTGCTTGATCGCGGAGGGCGGCGTCGATCGCGTCCATGGCACGTAGTGTCGTGATCTCGTCCTCTAGCGGTGTCGGATCCGTCCACCAGGCTGCGAATGCCCCTCCCACACTACGAAAAGACATCCTGCGTGGTTTCACAGTCTCTCTGGCAATGCGGCCAGCTCTCTGGAGCACCCTCCGTTCTTCCTCATCGCGGTACTTGGCGGTGTAGTTCCCCGTTGCCCTCAAGTGCTCGACCATCGACGCCGCGACCTCAACGGCCTGCAGCTCATGTTCACCCGAAGTTCCAGGATCCATACGCCTACGATACGAGGACGAGCCGACATCGTCCTCACGACGCATAACCTGGCGCAGTCCCCATCGATACGCGAAACCAACCGGTCGACCACCCCAGAGGCCAGGAGGCCGCAGGCTGACGACAACGGCCCCAACCCCTGGCAGCCATCGACTTACGTCCAGCACCGTTCGACGTCGGAAGACACCGGGGCGGCATGGTGGTTGCTACTCCTGAAAGCGGAAGGTCGGCGGTTCGACCCCGCCCCTGCCCACCTCCACACTTCTGACCAGCGCAGACACGGTCAGAGGTGCTTCACTTTCTGGTCCGGAAACGGCCTCAGGCGGAAGTACACCCGCTCGAACACTTTCCGCCTTTCGCTCCTCAAGTGCCCCGGCGCCGAGCTTTGCGGACCGAACTCCTCGACAACCACACTCCAGCCCGTGCCCCGCAGTCGGCTCGGCACAGGCGAACGGTGCCTCCGACCGCTCAGCGGGCTACTTGTTTTATTGCCTCAGGATTGGTGCCCGGCCAGGTGCGGTCCAGGCGCTCGGGCCGTCGCTCTCTCTGCGGCTGCCCACGTTGGTCGTGTGGCTCTCTTTGGCCTGCGCAGTCTGGGCGTCGCCCAGGGCGGGGAGAGGCTCAAGAGGGGTTGCTCTGCTCGAAGTAGCGGTGCCCTCCCGGCTCGTCAACCAGGTCACGGTATCGAGCATCGGATGACGCGCATGGACCGAGTGGTCCTTGGCAGGGACCCGCACAATGCTCCGCCACGATCGAGGTGATGGCTGCCGACGAGGCCATCCTGGGCGGCGGACGCTACGGCATCGGCGGCACATCGCCAATCGGCTCCTGGCCGATGGTGAACGGGCCCTCGACGTCCCGCTGAAGCTGTCGGCGCGGGTGCGGTTGGACTCCTGATCCATCGGCCGAATCGTGCTGGTCGGGGACGCGGGCCGGTGCGCATCACGTGCCTCGGGCGCGGGCGTCGAACTGGCCCTGGTCGGCGCGTACCGGCTGGCGGGGAACTGGCCGCCGCAGGCGGCGACCACCATGTCGCCTCCGCTCGCTCCCACGCCGCTGACGGGGTCACTTGTGCAGCGCAAACAGCGGATCGGACCGGACGTGCGCCTCATGGTGCCCAAGGTCCCAGGGCGGCCGCCGCGTCCGCGCGCCTCCCCTGCTGAAGGCCGTCGGCGCGGTCGCCCAAAGCGCTGAGGCGGCTTGGACGGAGCTCTCGCCCGCACGGCGCACGGTCGATCATGTTCCAACTGGTCGCGGTCGCCCGCCAACTGGAGATCGGCTGGACGCCGCCGCGCCGGTCAACCTCGGCCGAGGACGCGCTTCCGTTGGGAGGTCCTCGCGAATCCCTCCGAGTGGCGTCGTCACCCCAGCTCATCTCCGAGTCCGGCATGGACCCGCCCAGGTCCTGTTATTGATCTTTCACATACGTTGGTTGAGATATTTGAGTCTGGACATTGAGATTTCAGTGCCTTAGGTTTGCGACGGCAAGCTGGCCGTCGAGATCAAGGGACTAGCGAGATGCGCCGAACTGTCCTTCTTCTGACCGCAGGGATCCTTGGGTTGACCGTGGCCGCCGGCTGCGGTGCCCCGGGCGATGACTCAGGGGCGTCGTCCGCGGAGGCGGAGCTGCCGGACGGGCCGATCGTCATCGGGATGGCGGTCGCGCGTTCCGGGTTCGCGGCGGCCTACGACCTCGGGCCGTCCCGCGGCGCCGAGCTCGCCGTGGCGGACATCAACGCCCGCGGCGGCGTCCTGGGCCACCGGCTCGAGCTCAAGTACGGCGACACGAAGTCCGACCGCGCGCTCGGCACCACCGTGGGCATCGACCTGCTGTCACGCGGGGCGAAGGTCATGTTCGTCACGTGCGACTTCGATCTGGGAGGCCCGGCGGCCATCGCGGCGACCAGCAAGAAGGTCGTGGCGGTGTCACCCTGTGCGGGCTCCTCGCAGTTCGACGTGCCCACGCTGGGACCGCTCGCGTACTCCATGGGCACCAAGAGCGCGGCCGGGGCGACGAACGTCGCCCGGTTCGCCTACGACCAGGGCTACCGGAAGGCCTATCTCTGGCGCGATCCGAGCATCACGCACACGAAGGAGACCTGCGCCGCGTTCGAGTCGACGTTCAGCGCCCAGCCGCAGGCCAAGGTGGTCGGGAGCGACACGATCCAGCAGAAGGACGCGTCGTTCGCCGGTCTGATCGCGCGGCTGCGCGCGTCCGGTGCCGATGTGCTCGAGCTGTGCAGCTACAACCCGGGAGCGGTCACGGCCCTGCGCCAGCTCCGAGCCGCGGGCGTCGACATCCCGGTGGTGTCGAACATGTCCATGGACGGCGACTACTGGCTGAAGGGCGTCCCGGACCTGAAGGACTTCTACTACGACGCCTTCGGGTCGCTGTACGGCGATGACCCGCGCACGGACGTGAACGACTTCTTCGCGCGCTACAAGACGAAGTTCGGCGAGCGTGCCGTCACGTCCTACGCGCTCACCGGGTATGCGACGGTTCAGGTGATCGCCAAGGCGATCGAGACGGCGCAGACCACCGGCGGCCCCGCGCTGGCGAAGGCGATCGACGGCCTGGGGTCGTACGAGACGATCGCCGGCCCCACGGGATACGGCGCGAAGCAGCACATCGTGACCGACCGTCCCTCGGTCATCTTGAGCGTCGCGGGCGGCCGGACCAGCCCGGTCGCCACGTACACCGGCGGACGCAAGACCAAGGAAGGCTGAGCCGGATGCGTCAGCTGCTCCGCACGAGCCACGTCAGCGTGCGCTTCGCGGGACTGTGCGCGCTGGACGACGTCGGGCTTGAGCTGGGCCACGGCGAGATCCTCGGGCTGATCGGGCCGAACGGGGCCGGGAAGACGACGTTGCTCAACGTGCTGTCGGGCTTCCAGCGCCCCACCACGGGCGAGGTCGAGCTCGACGGCCGCCGGATCACCGGCTGGGACGCGCCCCGCCGGGCGAGGGCGGGCATCAGCCGGACGTTCCAGGACGTCCGGCTGTTCCCGCACATGACCGTGCTCGAGAACTGCGAGGCGGCGGTGGTCGGCGGCGGGGGAACGTGGGCGACCGCGCGCGACCGCGCGAATCGGGCGCTGGGCTGGTTCGACCTGGACGGTAGCGCCGGCGTCCTCGCCCGCGACCTGCCGTACGGAGTGGAGAGGCGGGTCGGCATGGCCCGGGCCCTCTGCGCCCGTCCGCGGGTGCTCCTGCTCGACGAGCCGGCGGCGGGCCTCAACGACGACGAGAGCTCCGCGATGGCGCGCACCGTGCGGCGGATTCACGAGGAGATCGGCTGCGGGATCATCGTGATCGAGCACGACGTGCGCGTGATCCTCGGCCTGTGCGATCGGGTGCACGTCCTCGACCACGGCGTCACGCTCCGGGTCGGCAGCCCGGACGAGATCCGGACGGATCCCGAGGTCGTGTCCGCGTATCTGGGGGCGGAGGCGATGGAATGACGCTGCTCGAAATCTCCGACCTGCACGTCTCGTACGGGCCGATCGACGCGGTGAAGGGCGTTTCGCTCAGCGTCGAGCGAGGCGGCGTGGTCGCGATCGTCGGCCCGAACGGAGCCGGCAAGTCCAGCACCCTCCTGGCGGTCCAGGGTCTGGTGCGAGCGCGGAGCGGGTCGGTCCGCTGGCGCGGCACGGACATCACGGGCTGGGCGCCCGAGCGCAGGGCGCGGGCGGGCATCTCGTTCGTCCCGGAGTCGCGCGGCGTGTTCCGCACGCTGTCGATCGGCGAGAACCTCCGTCTCGCCGGCTGCGCACTGGCGCCGGGCGCCGACGTCTCCGAACGGGTGCACCTGGCCCTTCGCCACTTTCCCGCGCTGGCGGATCGGCTCTCCGAGCGGGCCGCCGTGCTGTCCGGCGGCGAGTGCCAGCAGCTCGCGATCGGCCGGGCGCTGGTGGCGGCGCCCGAGTTGCTGGTCCTCGACGAGCCGTCGCTCGGGCTCGCTCCGGTAGTGCTCGACGAGTTGTTCGCCGCCCTCGCCGCGCTCCGCGGCGAGGGCCTCACGATCCTGCTCGTCGAGCAGAACGTCGCGCGCGCGGTGAAGCTCGCCGACCATCTGTTCTCAATGCGGGGAGGCGTGATCGAGCGCGTGCGCGAGCCCGCCGAGCTGCTGCGGAACCCCTCGTTCCGGGCCAAGCACCTGGGCATGGGGTGAGCGCGGTGGCCCAGAACCTCGTCAACGCGCTCAGCCTCGGCAGCCTCTACGCCCTGATCGCCCTCGGCATCGCGCTGCTGTTCAGCATCATGGGACTGATCAACTTCGCGCACGGCGAGCTGATCATGATCGGCGGGTACGCGCTGGTGTGGTTCGCCGCGCTGCCGTTCGCCATGACGGCGGTGCTCGTCGCGGCCGTCGTCATCGGATGCGGGCTTGCGATGGAACGGCTCGCCTTCCGCTCGGTGCGAGGGGCGAGCGGGGAGACGCTGCTGATGACGTCCTTCGCCCTCAGCCTGCTCGTCCAGGGCGGCGTGCTGCTGTTCGAGGGCGCCAACCCGAAGAGCGCCGACGTGCTCGGGAGCCTCGGCGCGAGTGTTGAGGTGGCCGGCCTGTCCGTCGGCAAGCTCGACTTCGCGATCATCGGTGTCACCGCGGTGCTGCTGCTGGGGCTCGCCTGGTTCCTGCGCGCGACGTCGCTCGGCGTCCAGATGCGCGCCGCGGCCGAAGACTTCAGGACGGCCCGCGCGCTCGGGGTGCGCGCCGACCTCGTCGTGGCCACCGCGTTCGGGGTGAGCGGCGCGTTCGCCGCGATCGCGGCGATCTTCCTGGTGGCGAGCACGGGCTCGCTGACGCCGGGCATGGGCCTGCGGCCGGTGCTCGTCGGCTTCGTCGCGATCGTGCTCGGCGGGCTCGGCCGGCTGTGGGCGGCGGCTCTCGGCGCGTACGTGCTCGCCCTGCTCACCGTGATGCTCCAGGCCTATCTGCCCGGCGGGGTGGCCCCGTACCAGGACGCTCTGGTGTATCTCGGCATCGTCATGATCCTCATGTTCCGTCCGCACGGCATCGCGGGCCGTCCCGGGGCGGTGCGCGTATGACGAGCCCGCGTACCCCCGTACTTGAACGCGGCGTGCTCGCGCGCGGCGCCCCCGCGCTCGCGCGCACCGCCCCCGCCGTGATCTGCGCGCTGCTGGTGCTCGCGGTCAGCGGCCTGGCCCTGATCGGTTCGGAGACGACCCAGCGGACGGCCACGCAGATGCTCGTGATGGGCGTCATCACCGTCGGCACGTACATCTTCGTCGGCAACTCGGGCGTGCTGTCCTTCGGTCACGTCGTGTTCGTCGCCGTGGGGGCGTATGCCACGGCGCTGACGACCATCCCCCGCGACCTGAAGCAGGCGCTGCTGCCCGCGCTTCCAGGTTGGCTCGCGGAACTCGAACTCGGCCTGCCCGCGGCGCTGCTCATCTCCGGTCTGCTCTCCGTCCTGGTCGCGGGCGCCTTCGCGCTGTTGACCCTGCGCCTGGACGGGATGGCGGCCGGCATCGCGAGCCTGGCGCTGCTCATCAGCGTCAACGTGGTGATCAGCAACTGGGACGCGGTCACGCGCGGCTCGCAGGGGATCGTGGGGATCCCGGCCGACCTCACCGTCGGCGCCACGGTCCCCTGGCTCATCGGTGCGATCGCCGTTGCCATGGCATACCAGCTGAGCCGATCCGGCTTCCGGCTGCGCACGTCCCGCGAGGATCCCGTCGCCGCCGCGGCGCTGGGGGTCCGCATCCGTCGCGACCGCTCGATCGCGCTCGTCATCAGCGCGTTCGTGTGCGGCGTCGGCGGTGGCCTGTACGCCCGTTTCCTCGGCGCGCTGACCCCGGGCGACGTCTACCTTCAGCTCACGCTGCTCACGCTCCTCATGCTGATAGTCGGCGGGATACGAAGCCTGAGCGGAGCCGTCGTCGGGACCCTCTTCATCTCCGTTCTGGCCGAGCTGCTGCGAAGGATCGAGGCCGGAGGCGAGCTGGGCCCGATCGAGCTCCACCCGCACCCTGGTGTCCAGCAGTTGATCCTCGCCCTCACGCTCCTGCTGACCTTGCTCCTGCGTCCCGGCGGCATCACCTCGGGTCGCGAGCTTGGTCTCTCACCGCCCGGCTGGATCGGTGGACGCCGAAGGGCCCCGCGCACAGGACCGGCGGTGGACGAACCGGAGGCGGACGAACCGGAGGCGGACGAACCGGAGGCGGACGAACCGGAGGCGGACGAACCGGAGGCGGACGAACCGGAGGCGGACGAACCGGAGGCGGACGAACCGGCCGCGCACTCGAACTCGGCCCCGTAGACATACACGTCGTTGCCCAGACTCGCTCACCCGTAGCCATAACACTTGCCTCAACTAAAACAGCAACACGGGATACTGATATCTTAACTTGCTTCTACTGTGATCCCAGTTGCGTTGAATGAAGGAGATCTCAGTGCCTCTCAGTCACGATCCTCGACCGGCCGGCTGGCGGGTCGGCGCCGACATCGGCGGCACCTTCACCGACGTCATCGCGCTGGGTCCGGCCGGAGAGGTCGTCCCGATGAAGGTCCTGTCCACCCCGCCCGACTACGGCGCCGGCGTGGTGGCGGCGACCACCGACGTGCTTTCCTCGGCCGGAGCCCGGCCGGAGGCCGTGATCGCGATGCTGCACGGCACGACCGTGGCCACGAACGCGATCCTGTCGATGGACGGCGTCCGCACGGCGGTGGTCACCACCCGCGGCTTCCGCGATGTGCTGGAGATCGGGCGCCTGCGCCGGCCGGTGCTCTACGACCTGTCCTGGTCCAAGCCCGAGCCCCTCGCCCGGCGGCGGAACCGGTACGAACTCGGCCAGCGGATCACGGCCGACGGACGTCTCGACCGGCCGGCCGATGAGGACGAGGTCCGCGTCCTGGCGGCGCGGCTGCGTGCGGACGGCGTCGAAGCGGTGGCCGTGTGCCTGCTCAACTCGTATGCCCGCCCTGATGAGGAGCGGCGGGTCGCCGAGCTGCTGCGAGCCGGGCTGCCCGGCGCGTACGTCACGGCGTCGGTCGATGTCTCTCCGCAGCCGCACGAGTTCGAACGCACGAGCACCGCGACGGTCAACGCCTATATCGGTCCCGCTGTGCACGGCTACCTCACCCGGCTGGAAGCGGGGTTGCGGGCGGCGAAGGTGAGCGCGCCGCTGCTGGTCATGCAATCCAGCGGCGGGCTGCTGGACGCGGCCTCGGTCGCGCAACGGCCGGTACAGATCATCGAGTCCGGTCCCGCGGCCGGTGTCACCGCCGTGCAGAAGCTCGCGCAGCTGATCGGCCTGTCCACGGTGGTCGCGTTCGACATGGGCGGGACCACGGCGAAGGCGTCCCTGATCGAGCACGGCGAACCGTTCGTCTCGGCCGACTACGAGGTCGGTGGCGGCATGAACGTCGCTCGCGGCCTCAGCTCCGGCGCCGGGTATCCGGTGCGGGCTCCGTCGATCGACATCGCCGAGGTCGGCTCCGGAGGCGGCAGCATCATCTCCGTCGACGCGGCGGGGGCGCTCCACGTGGGGCCGTCCAGCGCCGGGTCGCGCCCCGGCCCCGCCTGCTACGGCAAGGGCGGTGAGCTGCCGACCTTGACCGACGCCAATGTGACGCTCGGATACCTCAGCCCGCAGGCGCTCGCCGGCGGCCGCGTGGCGATTCACCCGGACCTGGCCGAGAGGGCGCTGTCACCGGTGGCCGAGCGGCTCGGTGATGATGTGCCCGCGGCCGCGCGCGGCGCCTACCAGGTGGCGGTGTCGAGCATGACGACCGCGGTGAAGGCGGTGACCAGCGAACGGGGCCGTGACCCGCGGGAGGCCACCATGGTCGCCTTCGGCGGCGCCGGTCCTCTCTACGCCGCCGCGCTCGCCCGCGAGCTGGGCATCTCGACCGTGATCGTGCCCGTGTACCCCGGCCTGTTCAGCAGCCTGGGGCTGCTCGCGGCCGACACCGAACGCCACGAGCTCACCCCGTACCGGCCCGAGTTCGCCGAGGTGAGCGCACTCGCCGCGGAGTTCGGACGGCTGTCGGCGAAGGTGGGCGCGGAGCTCGGCGCGGACTCCGTCGTGGACCGGCTCCTGGACATGCGCTACCGCGGCCAGCGGTTCGAACTACGGATCCGGGTGCCCGAGGGCGACCTCACCGAGGACCTGCTCGCCGAGGCGCGGGCGCGGTTCCACGCCGAGCACAAGCGCACCTACGGCCGGGCGGGCACGGACGAGCTGGTGGAACTGGTCAACCTCCGGGTGCGCGGCCGGCTGCTCACCCAGGTGTTCATCGCGGACGTGCTGAGCCTCCCCGTCGCCGACGGCGCCGAGCCCACCACCCGCGAATGCCGGTTCGCCGAGCTCGTGCCCACGCCCGTCGTGGGACGTTCCGACCTCGGCGCCGAGCCCGTCGAGGGACCGATGGTCATCGAGGACATGGACGCCACCACCCTCGTCCCGCCCGGTGCCCGCGTCCACCGCGACCGGTTCAACAACATCGTCATCACCTGGAGTACCTCATGATCCGCGACGCCGTGACCTTCGAGGTCTTCCGCAACGCCGTCACCGGGCTCGCCGACGAGATGGCGATCACGATCGTGCGCACGGCGCACTCGCAGCTCGTCGCGTCGAGCATGGACTTCTCCGCCGCCCTGTGCGACGCCCACGGCAGGGTGATCGCCCAGGCCAACACCCTGCCGGTGCACCTGGGGTCCATCCCGGACGCGATGGAGGAGATCCTCGACGAGTTCGGCGGCAGGATCCGGCCCGGAGACGTCTACCTGCTCAACGACCCTTCCCGGGGCGGCATGCACCTGCCGGACATCTTCGCGGTCGCACCGGTGTTCACTGAGGAAACCCTTCTGGGCTTCGCGGTCACGGTCGTCAACCACACCGATGTCGGCGGCTGGGCGGCCGGTTCCATGGCCGTGCAGTCGAGGAGCATCTTCGCCGAGGGCGTGCAGATCCCGCCGTCGCGCCTGGTCGAGGCCGGCGCCGTGAACGAGACGTTCCTGCAGCTGATCCTGCGCAACGTCCGCGAACCCGAGCTGTTGCGCGGCGACCTGGAATCCCAGCTGGCGGCCTGCCACACCGGGGCCGAGGGCCTGCGCGCCCTCGCGGCGCGGCACGGCGTCGGACGGCTCGCCGACCTCATCGACGAGCTGCTCGACTACTCCGAGACCCTGCTGCGCGCCGCGCTCGCCGAGGCCGCCCCCGGCACCTACGAGTTCATCGACCACATCGACGACGACGGCCTCGGCTCGGGGCCGATCCCGATCCGCGTGAAGGCCACGCTGTCGGAGTCCGGGATCGAACTCGACTTCACCGGCTCCTCACCGCAGGTCGGCTCCGCGCTCAACGCGACGTCCTCGTTCACCCGCTCCGCCGCGTACGCCGCTCTCCAGGGCGTCCTCGCCGCGGACATCCCGGCCAACAGCGGCTTCTACCGGCCGTTCAGCTTCGTCATCCCCGAAGCCTCCATCCTCAACGGGCGGCGGCCAGCCGCCCGCGGCGCCCGCGGGCTCGTCGGCTTCCGGATCATCGACGCGGTGCTCGGGGCGCTCGCCCCGGTGTTCCCCGCCCGGGTGCCCGCCGCCGGAGACGGCGGACCCGACGGGATCGCGATCGGCCTCATCGGTCCCGACGGGGAGTCCATGGTGCTGTGGGATCCCCTGGCCGGAGCGTGGGGCGCCCGTCCCGACCGCGACGGCGTGGACGGGATCAGCTCGCTCGGCGCGAACCTGACCAACACACCGGTCGAGGAGCTGGAACGCTCCGGTCACATCCGCATCGACGGTTACGGCTACCTCCCCGACAGCGGCGGAGCGGGCCGCTGGCGCGGTGGCCTCGCGACCTTCCGGGACATGACGCTGCTGGCGCCGGAGGCCGGCGTGCAGATCAGGTCCGACCGGCGCACGTTCCTGCCCTACGGGTTGGACGGCGGTGCGCAGGGCACGCCCTCGCTCAACGTGCTCGACCTCGGCGGGCCGGGTGAGCGCGTGCTGGAGTCCAAACCGCACTTCACGATGACCGCGGGAACCCGTCACCGGCATGTGACCGCCGGCGGGGGCGGGCACGGCAGGCCCTTCGAGCGCAGCCCGCAACGGGTCCTCGACGACGTCCTCGACGGCAAGGTGACCCGCGAGGGAGCCGAACGGGACTACGGCGTCGTGATCACCGAGGACGGCGCGATCGACGCGAGCGCCACCGCGACGTCGCGTGACCGGACGCACCGAAACCAGACGGGAGCCTGTTCATGACCACCGCACTGATCATCGGCGACATCCAGCGAGGCATCACGGGCGACTACCCGTTCGCCAGGCAGGTCATACCGCCGCTGACCGGACTGCTTCCGCGCGCCCGCGCGGCCGGTGCTCTGGTCGTGTTCGTGCACTTCGCCTTCCGGGGCAACGGGGCCGACCTGCCGCCGGGCAACGCGCTGTACAGGACGTTCTACGAAGCCGGGGACGCCTTCCATGAGGAGTCGGCCGGAACCGAGATCGATCTGCCCGTCGCCGGCGAGGACGTCATCGTGCTGAAACGCCGCGCCGGCGCGTTCGCCGGTACGGATCTCGACCTCGTGCTCCGCGCCCGCGGCGTCGACACCCTCGCGATCGCCGGCGTCGCGACCAGCGCGATGGTGGCCGCGACGTGCTACGACGCGTCGGACCGCGGCTACCACGTGACCGTGCTGCGCGACGGTTGCGCCGACGGCGATCCGGCGATCCACGACTTCTTCATGGACGCCGTCTTCCCCAGCCGCGGATTCGAGGTCGTGCCCTGCGCCGGCTGGCATGGCGGGAAGGCGTGAACGCCACGCTGCTCGACCGGCTCCGGACCGAGCTCGACGACCGCCGGGTGACCACCGGGCTGCGCCGTGACCTCGTCGTCTCGGGCGCCCAGGGGCCGACGCTCGGCGTGGACGGCGAGACGCTCGCCAGCTTCGCCTCCAACGACTACCTCGGGCTCGCCGGTGACCCGGAGGTCCTCGACTCGGCGCGGCGGGCGCTGCGCGACCAGGGCCTCGGAGTGGCGGCGGGACGCGTGCTCTGCGGCACGAGGGCGATCCACAGCGAGCTTGAGGCCGGCATCGCCGAGCTGGTCGGAGCCGAGGACGCCGTGCTCCACAACTCGTGCTTCGATGCGAACCTCGGCGTCTTCGACGCCCTGCTCGGCCCGGACGACGCCGTCCTCAGCGATGCGCTCAACCATGCCAGCCTGGTCGACGGCATCCGCCTGACCCGGGCCCGGCGGCGCGTCTTCGCCCACGCCGATCTCGACGAGCTCGAGCGCCGCCTCGACGAGTGCGCGGACGCGCGCCATCGCCTCATCGTCACCGACGGCGTCTTCAGCATGGACGGCGACGTCGCCGCGCTGCCGCAGCTCTGCGAGCTGGCGCGGCACTACGACGCCGCACTCATGGTCGACGACTCGCACGCCACGGGTGTGCTGGGCGCGACCGGCGCGGGCACCGCCGAGCACTTCGGGCTGGAAGGCCGGATCGACGTGCTGACAGGGACGCTCGGCAAGGCGCTGGGCGGCGGAGCCGGGGGCTTCGTCGCCGGTCCCCGCGCGGTCGTGGAGACGCTGCGCCAGGTCTCGCGTCCGTACATCTTCACCAACGCGATGGCCCCTCCGCTGGCCGTCGCGGCGCTGACGGCGATCCGCGTCGCGCGGAGGCGTCCCGAGTTGCGGGAGCGCCTGGCCTCCAGCACCGCCTGGCTCCGCGGGGCGTTGCGCGACCTCGGCTACGAGGTGCTGCCCGGGGAGCACCCGATCATCCCCGTGATGCTGCGCGGCGGCACGCTGGCCCGTGACGTGGCGGCGGCGCTTCGCCGCGACGGCGTCCTCGCCTTCGCACTGTCGTATCCGGTCGTCCCGCAAGGCGAGGAGCGGATCCGGGTGCAGGTCTCGGCGGCTCACACGGCCGGCCAGCTCGAACTCGCGGCGGCCGCGTTCGGTCGCGCGCGTGCCGTCCTGGCGCACCCTTGACCGCCGTCGAGGGGCCCCGGGCGCCCACCAGTGCCGACGGTCACGAACTCGAAGGCCGGGTCGCGGTCGTGACGGGCGGCGCCAGCGGCATGGGCCTGGCGGTCGCGCACGCGCTCGCCCGCCGCGGAGCGACCGTCGCGGTGTTCGATCTCGCCCCGCCCGGCGCCGGCGAGCTGGCGTCGATGCTGGCGGCGGAGGCGGACCGCGTCCGGTCGGTCGCGGTGGACGTGGCGGACGGCGACCAGGTCCACCGTGCGTTCGCCGCGCTGCTGGAGGAGCGGTCGCGGCTCGACATCCTGGTCAACGCCGCGGGCATCGCACCGCCGACCGCGTTCGAGGACATCACCGAGACCGAGTGGAACCGCGTGCTCGCGGTCAACGTGCACGGCACGTTCCTGTGCTGCCGGCGGGCGCTTCCCGCGATGCGCGGAGGCCGCTGGGGCCGCATCGTCAACTTCTCGTCCACCGCAGGCAAGACCATCAGCACCACGGGCGGCGCTCATTACACGACGGCCAAGCACGGCGTCCTCGGGCTCACCCGGCACCTGGCGAAGACCTGCGGATCCGACGGGGTCACGGTGAACGCCGTCTGTCCCGGCCTCATCGACACGCCGATGGCCCGCGGCCTGCTGCCCGAGGAGAATCTCGAACGCGCCACCCGGTCATTCCCGGTGCCCCGCGTCGGGCAGCCCTGGGAGGTCGCCGAACTCGTCGCGTTCCTCGCCTCCGACCGCGCGGCGTACATCACGGGCGCGGCCATCGACATCAACGGCGGCGACCTGATCGTCTGACGCGACGGCGCCGCCGGCGGCGGACCCACGTGAAACCACAAGAAAGCGAGCAGGCTGTGAGCACAGGGAATAGGGCGGCGATCAGAACGATCAAGCACTGGATCGACGGCCGCGACACCGCCGGAGAGTCGAGCCGCACCGCCCCGGTGTGGAACCCCGCGACCGGGGAGCACCAGGCCGACGTGCTGCTGGCCGGGCCCGCCGACGTCGACGCCGCGGTGCGCGCGGCACGCACCGCCCTGGCGGGCTGGGCCGACACCTCCGTCATGCGCCGGTCGCGGTTGATGTTCGCCTTCCGCAACCTCGTCGAGAAGCACCTCGACGACCTCGCGCGGATGGTCTCCGCCGAGCACGGCAAGGTCCTTGAGGACGCCCGGGGCGAGCTCATCCGCGGGCTGGAGGTGATCGACTTCGCCTGCGGGATCCCGCACCTGCTCAAGGGCGAATACTCCGACCAGGTCTCGACCGACGTGGACCTCTTCTCGTTCCGGCAGCCGCTCGGGGTCTGCGCCGGGATCACGCCGTTCAACTTCCCGGCGATGGTCCCGATGTGGATGCACCCGATCGCGATCGCGACCGGCAACACGTTCGTGCTCAAGCCCTCCGAGCGCGACCCGTCGGCGTCCAACCTCGTCGCCGAGCTCTACGCCGAGGCCGGTCTGCCCGATGGCGTCTTCAACGTCGTCCACGGCGACAAGGTCGCGGTGGACGCGATCCTCGACCATCCGGACATCGCCGCGGTGTCGTTCGTCGGCTCGACGCCGATCGCGCGGTACGTGCACGAGCGCGCGACCGCCGGCGGCAAGCGCGTGCAGGCGCTCGGCGGCGCCAAGAACCACGCCGTCGTGCTGCCCGACGCCGACCTCGACCTCGCCGCCGACCAACTGATCGCGGCAGGGTACGGCTCGGCCGGCCAGCGCTGCATGGCGATCTCGGTCGCCGTCGCGGTCGGCGACGTGGCCGGGCCGCTCGTCAAGCTCGTGCGCGAGAAGGCGCAGGCGATCAAGGTCGGGCCGGGACTGCGGGCCGGGTCGGAGATGGGTCCGGTCGTGTCACCGGAGGCGCTCGAACGGATCAGGGGCTACATCCGCTCCGGCGTCACCGCGGGCGCCGACCTCGTCGTCGACGGGCGCGACCTCGACGTCCAGGAGGACGGCTTCTTCGTCGGCCCGACGCTGTTCGACCACGTCACACCCGAGATGGACGTCTACCGCGACGAGATCTTCGGCCCCGTGGTCGCCGTCGTGCGCGTCGGCTCACTTGAGGAGGCGATCGACCTCATCAACGGCAACGACCTGGCCAACGGGACGGCGATCTTCACCGCCAGCGGCCGTGCGGCCCGCCTCTTCCAGCGCTCCGTGCAGGTCGGGATGATCGGCGTCAACGTTCCGATCCCGGTGCCCATGGCGTTCTACTCGTTCGGCGGCTGGAAGCAGTCGCTGTTCGGCGCCCACCACATGCACGGTCCCGAGGGCGTCGCGTTCTACACGCGCGCGAAGGCCGTCACCAGCCGCTGGCCGGAGGACGCGGAGGACGGCCCCGACCTCCACTTCCCGACGGCGGTCTGACCGGACGGCCGGCCCCTCCCGGCATCGCGCCGGACCTCGGGGCCGGCGACATTCGAAGGGGCAGGCGCGGTCTCGGCCGTGCCTGCCCCCGCGGACTTCCCGGTCGCGGCACTAGGCCGGCGGGAGCGGCGCGGGCAGCTCGATGTGCGCCCTGCTCACGGACGTGCTCTTCGCCAGAACCTGCAGCAGGTCGCGGCGCACGCGCTCGCATCGCGTGCGCGTCGCGTCCTGGGCGCCGTCCGCGTCCCGCGCGCACAGTCGCTCGAAGATGGCCCCCAGCTCTCCGGGCGGGCTCGCGATGCCGGGATCGATCAACGCGGCCATCCGCAGCACGCGCTCCAGCTCGTCGAGCACGTCGACGATCGTCTTGCCGAGACGGGGGTTGCCGCTGAAGTTGGCGATGATGCCCTCGAACTCGATCCCGGCCCGCAGCGACTCCTCCTGTTCCACTTCGCCCGCCGCGAGCGCTAGGGGCACCTTGGACAGCGCTTCGAGCCGGTCGAGCGCCGGCGCCGTGACGCCGAGCCGGGCCGCTGCCGCGGCGGCCTCGCCGGACAGCAGCGTCCGCAGGCCGCAGAGATCGTCGGTGTCCTGGATCGTGATCGGGCTGACGACGTAGCCCGCGCGCGGAAGCGCGGTCACGAGCCCGTCGCGCCTCAACCGCGCGAGAGCCTCGCGCACCGGCGTCTTGCTGATGCGCCATTGCTCCGCGAGCGACGTCTCGGTGAAGCTGCTGCCGGGCGGTAGCGTCAGGTCGATGATCTGTCGCCTGATCGCCCGATAGGCCTGGCTCGTACGGTCGAGGCCGGTCTCGTCCCTGCCGACCAACAGCAACGCGGGGATGTGCGGCGTTCCAGGGACCACGCCATGAATGTCAGACACCAGGCCAGAATACCAACTTGCATCGGTTGATACAGCAGAACACGGTGCGTTGGAAGATGAGGGATACCTACTCTTGTCGTTGATATCTTAGTCTGCCATGCTTCCTCTATGCAGCGATGCACTTCGGATTCCTGGGTTCTCCCCGCCGCGAGCGACCTCCCGACCCTTGGTGCGATGAGCACACGCGTCCGCGCGGAGCGGCATGCACGCGACGGTGTGCGGATGCTCCCGCTCGTGGGCGCCCCGATCCTTCCCATGCCCGAGCATGTGCGGCGGGCGGTCGCGGAGGCGATGGACCAGCCCGACCCGCGCGACACCCGCGGCCTCCCGGAGCTCCGGGCCGCGATCGCCGCCGAGTTGGAGCGCGAGCACGGCCTACGCGTCGATCCCGAGCGTCGCCTGCTGATCACCCACGGAGCGATGCAGGGGCTCTCCCTCGTCCTGCGCACGGTGCTCACTCCCGGCGACGAGGTGATCGTGCCGACCCCCACCTACTTCTTCGACGGCGCCGTCCGCGAGGCCGGCGCATCGCCCGTCTACGTCCCGTCCCGCGAGTGCGATGGCTGGGCGCTCGACCTCGCCGGCCTGGAGGCCGCCGTCACGTCCCGCAGCCGCGCCGTGCTCCTGTGCAACCCGAACAACCCGACGGGCTACCTCCCCGACGCCGCGACCGTCGCGGCCGTGGTCGACATCGCCGCCCGCCACGGGCTGCTCGTCATCTCCGACGACTCATGGCAGCACTTCACCTTCGACGGCCGCCGGTACCACCCGGTGGAGGCATTCGCCGATCGCTGGCCGCATCTGGTAACCGTCACCAGCCTCAGCAAGTACTACGCACTCGCAAGTTGGCGGCTCGGTTACGTCCTGGCGCCGCCGCCGATCGTCGACGCGCTCAACCGCCGCTTCCAATGGGAGGCGGTGTGCTGCGGAGTGGTCCCGCAGAGGGCCGCGATCGCCGCCCTCACCGGGCCTCGTGACTGGCTCGACCAGGCGCTTTCCACGTACCAGGAGAAACGCGACCTCGTATGCGACGGCATCGCCGCGAGCGGCCTCACCCAGCCCGTGCGCCCCACGGGCGGCGCATTCCTGCTCGTCGACTGCTCCCGCCTCGGCGACACACCCGCCGCCATCGACCGCGCACTCCTACGGAACGGCATCGCGACGGTACGCGGCGCCGACATGCACGCCCCCGATACCCATGTCCGCCTCACATTCGGCTCGGACAAGCCAATACTCGACGACCTGATCCGCGGCCTCACGCGGGCCGGTCGAGAGTCATAGGAAGGCCGCCATGAACACCACCACCCCCGGTCATCGACGGCCGACAAGGCGTCAGTGACTGAGCCGTACCGATGCTCCTATGGATGTCAATCCCACGAGTAGCTGACCACGGCGCGAACATCGCCCCCGAACACTCAGCGGCAGAAGAATGCGTTCGCCACGATCATCGAGTCGACACCGTCGATCGCCTCGGCTAGAAACACTTGTCGACCGGGCGCACCGAGACCACGGTGGCCAGGACGATCGCGTCGGTGCGCTCGGCGGTCTTGAGGTCGATGGCTCTGCCGACCGCCGGTGGGAGAGGTACCAGCACGGTCCGGGTGCCCTTGCCCACGTTGCGCAGGTCCCGGTGAGTGTTCCTCGCCCAGGTCGTCGATGTCAGCGCCGGTAGCTTCGAAGATCGGGAGTCCGAGCAGGCCGAGCATCGCCACCAGCGCGAAGTCGTATGGACCCGTTATGACGTGACAACGACTCCGCCGATGCCTGTACGTCCGGCCGGGGTGCCTATGAGTTCGACCGTCACGCCATCGCGGACGCGTTCCCCGAAGACGTCGACGATGGCGTCGGTGACTCCGGAGACGAGGCGGGCGACGATCTCGTCGGCGTCGGGCCGGCTGAACGCGGCTTCCCTGATGCCGAACGTGACGCTCGGCGAGGGTGCTCGTGCCGGCCTGCCACCGATGCCCCATCGGCTGGAGGGAAGGCCGATCAACTGCACGACCGCGATGCTCCGGGCCCAGTCCCCGTAGACGGCGACGACCGCATCGGTCAGTTTCTCGATCAGTGCGGCCTCGCGGCCGGCCAGGTCGCTTTCCAGCACGTGGACACTGAGATGGGGCATACTACCCTCCGTAAACAACTTTGATCACAAATCATCTTTGTTAGCAACACTATTTGGAAGGTGAGCGGATGTCAACGCCTGACACCACCGAGGACACGGTCAGGGAATTGCTCCTGGTGATGCCAAGGCTGGTCGGCAGGGTCAAACGTCTGCCGTTGCCGGAACGGTTGCGGTCCCTTGATCTGGCGCCGAGGCATCTGTCGATGCTGTCCCTGCTCCTGCTCGACGGTCCGCTGACCGTCTCTCAACTGGCCAAGATGCTGAATGTGGCGCCGACCACGGTGAGCCTCATCGTGAGCGACCTGAGCCGCAAAGGGGTCTTGGTGCGACAGAGGGCGATTAGCGATCATACGCGCTGGGTGGTTACCGTCTGGCGCAGCGTGCTATGGGAACACAATCCGCTTATCGGCTTCTCGCTCATGAGCGAACTGGGTTTTCGCGGTCAGTACAGCGCTCAGGCGCCGTGACCTGAAATGTGGAAGGTCGGCGGTTCGACCCCGCGCCTGCCCACCTTACGCCTCTGACCAGTGCAAACACGGTCGGAGGTGCTTCATTTCCGGCACCGGGACGGCCTTCAGCGGATGTACACCGCTCGAGTACCTTCCGCCTACTGCTCATGAAGGCCCTAGTGCCCGGCTTTGTGGAACAGGCTCCCGACCGCTCAGTGGCATTAGTGCGTGGCTGGATATTCGGCGGGTGCGGCATCAGGTCTGGTCATCGGGTCAGAAGGATGCTGATCACGATCACGAGCGTCAGCGCTATGAGGGGAGCGAGAGCGAAGATCGCGAGTTGGAGCAGGCAGCCTCGCTGCTTCACCGTGCCGGGAGCTCCGATGGTGCCTGCGAGGTACAGGGCCGCAGGGCCACGGTACTCCAGCTCAGATGGCTGCTCAGAGGTGAGAACCGTGGCGGCGACGCCAACCTGACCGCCTCCCTGCGACACGGCAACGTGCACCGGCTTGTCCGCCGGGATCTCGAAGGCCGCCCTCCCCCAACGCTGGTGGTAGTGGGCACCGTCGATACCGACGGTGACGCCGGCCTTGGCAACTATCCCGCGGCGCGTGTGGAGATGCAGGACCCGCATGGGGCCGTCGTGGTGGCCGGCGTATGGGATGGGCGTCTCGCTCATGCTCGCCATCGTTACCACGGGGCTCTTTGCCGAACCACCCCGCTCGCTACATCAGCACGCCCGCCTAGTGCCCACTTGGACACCCGGCGAACGCCTGCCCTGGATGTCGTGTCATCGGTGCGATCACTCAGCGGTAAATGAGTGAACGACGGTCTGCGCTTTATCTGGGCCGCGATCAGTTTCGGTTGTCGCGCGCCAACCGCCCATTGTGAGGCCGTCTGCGGCGCGGCAGGAGAGTCGTTTGCATCGCCGAGCAAACCGGCATGCTCAGAGCGCGTCCGCAGCGGAGGTCACCGCTCCAATGGCTTCGGCAGCGCCGGTGCCCGGGTTGAGCGCGACGTAGATGCGGCACGCGGCGGCAAGGGGACGGTCGGCATCGGCGACGGTGAAGTCACGACGCAGCCGCCCCGGCACGGCCATTGTGTCTGGGCCATCGTCGAATTCGAGGTGATCTGGAGCGGCGGCATGAGCGGGCGTTCGCGGGCAGGCGGATGCTCGGCCTGGCCTGCGGCTCCGGCGAGATGTCCCGGGGCTAGCGCGCGATCTGGGGATGAGAGTGCGCAGGGGTGTTGTCTCAGGTCTCCGATAGTGCCTTGAGCAGGCGTTCGGACAAGGTGGTGAGGGTCTGGAGTTCGCTGTCGGTCAGTGTGGAGAACCAGTCGGCCACCGCGTTGTGATCCGCGGCGTCGCGGACGCGCCAGTACTGGTCGTTGGTCTCGGTGGCGATGAGGCGACGACGGCGGCGGTCGGCCGGGTCGGGTTCGACACGCAGGAACTCTTTGCGGGTCAGGGCTGCTACCAGTTGGGCGGCGTTCTGATGGGTGGTGCCCATGGCGTCGGCGGCCTCGCCGAGAGAGGGCCGACCGAGCGCGGTCACCACGGTGAGCAGGGCGGCCTGCTGAGTGGTGAGCCCGTCGGCACGTAGCCGCTGGTCCATCAGGCGGTGTAGCCGCTGTCCCACCAGCAGCAGTACGCGGAACGCGCGCACTGCCGGCTCGAGATCCGAGTCAGGCCCGATGTCGAACACGGACTTCCCTGGCACGTCCATGTGCAATATATTACCTGATTGTGTCATCCAATATATTGCGGAGGCCGGAGCCGTGATCTGTCTGCTTCCCAACTGCGGGTACCTGTCAGAGACCACGCGGATGCTGGAGATCCACCGGGCGCTGCGCGAACGCGGTGCGGCGGTCCGGATTGCCACGCACGGCGGCGTGCACGAGAGCTTGCTGCGTGCCGCGGACGTCGAGTACGACGTGGTCGGGCAGCCGATGAGCGCCGAGCGCAGCGCCGCGTTCGTCCGCTCCGCCATAGGCGTCGGACCTGTCGACCAGAGCATGTACACCGACGACGAGCTGCGATCCTACGTGCTCGCCGAGGCGGACTACTTCAGCGCGAACCGCGTCACCGTAGCGGTGACCGGCTTCACGTTGACCGCGTTGCTGTCAACGCGGCTGGCCAGGATACCTCTCGTCACCGAGCACGCGGGGAGTTTCGTGCCCCCGGTCTTCGAGCGCGGCCTGCTGCCCGCACCCGGCAACCTGCCGCGGCTGCTCGGCGGGCCATTGCCGCGCTGGGTCATCAACCGCGCGATCCCTCGGCTGCGGTACCACTGCGCCGGCTTCAACCGGATCGCCGCCGAGCTGGGCGTCGAGGGTGTGCCCAGCCTGCCCGCACTGCTGCTGGGTGACCTGACGCTGGTTCCGGAGATCCCACAGGTCGTGGGGATCTCATCACCGGACATGACGTCGTGGAGCCCGCGCGGCACGTCCCGTTACCGTCAGGGCACCACGCTGCGCTACACCGGCCCGCTCTACGCCCACCTTGATATCCCGCTACCAGAACGGGTCGCCTCCTTTCTCCACCAGCCCGGCCCGGTCATCTACGTTGCGCTCACTTCCACTGAAGCGGGACTGATCCGCGATGTGATCGGTGCCCTGGCCGGGGTCGACGCGCGCGTTCTGGTCGCCGCGACCGTCCACGACCTCGAAGACCTCGCCTCCGACCGGGTGATGGTCGAGTCCGTCCTGCCCAGCCACCTGGTCATGCCCCACGTGGACCTCGCGGTCGTGACCGGCGGGCAGGGCAGTATGCAAACCGCGATGGCCTCCGGGACGCCCGCCCTGGGCATCCCGCTCCAGCTCGAACAGGACCTCAACGTGGTGCTGCTGGAACGCCACGGCGCGGCCCACCGGATCCCGCAATGTCGCGCCAGATCCCCCGAGTTGGCCGCACTGGCACGGCGGATGCTCGCCGACGACCGCTACAAGCAGGCGGCCCGACGAATCCAGCGGTTCTACGACGGTGCCGACGGCCCCGCGCGTGCCGCCGAAGCCATCATGGAACTCGCCACAACACCCTCCCCGCTCGACGGACGGTGACCCCATGCGCACATCGCCCGCAACGCTGGGAAGCACCCTGTTCTTCGCCGCCGCCCCCGGTGTCGTGGCCGGCCTGATGCCCTGGTGGCTGACCGGCTGGCGGCCGCGACACCCCCTCCTCTGGCCGGTACCGCTGCGCATCACCGGGATCATCCTGGTCACAGCGGGCAGCCTCGTACTTGTCAACGCCTTCGTCCGGTTCGTGACCGAGGGGCTCGGCACGCCCGCCCCCATCGCCCCGACGGAACACCTGGTCGTCGGCGGGCTCTATCGGCATGTGCGCAACCCCATGTACCTGGCGGTCATCACCACGATCGCCGGACAAGCACTCGTCCTCCAACGCGGCGCACTTCTGTGGTACCTCGCCGCCGCCACCACCGTCATGGTCGCCTTCGTGCACTTGTACGAGCAGCCCGCGCTTCGGGCCCGCTTCGGCACCCGATACGAGCAGTACAGCCATGCCGTGCCGGCCTGGCTGCCCAGACTCCGCCCGTTCCACTCCGACGATCACCCCGGTCGCCCCACTGCGGACTGAAGCCATCCGGGAACAGCTCGGCGAGCTGCCTGGGTGATTGGGGGTGATCTTCGACGTGATCGTCCAATAGGGTGCGAATCGCGGTGTCTTGATCAGGGAGGGAGTCTTGGGGAGACGG
>NZ_VCKW01000142.1 GCF_005889715.1 Actinomadura soli
GCCAGGGGATCGAGGGAGCAGCCCACCCGGACCCGCCCGAAGAGCCCGCCGTGCTCGTCCATCAGGTCCAGCGTGACGCCCCGCGGATCGGCGGGGGCGCCGGACGGGGCGTCCGCCGCCCGCACCAGGCGCCATTCCGCCTCGGCGCCGCCGCTCCAGGGGCCCGGCCCGGCCAGGTCGTCGGGGTCGAGGTCCGCCAGCACCGCCCCGGCCGCGCGCCACACGCCCGCGTCGTCCAGGTCCTCGCCGGTGGCGACCGCCGACAGCAGCCGCAGGTCGCCGTCGCACAGGACCGAGGAGTCGATGACGACCGCGCTGACCCTGTCCAGCCGGCGCAGCGCGGCCGGGTCGAGGACCACCGTGCCGTGTCCTGCCAGGTCGTGGGCCAGCACGGCGGCGAACGCCTCCCGGCCGTGCCGCGCCGCCTTGGCCACGGTCGCCAGGAGCAGGTCGGCGGCGGCCGACGCGTCGCGCGTGCCCGCGAGGACGGCGGCCCCGCCGAGCAGGTGCCCGAGCGCGGTGCGGTTCGCGGCCTTCTCCACCGGCCCGTCCGGCAGCGGGCACGGCCGCTCGGTCCGGGCGCCGCACTCCTGCGGCTGCCGCCCCGCCGCCGCCAGCAACGGCTCCCGGCGCCGCCACGCGGCGCGGCGCGCCCCGATCTCGTGGAGCTGGAAGACCCGGTGGACAGCGTCGGTGACCGGCGGCGCGACGCCGTGCCCGGCGCTCTGGACGACCGCGTTGGCGACCCCGAGCAGCGCGTCGGCGCGCAGCCGGCCGAGCCGCCGCTCCACGGCCGTCCGCACCTGCGGCATCGAGTCCGCCACCGCGACCGCGGCCCGCATCGGGCTCGGCACCGGCGGAAGGGCCAGCAGCCGGGCGGCGGCCGCCCCGACCGCCCCGGCGACGTCCGCCGCCAGCGCGGACGTGGCCGCCGCCCATGCCATCTCGTCATCGGGCCACCGCACGTGGGCGTCCTCATCGAAGCGGCCGACCCGGCGCGCTTCCTCCACGTCTTCGACGACCTCTACCAGGTCGTCGAGGCTCACGCCGCCTTCCTTGTACGCCACCAGGACGTGGCCGGTGACCGCGTTGACCTCCGCCCAGTTCACGCCGTCCAGTTGCCGCAGCGCCTCCGTCAGCGCCCGCACGTACCGCCGGTGCCGCGGCCCTTCCCCCGACAGGCCGTTCGCCTGGATGTGCGCGCGTCCCGCGTGGGACCACACCCGCCGTACGCGGCCTCCCGCGGCCAGGGCCGCGAACGCGCCGGCCGTCCGGGACGCCTTCTCCGCCGCCGCGGCCGGGACGCCCAGCACCGACCTGGCCAGGGACGCGCCCGGAATCCCCACGACCGCTCCTCCCGCATGGAAACGCCGACCGGGTACCCGCGACCGGGCACCGCAAACAAGCGGCGGGGTGGCGGCGGCCCGGAAGCCTCCGCCAATGAATCCGCTCCATCCGGGTACTGCGTCGGCATGCGAATCGGTGTGCTGGACGTCGGGTCGAACTCCGCCCATCTCATGGTCGTGGACATCAGCGTCGGCGAGCCGCCGCGTCCGGTCACGGCGGTCAAGCGCCCGACCCGGCTCGCCGAGGCGATCGACGCCCGCGGGGCCGTGGGCGGCGGCGCGGTCTGCCGGCTGGTGGGGTCGGTCGGGGAGGCCGCGTGCGCCGCGACCGACCAGGGCGTCGAGGAGCTGATCGCGTTCGCGACGTCCGCCGTCCGGGACGCGGCGAACCAGGACGAGATCGTCGCCCGGGTGGCGGCGGCGACCGGCGTCCGGCTCGGGTTCCTGTCCGGCCGGGACGAGGCGCGGCTGACGTTCCTGGCCGCCCGCGCCTGGTACGGGTGGTCGGCGGGACGGCTGCTGCTCGTCGACATCGGCGGCGGATCACTGGAGATCGCGCACGGGGACGCGCAGGAGCCCGCGCTCGCGCTGTCGCTGCCGCTGGGCGCCGGGCGGCTCACCCGCGAGCAGCTCCCGGGCGACCCGCCGTCCCGCAAGCACGTCCGCCGGCTGCGCCGCCGCGTGTACGAGGAGCTGTCGAAGGCCGCCGCCGAGGTGGCGCCGGGCCTGGACGGCGGGCTCCCGGTGCGGCCGGTGGCGACGTCCAAGACGTTCACCCAGCTGGCCCGCCTCACCGGGGCGCCCAAGCGCAAGGCCGGCCCGTACGCGCCGCGCGTGCTGGAGCTGGAGCGGCTGCGCGAGCAGATCCCGGTGCTGGCGTCCAGGACCGCCGCGCGCCGGGCGAAGCTGCGCGGGGTGTCCCGGCCCCGGGCGGCGCAGATCCTCGCCGGCGCGATCGTGGCCGAGGCCCTCATGACCACGTTGAAGATCAGCCGGGTGGACATCTGCCCGTGGGCGATCCGGGAGGGCCTGGTGGCGCGGCGCCTGCAGGCGATGTCCGATCCCGCGGCGGCCGACGACGAGACCGCGCGGCTGACCCAGGCCGTCCCCGCGCCGCGTCCGGCCGGACGGCCGGCGCTGCGCGCGGTGCCCCAGCTCGGCGGGTGACCGCGCCCGGCGGCGATGACTTCGGCGCCCGCGGGCGGTCCAACCGGGAAAGGCGCCAACCAGGAGGGTCAGCATGCGGAAGCTCGTGGTCACGGAGAACATCACGCTCGACGGTGTCATCGACATGGCGGAGGGCTGGTTCGACCCGCTCGCCGAGGACGTCGACCAGACCGACATCACGGCGGCGACCGCCGAGCATCGCGAGGCGGCCGACGCGCTCCTCGTCGGCCGGAACACCTTCGAGGACTTCCGCGGCTTCTGGCCGAAGCGGACGGACGACCCGACGGGCGTGTCCGGCTACCTCAACGCGGTGGACAAGTACGTCGTCTCCAGCACCATGCGAGACCCCGGATGGCAGAACTCCACCGTGTTGCGCGGGCCTCTCGCGGACGAGGTCAACGCGCTGAAGGCGGCCCCGGGACGCGACATCGTCGCCACGGGCAGCATCCGGCTCGTCCACGCGCTGATCGCCGCGGACCTGGTCGACGAGTACCGGCTGTTCGTCTTCCCGGTCGTCGTCGGCCACGGAGCGCGGCTGTTCGAGTCGGGCGCGGCGCGGCTGCGGCTTCTGGAGACGCGCCGGTTCGTCTCCGGCGCGGTGCTGCTGCGCTACGCGCCGGCGGGCGCTCACCCCTAGCGGGGGCGGTCAGGCCAGGTCAGCGAGCTTGCCTTCCAGCAGCGCGCGTTCGCGCTCGTTGCCGCACAGCTCCACGGCGCGCTTCAGCTCGACGCGTGCCTCGCCGGTGCGTCCGAGGCGGGCGAGCAGTTCCCCGCGGACGCCGGGTAGCAGGTGCGAGGCCGCCAGCTCGCCCGCGGCGGCCAGGTCGTCCACGATCGGGAGCGCCGCGGACGGTCCGTGCGCCATGGAGACGGCGACCGCCCGGTTGAGGTCGACCACCGGGGACGGCGCGAGCCGTCCGAGCGTCTCGTAGATGAGGACGACGCGCTCCCAGTTCGTCTCGTCCACCGACGGCGCGACGGCGTGGCATTCGGCGATGGCCGCCTGCAGGCCGTAGGCGCCGAGACCGCGGCCCGCCTTCTCCGCGCGGGCGAGCGCGGCGCGCCCGCGGCGGATCGCGGCGCGGTCCCAGCGGCGGCGGTCCTGGTGCTCCAGCAGAACGGGCTCGCCGTCCGGGCCGGTGCGGGCGGGGAAGCGCGCCGCGGTCAGCTCCAGCAGCGCCAGCAGGCCGTGCACCTCGGGCTCGCCCGGCACCAGCCGGCCCAGCACCCGGGCCAGCCGCAGCGCCTCGCCGGCGAGGTCGAACCGGATCAGGTCACCGCCGGAGCTGGCCGAGGACCCCTCGGTGAAGATCAGGTAGATGACGCCGAGCACCGAGCCGAGTTGCCCGGCCCGCTCCCCCGCCGGCGGCACCTGGAACGGCACCCGGGCCGCCGCGAGCGTCTTCTTCGCCCGGGTGATGCGGGCCTGCACGGTGGCGGTCGGGACGAGCAGCGCCCTGGCGATCTCGTCGCTGGTCAGGCCGCCGACGACGCGCAGCGTGAGCGCCAGCCGCGCCTCCCGCGACAGCACCGGGTGGCAGGCGACGAACATCAGCGCCAGGACGTCGTCGTCGATCTGGTCCGGGTCCCACAGGACGTCGCCGTCGCGGGCCGGGTCGGCGGGCTCGCCGCCCGCGGCCACGCCGCCCTCGCCCAGGTGGCGGGCGAGGGCGGCGTACCGGTCGTCGAGCGCGGACCGGCGGCGGAACCCGTCGATCGCGCGGCGCCGCCCGACGGTGAGCAGCCATCCGGCCGGGCTGCGCGGGACGCCGTCGCGCGGCCACGTCACCAGCGCCTCGGCCAGGGCCTCCTGGGCGAGGTCCTCGGCGAGGGCGAAGTCCCCGGTGTAGCGCGCGAGCGCGCCCACGATCCGGGCGGACTCGATCCGCCAGACGGCGGCCACGGCCTCACGGCCCGACGGGTCGGCCATCTCCGCTCCGCTCGCTCAGAGCTGGCCGTGGGCCTCGCGCCACTCCCGCTCCTTCTTGATCCACTCGTTGTCCTGCGGGAACTCGTCGATTCCGGTGACCCGGCGGATCTCGGTCTTGAAGCCGGGCCCGGTGAGCGGCTGCCGCTTGGCCCACTCGACGGCCTCCTCCTTCGACGCCACGTTGAGGACGTAGAGGCCGAAGAACAGCTCCTTGGTCTCCCCGTACGGGCCGTCGGTGACCACCGGCGGCTCGGACGAGTAGTCGACCACGACGCCCTCGCCGGCGTCGGCGAGCCCCTCGGCGGCCAGGAGCACGCCCGCCCGGATCAGCTCCTGGTTGTACGTGCCGACGGTCTCGATCATCTCGTTGTGGTCGATGTCCCTCATCTTCGCGAGGGCCTCGTCGGTGGCGCGAAAGATCAGCATGTACTTCATGTCTTCGTCTTCCCTTGAGATCGTCGGGGCCCCTGTCCGGGACCCTCTCATCCCTAGGTCGAACGGGGGCCGGCGCGGATCGACACGGCCCCCGGTCTTTCTTGAAACCCTTCCCCACCTGCGCCGTCACCGCGCCCGGCCGGGCGTCAGGACGGCCGCCGCGAGCGCGCCCACGGCCGCGGCGACGGCGGCGAGGACGAACCCGTCGGTGAACCCGTCGAGGGTGTCGCCCACCAGGCTGGCCGCCGCGACGCTGGAGATGACGGCGGCCCCGATGGACGCGCCGAACTCGTGGAACGTGCTGACGATCCCGGACGCGATGCCGGACTCGTGCGGGGCCACCTGCCCGAGCGCGGTCGCCGACGCGACGACGAACATCGCGCCCGTCCCGGCGCCCGCGACGGCGGTGCCCGCCACGACCGTCACGGGGTTCATCGACAGCGCGGGGACGGCCATCCCGATCGCGGCGATCACGAGCCCGGCGACGGCGAGCGGACGCGCGGACGCGCGGGCGAGGGCACGGCCGGTGAGGTTCGCCCCGAGCATCGTCGCCACCGCGACCGGGAGGAACAGCAGGCCGGTCCGCAGCGCGCCGAAGTCCTCCGCGTGCTGGAAGTAGAACGTGCCGAGGAAGAACACCGCGATCATCAGCGCGGTCGCCATCAGGATCAGGAAGGTGCCGGTGGCCACCGGGCGCCGCACCAGGAGCGCGACGTCCATCATGGGCGACGCCGCCGTCTTCTGCCGGATCACGAAGGCCACGTAGCCGGCCGCGGCGAGCAGCACCAGCGCCCCGGTCGCGGCGGTGACCCAGCCGTGGTCCCCGGCACGGATGAACGCGTAGATCAGCGACCCGGACGACGCGGTGACCAGCAGCGCGCCGAGCACGTCGAGCCGGGGGCGCGGGACGGCCACCGCCTGGCCGGGCAGCATCCGGGCGAGGGCGGCGAGGATCACCAGGCCGATCGGCACGTTGACGTAGAAGACCCAGGGCCAGCCGGGTCCGGCGGTGAGCGCGCCGCCGAGCAGCACGCCGAGGGCCGCGCCGCCGCCGCCGAGCGCGGACCAGACGCCGAGCGCCTTGTTCCGCTCGTCGCCGTCGAACAGGCGCACCACGAAGGACAGCGCGGACGGGGACATCAGCGCCGCGCCGACCCCCTGCGCGACCCGGCCGCCGAGGAGCAGCCCCGCCCCGCCGGCGAGCCCGGTCGCCAGCGACGCGGCCGTGAAGATCAGCAGGCCGGCCAGCACCGTCCGCTTGGCCCCGAACAGGTCGGCGGCCCGGCCGCCGATCAGCATCAGGCCGCCGAAGGTGAGGGTGTAGGCGCTGACCGTCCAGGTCACGGCCTGGCGGCCCAGGCCGAGGTCGGTCTCGATGTGCGGCAGCGCGATCGCCACGACGGTGACGTCGAGGATCAGCATGAGCTGCGCCACGCCGAGGAATCCGAGGATGCGCCACCGCAGCGGGTGCGCCGCGCCGTCCCGCGCCGCGGCGTCGTGGGTTTTCTGTGTCATCTCCGGCTCTCCTTAACTCGTACTGTGCCGTACAACTTCTTGGAGAGTAACATGTATTCCGGTGTACGAGTTAGGATGTTCGGCATGCCGACCGCCGCTTCCGGCCGCCGCCGGCGCGCAGACGCCGAGCGCAGCATCGCCCGCATCGTCTCCGCCGCCCGCGAGAGCCTCAGCCGAGACCCGAACGCCAGCATCGACGACATCGCCAAGGCCGCCGGGGTCGGCCGGATGACGCTCTACGGCCACTTCCGCAACCGGGCCGAGCTGGTCGAGGCCGCCCTGACGGACGCGCTGCGCGCCGGCGACGAGGTCCTGTCGGCCGTCGACCTGACCGGGGACGCGCGCGCGGCGCTCACCCGGCTGCTGGAATCGAGCTGGTCGCTGGTGGCCGAGTCCACGGCGCTGCTGACGGCGGCGCAGGGCACGCTCCCGCCGGGACGCATCCGCAATCTGCACGCCGCCCCTGCGGAGCGCGTCGAGGAGCTGATCCGGCGCGGCCAGGATCAGGGCGTGTTCCGCACCGACCTGCCGATCACCTGGCTGGTGGGCGTGCTCCAGTTCGTCCTGCACGGGGCGGCGGAGGAGAACCGGACCGGACGCCTGAAGCCAGAGGACACCGCCCGCGTCGTCATCGCGACGGTGCAGTCGATCCTGGCCGTCCCCTCAGCGGAGGGCTAGCGCGCCCAGAGCCTTGGCATACCGGAGGACAGGGACGGGCACCGTGCCGCCGGTCGAGGTCGGCGCCGCGTAGGTCATGGCGCCGGTGTTCCGCCATCCGTGGAACTCGTAGAAGCGCCGGGCCCGCGCGTTGCCGGGCACCACAGCGAGCCACGCCTCCTCGCGCTCGCCCGCGAACCGCTCCTCCGCGCTTCGCAGCAGCGCGCCGCCGACGCCCTGACCCCGAGCCGACCGGTCGACCGCCAGCTGGACGACCTCGCCCTCGGCGCGACCAAGGATGATCATGCCCAGGAAGCGGCCGTCGTCGGTGGCCACGATGGTGGAGTCCGCGTACTTCGCGGCGTGGACGGCGAAGTGCCCGGGGCCGCGCGCGTCCATCAGCTCGGCGGGGACGTGACCGGCGTGGCCGTCGAGCCACGCCGCGCGCCACATCGGGGCGAGCCTCGGCAGGTCGGCCGTCTCGGCGGGCCGCAGGATCATCGCCGTCACCTTCTCCCGGATGCCTTGTCACTGCCGTATCCTTTGACGACAGTTACACGGTAACCGGGCGGAGGTCACTGGTCAATTGCTTCTAGACAGTTACATGGACGCGGGCGTGCTCGTCGCCGTCGATCTCGTCAACCGGATGGTGGTCCGTCCCGAACCGGTCGAGGACATGGCCGTCCTGCGCGAGGTCCTGGCGGTCGACCCGCCCTCGGTCGCGCAGCTCGCGCCCGGCCACGTGCCCGGCTTCGCCGCCCTCGCCCGCGAGCTGCGGGCCGTCTTCGAGGATCTGAGCGGCGGTGCCGAGGACGCCGCCGCCGACCGGCTGAACCAGCTGCTCGCGGCGCACCCCGCCCACCCGCACCTGGCGAAGGAGGACGGACGGTGGCGCCTGCACCACCACCCGGCCGACGCGGCCCTGGTGCCGATGTGGACGTCCATCTGCGCCGAGGCGCTGGCGCGGCTGCTGGCGGGCGGTCACGGCGACCGCGCCGGCTCCTGCGCCGACGACCGGTGCGGACGGGCCTTCGTCGACACCAGCCGCAACGGCAGCCGCCGCTTCTGCACGACCACCTGCCAGAACCGCGTCAAGACCGCCGCACTGCGCCGCCGCCGCGCCGCACTGGGCGATTGAACCGGCGTCAACCGCCGCGCGGGTAGCGCGCGTACCGGGCGCCGAGGCGACCCCGGTCGGCCGGTTCTACGCGAGGTTCGGCCAGCACCTGCACTCGCTGGCCTGGTACGTCAAGGACCTGCGGGGCCTCTACGAGCGGCTGCGCTCGGCGGGCGTGCGCGTGACCGGGCCCGGCGGAGCGGACATGGAGCCGGTGTCGGGCGAGTTCCCCGGCTCGCTCTACACCCATCCGAGGGACAGCCACGGCGCCATCGAGTTCGTGGACGTCGAGGCGGTGAGGGCCTGGAGGACCCCCGGTTCCGTCCCGGGTTCTCGACGTCCTACTGGAGCGACGAGCAGCCGCTGGGCGTCGAACGCGTCGCGTACATGACCGTGGTCGTCCGCGACCTGGACCCCTGCGGTCGCGTTCCACGTGGGCGCGCTCGGCGGCGAGGTGCTGCGCCGGGGCCGGGGCGCGGACGCCACCGACAGCGTCTTCGTGCACGTCGGCGAGGACACGGCCATCAAACTGGCCCGTCCGGACGACGAGCGGAGCCGGGCGGGGCGCGACGCTGATGCGGCCTTCGTGGACGTTGAAGACGCGCCCGGTGACGTCCTTGGAGCCGGTGCCGGCGAGCCAGGCCGTCAGCGGCGCGATGTTCTCGGGGGGCGAACGGGTCGAAGTCGTCGCGGGCGGCCATCCGCTCCTGCCCGCGCGGCGTGATCATGCGGGTGCGCGCGGACGGGGACACCGCGTTGACCGTGATCCCGTAGCGGGCCGGCTCCAGCGACGCGATGATCGTGAACCCGGCGATGCCGTCCTTGGCGGCGCCGTGGTTGCTCTGCCCGGTGTTGCCGAACAGGCCGGACACCGACGAGGTGTTGATGATGCGGGCGTCCACCGGCGCACCGGCTTTGGAGCGTTCCCGCCAGTGCCGGGCGGTCTTGCGGGCGACCAGGAACGTGCCCCGCAGGTGGACGGCGATGACGGAGTCCCACTCGTCCTCGGTCATGTTGACAATGGTGCGGTCGCGCAGGATGCCCGCGTTGTTCACCACCGCGTGCAGCGCGCCGAAGCTGTCGAGGGCCAGCCGGACGAGCCCGGCGGCGCCGTCGGCGGTGGACACGGCCCCCACCGGCCGCGACGATCTCCTCGGCGACCTCCTTGGGCGCGGCCGATGCCGCGTCCCGCGCCGGTGACCACCGCCACCCGGCCTTCACACATCCTCGCCACTGCCGTTCTCTTCACTCGTCGAAGGAGGGCGACTCCTCCAGCCGAGGTGGTCGCGGGACGCGCCCGGGGCCGCCCGCCTCCGCTAGACCACCAACCGTCTGGTCGATATCCAATTGCCGACAAAGGTTTATCCGAGGGGCTCGGCAGAACGGCCTGGCCGGTTTACCCGGTTTCGCCGGACGACTTCGCCACAAGCTCGTCGGAACCACCGAGACCGCGGATGAAAAAGGTCGCGTACCAGTCGGCGAGTTCGGCGTAGGAGAGCCGCCCCGAGGGCTTGAACCACGTCTGCGTCGTGTTCATCAACTCGAACAGCGTGCTGGTCACGACGCTGGGGTCGACGCCCGAGTCGAAGTCGCCGTCGCGCATTCCCTGCTCGATTATCTCCTTGGCGAACGCACTGAATTTGTCGCGTTCGGCGATGACCTCCTTGAGGCGCTTGCCGCGCAGCCGGCCGAACTCGCTCTCTGCGACCCCGCGCCAGAGACGCTGCTTGCGGTTGAGCGCCATCCACCGGCGGATGAAGGCCCGCAGCCGCACGGGCGCGGCGGCCTCGGCGATCTCGGGCTCCTCCACCAGGGAGGGCTGGTGGGCGTCCAGCGCGCGCTGCACCAATTCAAAGAGCAAGTCTTCCTTGTTCTTGAAATAGTAGTACATGCTGCCCTTGAGGATGCCGACCGTATTGGCGATGTCCTGAAGGCTGGTGGCCTCGTAGCCCTTCTGCGAGAAGATCTTCGCGGCGGCTTCGACAATCTCTTCCCAGCGCTGTTCTCCGGCCACCCGTGATTTGGTGGCGGTGCGCTGTCGTCCTTGGGACACGCTCAAAATCATCATTCCCTTCATCGATTCGGCGTGCCCGCTGAGTCTACCAAGGGCGGCGTCGCGAAATCCCACGTACAAGCGGGTCAGGCGATGCCCCGGACTCCTTCAGCCTGCCGATTTCCGCCCAGTCGTGGCCGAGCTCCAGTAGCACCTCTTCGGGTGCGCGGCGGCCTCGGGCGCGGGACGGAGTTCGGGCTGCCGCCCGTCGAACCTGACCGGCGCCCGGACGAGCGTGATGTCCTGCCCGGACGGATGCTCGACGTCGGTGACGTACCCGTTCGCGGTGACCTGCGGGTCGTCCAGGACCTCGGGCATCGCCTGCCACGGCGCGCTCAGCGGCCGGAGATCGGCATGGGGCTCGTCCCTGGAGCGGGCGGGACGGTCAGCATCCCCCGCCGCATCGGCCGCTGGCGGACCCTCCACCTCGCCCTGACCGGAACCCCGACCGCCCTCACCTGGGGCCTCATCGACGCGACCGGCTGAACCGCCCGCGGCCGGCGAAGGCGGGTGGCGGACGGCGGCAGGCTCTGACACCATTCTTCTAGTTCACTAGTCAATAATCTGACCGTCGGGGGTCGGGCCCATGCATCCCTTCCGAGCGGCCGCCGAGGCCCGCGACCACGCGGCGATCGAAGCCCTGCTCGCCGACGACGTCGTGTTCACCAGCCCGGTGGCGTACCGGCCGTATCCCGGCAAGGCCATCACGACGGCGATCCTGCGCGCCGTCCTGCGGGTGTTCTCCGACATGCGCTACGTCCGGGAGATCGGCGGCGCGGGCGGCCGCGACCACGCGCTGCTCTTCGAGGCGAAGGTCGGCGACCTGGAGCTCACCGGCTGCGACTTCCTCCGGCACAACGACGAGGGCCTGATCGAGGACCTGACGGTCATGGTCCGGCCGCTGTCGGCGGCCAAGGCCCTCGCGGCGGCCATGGCCGCGGAGTTCGAGCGGGTCGAGCGCGAGGCCGCGGCCGGCTGATCCCTCCGGGCGCGCGGCTTCGGTGAACGACCGGTGACGATGTTTCGCGCATCGGACGTAGTGATCGGTTTCCCTTAGTAGGCTCGCCGCGGGCATACGCAGGTCAGGAGAGGAACCGGATCATTGAGCGTGATCAACGTCGGGCAGGCCATCGTTCTCGGGATCGTGGAGGGCCTGACCGAGTTCCTCCCGGTGTCCTCGACCGGCCATCTGAAGATCGCTGAGGGCCTGATGGGCATCCCGGTCGAGGACGACGCGGTGGTCGGATTCACCGCCGTCATCCAGGCCGGGGCGATCGCGGCGGTCCTGGTGTACTTCTTCACCGACATCCTCCGCATCGCCAAGGCGTGGGGGCGCGGCATCGTCAAGCCGTCCGAGCGCTACCACCACGACTACAAGTTCGGGTGGTGGGTCATCTTCGCGACGCTGCCCGTCGTCGCCGTCGGCGTCGCCGCGGACGACCTCATCCACGGGCCGCTCGCGTCGCTGTGGGTGGTCGCCGGGTCGCTGATCGGCGGCAGCGTCGTGATGTGGCTCGCCGACCGGTACGGGCGGCACAAGCGCGGCGAGGACGACATCTCCCTCACCGACGCGATGCTGATCGGCTCCTCGCAGATCCTCGCGATGCTGTTCCCGGGCTTCTCCCGGTCCGGCGCGACCATGTCCACCGGGCTGCTGCTCGGCCTGGACCGGGTCGCCGCGACGCGGCTGTCGTTCTTCCTGGGCATCCCCGCGCTGACCGGGGCCGGGATCTACGAGCTGCCCGGCGCGATGGGGACGGGCGCGGGCACGCTGCCGCTGATCGTCGGCACCGGCGTCTCGTTCATCGTCGCGTACGCGTCCATCGCCTGGCTGCTGCGGTTCGTGCAGCGCCACAGCTTCACCTCGTTCGTGGTCTACCGGGTCGCGATCGGCCTGCTCCTGTTCGCCCTCCTCGGCGCGGGAACGTTGAACGCCTGAGCCCCGCACGGTAAGGCGGGACCATGAACGATGCGATATGGGCAGGAACCGTCTCCGTCGCCGGGCACGAGGGCGCCGAACTCGAGGCGTATCTCGCGCGGCCGCTGAGCGACGTCCCGCGCGGCGGCGTCGTGGTGATCCACCACATGCCGGGGTACGACCCGGGCACCAAGGAGTTCGTCCGGACGTTCGCCGCGCACGGGTACGCGGCGCTCTGCCCGAACCTGTACTCGCGGGAGGGCGCCGGCGTCAGCCCCGACGACCAGGCCGCCTCGGCCCGCGCCAAGGGCGGCGTCCCGGACGGGCAGCTCGTCGGCGACGTCGCCGGAGCCGCCGCCCACCTGAACGCGCTCGACCACGCCAACGGGAGGATCGGCGTGATCGGGCACTGCTCGGGCGGGCGGCAGGCGTTCCTCGCCGCGTGCTCCCTGGACCTCGACGCCGCCGTCGACTGCTACGGCGCCTTCGTCGTCAGCGACCCGCCGGGCGACCACCCGACGGCCGCCAGGTCGATCGTCGCCAAGGCGCCGGACCTGTCGTGCCCGCTGCTCGGCCTGTTCGGCGAGGACGACAGGTTCCCGTCCCCGGACGAGGTCGCCGCGCTGGACGCCGAGCTGACCAGGCTCGGCAAGGAGCACGAGTTCCACACCTACGCCGGGGCAGGGCACGCGTTCTTCGCCGTCGAGCGCCCTGCGTTCCGTCCCGCCGCCGCCAAGGACGGCTGGGCGAAGATCTTCGCCTTCTACGGCCGCCACCTGAGCGCCTGAGAGGAGACCGCGATGTGCACCTACCAGACGATCACGGTGGACCTGGACGGCGCGGCCAAGGGCGCGAACGGCTGGTTCACGCTGACCGGCGGCGCCGTCTACGTCGACCACCCGTTCCACGCCTGCCACGAGCACACGGTGAACATCGACTTCACCAACGCGGGCGACGGCCCGTCCGCGCGGGTCGCGGTCGAGCTGACCGAGGAGTCGGCGCTGGCGCTGGTCGAGGCCGTCCAGAAGGCGCTGGCGTCGGCACCGCCCGGTCTCGCGTCCGCCGCCGGGTCCCCGGCGGCGGGCCGGGGCGCGGACGCGGGGCCGGGCTGACGCGGGTCAGCCGCCGGCGTGGGCCTTCTTCAGCGCGGCGATGTCGAGCTTGCCGTGGGTCGACAGCATCGCCTGGGCGGCGCGCTTCGCCTTCTCCGGGTCCGGGTCGCTCATCAGCTCGTAGAGCACGGTCGGGATGACCTGCCAGGACAGGCCGAACTTGTCCTTCAGCCAGCCGCAGTAGGACTCCTCGCCGCCCTCGGTGAGCCGGTTCCAGTAGTAGTCGACCTCGGCCTGGTCCTCGCAGTGGATCTGGAACGAGACCGACTCGTTGAACGTGAACTCGGGGCCGCCGTTGAGGCCGACGAACTTCTGCCCGTTCAGCTCGAACTCGATCGTCATCACGGTGCCCGGCTCGCCCCGGCCGCCCTCGCCGACGCGCTGGACGTCGCCGAGCTCGGAGTTCTTGAAGATGGAGACGTAGTGGTTCGCCGCCTCCTCGGCCTGCCCGTCGAACCACAAGCACGTCGTCAGCTTCTCGTCGGCCATCGGAACCTCCCTGAATCGGATCGTTGTCAGCCATGCAGACCAGGCGCGTCCTGGAATCTCATCGGCCGGCGGACGCTGAACCCGGACGACGGCGGGGCCGTACCCCTGGGGCGACCAGCCATCCGACACCATCGGACGCCGCCCCGGGACGCGGCGGGCGTCCCCGCCGCGCGAGGAGCACATCCGTGTCATCGGACGCGATCGATCCGGGAGTCCTGCGCAGGAACGCGCACAGCCCGTCCTTCTTCGCCCTCCAGCGCGCCGCGTCCGGACGGCGGGACCTGGTCGACTTCTGCATCCCGTGCAACCCCTACTTCCCGACGCCCGGGATGTTCTCGCAGCTCGCGGGCGCGCTGGAGCAGATCCTGAAGTACTACCCGAGCGACGCCGACACGATCACCGCGGAGCTGTGCGAGACGCTCGGGCACAACCCGCAGACGGTGGTGATGGGCAACGGGTCGACGGAGCTGATCACCTGGATCGACCATCTGCTGGTCCGGGAGAGCCTCGCGACGCCGATCCCGACGTTCGGGCGGTGGACGGACCAGCCGCTGGAGACCGGCAAGCGCGTCGACATGTTCCAGCTCCACGAGATGCGCGGGTTCGAGTTCGACGTGGACGCGTTCGTCCATTTCATCCGGATGCGCGGATCGCGGGCCGCCGTCGTCTGCAACCCGAACAACCCCGACGGCGGCTATGTCCCGCGGCGCGAGGTCGTCCGGCTGCTGGACCAGCTCATCGACCTGGACCTCGTCGTGGTGGACGAGTCGTTCCTCGACTTCGCGGACGCCGAGCCGCACACCAGCGTCGCCGACGAGGCCCGGATCCGCCCCAACGTCATCGTGCTGAAGAGCCTCGGCAAGAACTTCGGGCTGCACGGCGTCCGGTTCGGCTACATGGTGGCGAACCCTGCGCTGGCCCGGACGGTCCGGGAGGCGCTGCCGAAATGGAACCTGAACTCCTTCGCGGAGGTCGTGGTGTTCCTGCTGCGCGAGCACGCCGCGGAGTACCGGGAGAGCCTGCGGCTGCTGGCCCGCGACCGGCTGCTGATGTCGCAGCAGCTCGCGGGCCTGCCCGGGCTGAAGGTGTTCCCGTCCCAGGGCAACTTCGTCATGGTCAAGCTGCCGGACGGCAAGGACGGCGTCGCGCTGCGCGACCATCTGCTGGGGCACCACGGGGTGTTCGTCCGGGAGTGCGGCAACAAGCTCGGGTCGTCGAGCCAGTTCCTGCGGCTGGTCGTCCGGCCGCAGCAGGACGTGCAGCGGCTGCTGATCGGGCTCGGTTCCTTCCTTTACGGAACCGCGGCCGAGGAGCCGCCCGACAACGCCGTCTCGCCCGACAACGTCGTCTCGCCCGGCCACGGGTGGGGCGAGGCGGACGTGACGGCGGCGAGCCGCTTCTCCGGGCCGCCGCCGCAGCGCGAGCCCGCCCCGCACGAGGACTTCCGGACCGCGATCTGACCCGGCGGACGGTCAGGTGTTCCGGCGGGCGCGGGCCCGGCGCTTGCCCTCGTGCATGGCCTGGACGCGGGCGATCGGGATCGTGTGGCCCTCCGCGACCAGATCGTCGGGGAGCCGCTGCGGGGACGGCATCAGCTCGCCCCACGGGTCGCGGTCGCCCAGCAGGCCGGCCGCGTTCCGGACGGTGAAGTCGCCCGGCGTGACGCCGTCGAGCCCGTCCCACGGGAGGGGGAACGAGACCGTCGCGCCGGGGCGGATGCGCGGGCTGTAGGCGGCGACGACGGTCGCGCCGCCGGCACGGGTCGAGTCGAGGAACACCTTGCCGGCGCGGTCCTCCCGGATGAAGGCCGTCGTGGCGAGGGCGGGATCGAGGCGTTCGGCGCGCGCGGCCAGGGCCCGGGTCGCGGCGGCGACGTCGTCGGCGGGCTGCCCGTCGAGCGGCACGAACACGTGGACGCCCTTGGCGCCGCTGGTCTTGACGGCGCCCTGGAGCCCGCAGTCGTCCATCGCCCGGCGCACCAGGTGGGCGGCCTGGACGACGGCGCCGAACCCGCCGCCCTCGGGCGGGTCGAGGTCGATGACCAGGTGGGTGGGACGGTCCCACGCGTCAGCGCGGACGAGCGGCGGGTGGTACTCGACGGCGCGCTGGTTGGCGAACCACAGCAGCGTGCGCCGGTCGTCACACAGCGCGTAGGAGACCTCGCGCTGGGACGTCTCCGCCCATACCGACACCGTCCGGACCCACGACGGCGTGTACTTCGGGGTGTTCTTCTGCATGAACGGCTCCTGGCCGGGCCGCACGCGCTTGACCGACAGCGGCCGTCCGGCGAGCTGCGGGACGATGCGCCCGGACACGGCGTCCAGGTAGTCGACCAGGTCGCGTTTGGTGGCGTCCGCCCCGTCGAACAGCGGCTGGTCGAGGTTCGTCAGCCGGACCCCGTCCCGTTCCTCTTCGGCGCTCACCCGCACAGCTTCGCACGCCGGTGTGTCAAAACCACCGGCACGTCACCCCGACGGCCCTTCAGAGGGTCTCGTCGAGTGCCAGGTCGGCGGCGCGGCGCAGGGCGCGGAGGTCGGCGGCGTTGACGTTCGGGGTCGAGCAGGTCGCCGAGGCGACGACGTTCCCCTTCCGCGCGTTGACCACGGCCCAGGAGTCCTTGGTGCGCCCGTCGCAGCTCTCCTCGCCCACTCCGGTGCTCGACGTGGGGTCGCCGGTGCAGCCGAAGTCGGTGCCCCCGTTCAGCGCGTGGCGGGCCCATTCGACGCCGGTCTTCGGGTCGTCCGGCTTGTAGAGGTTGAGCTGGATCTGGAAGGTGTTCTTCGGCGGGAACCGGCCGGTCCCGAACGCGCACAGCCGCCATTCCCCGTACTGGTCCTTGTTCCCCTGCGGAATGCGGCGGCCGTTCGCGGCGCCCATGTCGCGCAGGACCTCCTTGCCGTCGCCGGAGTCGTACAGCTTGCACATGTCCGGGAGGGACGTGGCGACGACCTGGGAGTCCAGGAGCTGCCGCCCCAGCAGGACGCCTCCGGCGGCCAGCGCCGCCACGACCGGCACCGCGATCGCCGGGACGAGCCACGGCCACACGCGCCGCCTGCGCGGCCGGGCCGAAGGGAGGGTCGGCGCCGGCGCCACCGACCACGTGGCCACCGGCGGCGCGTGCGGCATGAACGCGGTGTCCTGGCCGGTCAGCCGGGAGACCAGCTCGGACGCGGCCGGACGGAGCGCCGGGTCCTTGGCCAGGCAGGAGCGGACGACGTCGCGCAGCGGCCCGTCCATGCCGGACAGGTCGGGTTCCTCGCTCAGGATCTGGTGGAAGAGGGCCTGCATCCCGGCCCGCGCGAACGCCGGATGCCCGGTCGCGGCGAACACCATCACCGCGCCCCATGCGAACACGTCGGCCGCAGCGGTGACGGCGTGCCCCTCGATCTGCTCGGGCGCCATGTACGCGGGCGTGCCGATCGGCCCCTTGGTCAGGGACGAGGTCATGTCGAGCGCGCGGGCGATCCCGAAGTCGATGATGCGGGGCCCGTCCGGTCCGAGCAGCACGTTGTGCGGTTTGAAGTCGCGGTGGACGATCCCGGCGGCGTGGACGGTCGCCAGCGCCGACGCCGTGCCGACGGCCAGCTTTTCCAGGGCCGCGCCCCGCCGCGGGCCCTCGGCCTTCACCGCGTCCTGGAGGGACGGCCCGTCCACGTACTCGCTGACCACGTAGGCGGCGGTCTGGTCGAGCCGCACGTCGACGATCCGCACCGTGCAGGAGGGCGCGACCCTGCGGGCCGCCTCGACCTCCCGCTCCATCCGCCGCAGCGCGTCCCGGTCCAGCCCGCGCAGCACCTTGACCGCGACCCGCTCCCCCACGAGGTTGCCGCCGAGGTACACGACGCCCTGCCCGCCCTCGCCGAGCCGGCCCAGCAGCTCCCACGGGCCCACATGGCGGGGATCGCCCGGCTCCAACGGCATCGCGGACATCCGACTCCTTCACGGCTGGGCTGGGCGATCTCCCCTTTTACCGCATTCCACACTGAGTGAGGCACGCTTGTACGGTGAACGCTCATGTGACGAGTCCCCTGTTCGTCGGGCGCGTCCGGGAATCGGCCGCGCTCGGCGACGCGTACCGCGCCGCGCGGGACGGGTCGCCGTCCGCGGTGCTGCTGGGCGGCGAGGCGGGCGTGGGAAAGACGCGGCTGGTCGGCGAGTTCGGGGCGCGGGCCCGGGCGGACGGGGCGCGGGTCCTCGTCGGCGGCTGCCTGGAGCTCGGCACCGAGGGGCTGCCGTTCGCGCCGTTCACTGCGGCGCTGCGCGGGCTCGTCCGCGACATCGGCGTGGACGGGGTGCGGGACCTGCTCCCGCGGGGCGCGGGCGCGGAGCTCGGGCGGCTGCTGCCCGACTTCGGCGAGGCCGGCGCCGACACCTTCACCGGCGAGGCCAGGGCCCGGCTGTTCGAGCTGGTGCTCACGCTGCTGGAGCGGCTCGCCGCGGCCGCGCCGGTCGTGCTCGTCGTCGAGGACGCGCACTGGGCCGACACCTCCACGCGGGACCTGCTGACGTTCCTCGTCCGCAACCTCGGCGCGGGCGCCGCGCTGCTGGTCGTCACCACGTACCGGACGGACGAGCTGCACCGCACGCATCCGCTGCGGCCGCTGCTCAACGAGCTGGAACGGGTGGAGCGGGTGCGGCGCGTGGAGGTGGCGCGGCTCGGCCGGGACGAGGTCGCCGAGCTGGTCCGGGGCATCCTCGGCGCGGCCGGGACCGCCGGGGTCGCGGCGGAGATCTTCGCGCGCAGCGACGGCAACCCGCTGTTCGCGGAGGCGCTGCTCGGCTCGCGCGACGACCCCGAGCTGCCGGAGTCGCTGCGCGACCTGCTGCTCGGCGCCGTCCACCGGCTGCCCGAGGAGACGCAGGAGATCCTGCGCGTCGCGGCGGGCGGCGGCGCGCGGATCGAGCACGAGCTGCTCGCCGCGGTCGCGGGCGTGGACGAGCGGACGCTGACCCGCGGCCTGCGCCCGGCCGTCGCGTCCAACACGCTGGTCGTCGACGGCGACGGGTACGCGTTCCGGCACGCGCTGATCCGCGAGGCCGTCCACGACGACCTGCTGCCCGGCGAGCGGACGCGGCTGCACGTCCGGTACGCGGAGGTACTGGAGGCGCGGCCCGCGCTGATGCCGGACCGGCAGCGGATGATCATGCTCGCCCACCACTGGCACGCGGCGCACGACGCCGGCAGCGCGCTGGCCGCCGCGTGGCGGGCGGCCGGCGAGACGCGCAAGGCGGCCGCCTACGCCGAGTCGCTGCGGATGGCGTCGCGCGTGCTGGACCTGTGGGACCGGGTGCCGGACGCGGCGGACCGCATCGGCGTCCCGCACGCCAAGGTCATCGAGAAGGCCGTCACGCTCGCCCACCTCGCCGGGGAGACCGACATCGGGATCAGGCTCGCCACGGCCGCGCTGGCGGAGGCGCGCGACGACCCCGCGCACCTCGGTCCCATGCGCACGGCGCGCCTGTACGAGCGGCGCGGCCTGATGGCCATGCGGCTCGGCCGGGACGAGGCGATCGGCGACCTCCGCGAGGCGGCCCGGCTCGCGCCCGCCGACCCGCCGAGCGAGACCCGCGCCCGCGTCCTCGCGACGCTCGCCTACCAGACCCACGCGCTGCCCGGCATGCGGGACGAGGCGCACGCCGCCGCCGAGGAGGCCCTGTCCGTCGCGCGGGCCGTGGGGGACGTCCCGGTGGAGATCCACCTGGACCTCTGGTTCGCGTGGGACGAGCTGTTCCGCGACGGCGACATCGAGGAGTTCCTCGCGCGCGTCGAGCGGGCGGCGGGCCGGGCCGAGGAGGCCCGCGCGTTCGAGCCGCTGCTGCGCGCGCTCACCAACCGGTCCGACATCCTGGAGATGTGCGGGCGGTCGGCGGAGGCCGCCGACGTCGCCGCGCTCGGCGTGGCGAAGGCCGACGAGTACGGGCTCGGCCGGACCACCGGGACGTTCCTCGCGTTCAACACCGCCGAGCCGCTGATCTCGCTCGGCCGCTGGGACGAGGCGCTCGCCGTCATCGACCGGGCCCTCGCGCAGGACCCGCCCGCCCTCATCCGGGGGAGCCTGAACTTCCTCACCGGCGGCATCGCGGTGGACCGGGGCGACCTGGACGCGGCGGAGCGCGAGGCACGGGCGGCGCGGCGGCGGATCCCGCACGGCGCCGCCCGCCGCGCCCAGGACCTGTTCCCCGTCTGCCGCCTCGACGCGCTGATCGCCCTCGGGCGGGGCCGCCCGGCCGACGCCCTGGAGGCGCTCGGGCCGGTCCTCGCCGATCGCGGCCTGCCGGACGAGTCCCGCTACGCCCTCCCCGGCCTCGTCGTCGCGGCCACCGCCTGCGCCGACCTCGGCGACCCGGGCCCGCTCGCCGCGCTCCGGGCCCGCGCCGCGGGGATCCGGGTCTACGGGCCCGTCCAGGAGGCGCACCGGCTGACGTTCCTCGCGGAGGCGGCCCGCGCCGAGGGCGTCCTCGACGGGAACGCGTGGGAGGCGGCGGTGAAGGCGTGGGACGCGCTCGACCGCCCGTTCCCGCTCGCGTTCGCGCTGACCCGCGCGGCGGAGGCGTCCGCGGGCCACGACCGGGACGGCACCGCCGCACGGCTGCGCCGCGCCGCCGCCATCGCCGGGGATCTGGGGGCCGTCCCGCTCCGCGAGCACGTCGACCTGCTGGCCCGCCGCGCCCGCGTCGACCTCGGCGGCGCGCCCGCGTCCCCCGGCCTGGGCCTGACCCCGCGCGAGGCCGAGGTGCTGCGGCTGGTCGCCGAGGGCCGCAGCAACCGCGACATCGCCGAGGCCCTGTTCATCTCCGCCAAGACCGCGAGCGTGCACGTCTCCAACATCCTGGGCAAGCTGGGCGTCTCCACCCGCACCGAGGCGGCGGCCACGGCCCACCGCCTGCGCCTGTTCGACTAACGCCGGTTGGCGGGGCGCCAGGGGGATTCCGCGGAGGTGGGACGGGGGTCGGCGGCCACCTGGAGCGCGTAGGTGGGGCGCTCGGCGGCGTCGAGCGGGCCGAGATAGGTGTGGCCCGTCAGATGGCACCAGGCGGGCAGGTCGATGGGGGCCGCCGGATCGGTGGCGATCAGGTGGATGACGGTGCCGGGGGCGAGGCCGGCGATGTGGCCGCGCAGCTCCAGGAGGAGGCGCACGCAGGAGCGGTCGCCGCCGTCGATCACGACTGGGTCCGAACTCATTCCCTCTCTCCCGGTCCGGGTTCTTCGCGAACCTAGCAGTGACTCGGGAGAAATTTGGGGCTAAGGCATGACATAGCGGTCAGAGCAGGATGGACAGCGGTCAGAGCAGGGTGGCGCGGGCGAGGGCGCCGGGTTCGGGTCCCGCCTGCGCGACGACGAGACCGTCCGGGGTGCGGATGCTGGAGTGCCCGGCGGCCGGGTCGTAGCCGCCGCCGGCCCGGCCCGCGAAGCTCGCGAAGGCGACCCAGACGCCGTGGACGGTCGCGGCGCGGTGGGCGCGCTCGTCCACGACGGCCGGATCGTTGTCGCACACCCCGGCGAGGTAGGCGTCGATGCCCAGGGCGGCGGTGTCGGCGAGATGCCGCGGGACGCCCGTGTCCTTGCAGACCGCCAGGCCGAAGCGCCAGCCGTCGACGCTGATGACGGCGGGCCCCTCGCCGGGCCGGAACCGCACGGCCTCGGCGTCGCCCAGGTTGATCTTCCGGTAGACGACCGAGATTCCGGCGGCGTCGACGCGGAGCACCGCGATGTGCGAATCGACCGGGGCGCCCGCCAGGGCGACGGTGCCCGACGCCGCGCAGGCGTCGACAAGGGGCGCCAGGCGCGGATCGGCGGGGCTGATGTTCTCAGCGTCCAGTTCGTATCCGCTCAGGGAAAGCTCAGGAAACAGGACCATCCTGGACCGTGCGGCGCGGATCGTCCCGGCGTGCGCGGCGACGTTGGCGCCGACGTCGCGGGGCGTGCAGGGCGGCTGGGCCACGGCCAGGGTCAGCGGCGCGGGCATACGGGCCTCCGAAAGCGACAAATCAGGATCAATCCACGATGAACGGGATCGTCGGCGATATGGGGGATCGACGTCCTAGACTTGACCATTTCTTTCAGGTTCCGTCCAGGTTCGGGGCTTACAGTCGCAGTGAGATACCCCCCGCTGTCATCCAGGTGAGGAACTCGACTTTGGGGCGGACCATGGATCTCGGAGTGGCACGAGTGGAGATCACGGAGACCTGCGGCACGCTCACATTCCCGGCCGAGGTCGACGTGAGCAACGGCGAGGCGATCCTCGGTCAGGCCGTGCGACTCCTCGACTCCGGGACGCCGGCCCTCATCCTCGACCTGACCGGCTGCACGTTCTGCGACTCCAACGGGCTGAACGTCATCACGCGCTCGCAGATGCGGGCCACCGAGCTCGGCGTGCCGATGTGGGTGGTGCTGCCGTCGCGCGGCATCGTCCGCCGGGTGTCGGACGTGGCGGGCCTGCAGCGCCGGGTCGCCATCGCGCCGGACGTGACGACCGCCCGCGAGGCGCTCGCGCACTCCTGATTGTCACGCTCCACGGCGGCGCCGCCGTCCCCGAGGCCCGCCGGGCGCGGCAGAGGATCTCTTTACATGATCTTGTGGTGGCGCTGATGGCGCAGACTTGCGGACGGGGCATGGATGCCTAAGACCGACGGGCGGCTAGGGGCTGGAGCGCGCACATGCAGGTGAAGCTGGAGGCGGAACTCGGCCGCATTCCGATCCTTGAGGTGGCGCCGGTGGTGGGGTGTGGCCGGTGGCCGGCGAAGGCGGTGGTGGGTGAGTCGGTGGTGGTGTCGGCGACGGTGTTCCGTGAGGGGCATGAGCGGTTGGGTG
>NZ_VCKW01000143.1 GCF_005889715.1 Actinomadura soli
GGGGAAGACCCGGCTGGCGCGCGAGGCCGTGGACCGTGCGCGGCGGGCGGGCCGGGACACCGATTGGCTGCCGGCCACCCGCGCGGGTGCGTCGATTCCCTTCGGGGTCGTCCTGCCGGTGCTCTCGCCCGACAGGCCGTTGAGCGGGAACCCGGCCGAGGTCTTCCGCCGCATCGCCAAGACCATGGCGGCGCGGGCGGAACGGCTGGCAGTGGTGCTGGGAGTCGATGACGCGCACCTGCTCGACGAGTGGTCGGCCATGGTGATCCACCAGCTCGCGGTCCACGGGCTGGTCTCGGTGGTGGCCACGGTGCGGATCGGTGAGCCCGCTCCGGACGCGATCGGCCGGCTCTGGAAGGACGGCCCCGCCCGGCGGATCAGCGTGGGCCCTCTCACGGCGGCGACCGTCTCCATTCTGCTGGAGCACTCTCTCGGGTCGCTGGTGGAGGGGGTGACCCGGGCGGAGATCGACCGGATGGCGGCGGGTCATCCGCTCTTGTTGCGCGAGCTGCTGATCGGGGCCCGGGAGGAGGGTGCCCTGGCGCGCAGGGAGGGCGTGTGGTTCTGGGATCCCGCGGCCAAGCACGGGGCGCGCCTGAACGAACTGGCCGAGGCGTGGCTGGGCACGCTGGACGGCGCGGCGCGTACGGTGCTGGAGGTCCTGTCCTGCGGCGAGCCACTGCCCGTCGCGACCCTGGACCGTTTGACGGTCGCGGGCCCGCTGGAGCCGGACGCGGTCGAGGCGGTGGAACGCGCGGGCATGGTCGTGTTCGCGAGATCCGGGCGGCGGCGCGTGGTGCGGCTGGTCCCGCCCCTGCACGGCGGTGTCATCCGCGGCGTCCTCCCGGAGGCCCGGGCACGCAGAATCCGTGGCTGGCTGGCCGACGCCCTCGACGGGGAGCCGCGGCGCCGCAGGGACGACGAGCTGCGCCTGGCCGGGTGGCGGTTGGACACTGGCACGGCCGCACGCCCCAAGGTGCTGCTCAGCGCGGCGTGTCAGGCCGCCGAGCGGGTCGACCTCGCCCTCGCCGAGCGGTTCGCCCGAGGCGCCCGGGACATCGGCGCCGGTCCCGAGGCGGATCGGATGCTGGCCCTGGCCCTGGCTTGGCGGGGTCAGGGTCCGGAAGCGGAGGCGGTGCTGGCCGGGGGCATGTCCGCGGCCGGCGACGGTGACCGGCGGTGGCAATGGGCGGCGGTCCGCGCGGCGTGCCTGTACTGGGGAGCCGGGTCACCGGACGCGGTGGACGAGGTGTTCGACGAGCCCCGGCCGGGCATCACGAGCGGCGCTTCCGGCGCGGAGACCGCGGACCGCGGAGACGGCCGGCACGAGCGGGATGACCGAGCCGACGAGAACGGCGAGGGAGACCGGAACGGCGAGGCCGGCCGGAACGCTGCCGCCGAACCGGACTGCGAGGCCGCCGAAGCCGTCCGCACATGGCTCCTGCTCTGCGACGGCCGTTGCCGCGACGCCCTAAGACTGGTCTCCGCGAGCGTGGACCGCACGGGCGCCATGGGAGGCGCGATCCGGCCGGTCGCCGTGCTCGCCAACACGCTCCTCGGCCGTCTCGACACCGCTCTCGCGCTGTCCGACCGGGGACCGGCCCCGGTCGAGGGGGGCCGCGACGAGTCGCCCTGGCAGGAGGCGATGCTCCGCTGGACCCGCTGCCTCGCGCTGCGCATGGCGGGACGGTTACGCGAGGCGGGAGAACTCGCCGAAGAAGGGTACGCGGGCGCCGTCGCCCAGGGCGCCAGGGAGCTGGCGGCGAGCTGGGCGGGATTCCGCGGCGGGCTCGCCAAGGTGCAGGGGCGGGTGGTCACCGCCCAGTCCGCGCTGCGCGAGGCGGTGGCGGCCCGCGAGGGGGAGGACTCTTTCAGGATGACCCGCAGCCTGCTGGCCGACCTCGCCGGCGCCGCGGCGCTCGCCGGGGACGCGACCGCCGCCGGGCGGTGGATGGCCCGCGCCGACGCTCTGCGCGACGAGACCAACCGGGTGATGAATCCGTGGATCGAGGTGAACCGCGCCTGGGTGCTCGCCGCGACCGGAGACCTGACGCGCGCGGCGGCGCAGGCCCGTCACGCCGCCGCGCTGGCGAACGAGGGCGAGCTGTACGCCGACGAGGCGATCGCGTTGTACGAAGCGGCCCGTCTAGGCGATGTGCGGCCCGTGCTCTCTCGCCTCACCGAACTGGGCGACTCCGTTGACGGCCCGCTAATGCCGGCACTGGCCCGTGCGGCGCACGCGCTCGGCTCCTCCGACGGCGAGGCCCTCGACCGCGCCGCCACCGACCTGGACGGCCTCGGCCTCGCGCTGCACGCCGCGGAGCTGGCCGCCGCCGCCACCAGGGCCCACCGGAAGGCGGGGCGCCCGGGACGGGCGGCGGCGGCACAGGCACGGACGGCGGCCCTCCTCGACCGCTGTGAAGGCGCCCGGACCCCACTGGTCATGTCCGGGCACGACGTCGCGGACTCCTCGCTCCCCCCGCGCGTGCGCCAGGTGGCGCTGCTGGCCGCCACGGGTATGTCCAGCAAGTCCATCGCCGAGCGGCTGGCCCTGTCCGTGCGGACGGTCGACAACTACCTCGGGCGCGCCTACTCCCGGCTCGGCGTCTCCAACCGTGCCCAGCTCGCCACGCTCATGGGCTCGACCGACATTACTCCTGGGATGAATGACAGCGAGAAATAATAGAGTAATGGCGGCTACTCTAGCCTGCCTGCGGAAACCCGAATAGCCTCTCGATCGGCTTGTTCGATCTCGCTGCCGACCCAACGTGATCTCATGCCGAGCAGGTGAAGGCACTTCGAGGAGGCAGGCACGCCGATGAGACGCAGATTTCCGAAACGGGTCAAAGCAGTTGTCCTTGCAGTGATGTCGGTGAGCACCCTGCTGGTGCTGCCCGCCGGTCCGGCCAACGCGGCGACCGAACGCGTGTGCGCCGGAGACGACAACGTTCCACAGGGCTTCGTGAAGGTCAACGATTACTGGGATCCAACACGCTGCGGAAACCCGTCATCGATCTTCCCCAACGTCTGGGTGATCGAGAGCTACACCGACAAGGCCGTCGGTGACGAGATGGTGGTGTGCTCCGGATGGCGGCCCGCCGGATGGTCCACCCTCAACAGCTTCTGGGATCCGACCCGGTGCGGAAACCCGGGGCCGATCACCAACAACATGTGGAGCATCAAACGGCTCGTGTGAAAGGCGCCGCGTCCATGCCGACCGCGCTGGTCGGTGTGGACGCGGCGCAGCCCGCACCCTGACGGCCAAGAACGTTCACGGCCGTCGGGGAACGACGCATTTAATTGGCCTGCACCCTTCTTTATGAAACAGAAATTCAGACTGAAATACTGCCCATCTTGGAAGTGCCACAAAGGTTGGCCATCGATCTATTTTGACGGGGGTTGCGCATACCAGCAAAGGAGCTGAGCATGCTCTCGCGACACCCCCTTTCCCCGATAGACGCCGATCCGGTCCCGCGCTTCGGGACACCCCAACGTCCAAGGGCGCGCTGGCGACTGCCGGCCGCCGTGGTGCTGCTGAGCCTGCTCCCCGCGCTCAGTCCCGCCGGTGCCGCCTCGGCGGCGCCGGCTCTCTCAGGCGCGGCTCCGGCCGGCGCGGCGCCGGGCCGCGCGGCCGGAGCCGCGCCCCGCACCGTCACGCTGATCACCGGTGATCGGGTCACCGTCATGGGCCAGGGAGTGTCGGTCGAGCCCGCCAAGGGGCGGACCGGCGTACCGTTCCTCAACCAGCGCGTCGGTGGGGAGCAGCACGTCGTCCCCGCCGACGCCCTGCCCCTGCTCCGGTCCGGGAGGCTGGACCCGCGCCTGTTCGACATCACCACCCTGCTGGACTTCGGCTACGACGCCCGTCCCAAGGGCCTGCCGCTGATCGTGACACGTCCCAAGGCGGCGCCGCGTTCGGCGATGGAGTTCCCGGGTCTCGCGGTGACCCGGGAACTCCCGGCGGTGAACGCGGTGGCGGCCGATGCCGGGTCGGGGACGGCGCTGTGGAGATCACTCACCACGCGGCCCGCCTCCGCCGGAACGAAAGTCTGGCTGGACGGGCGGCGCCGGCTTCTGCTCGACACCAGCGTGCCGCTGGTGGGCGCGCCGGCCGCCTGGAAGGCGGGCTATGACGGCAAAGGCGTGAAGGTGGCGGTGCTGGACACCGGCGCCGACGCGACCCATCCCGACCTGGTCGGACGGGTGGTGGCCGAGCGGAACTTCACCCCGGGCGAGGCCGAGGACACCATCGGCCACGGCACCCACGTGGCGTCCACCGTGGCCGGCAGCGGAGCCGCGGCGGGCGGGCGCTACCGGGGCGTGGCCCCCGGCGCGAGCCTGCTCATCGGCAAGATCTGCATCGGGCGCGAATGCCCGGACTCGCTGATCCTCGAAGGCATGCAGTGGGCCGCGGAGCAGGGCGCGGACGTGGTCAACCTGAGCTTCGGCGACGCCGACCGGCCGGGGATCGACCCGGTGGAACAGGCCGTCGGGAACCTCACCGAGCGGTACGGCACGCTGTTCGTGGCGGCCGCCGGAAACAGCGGCGAAATGCACCCCAGCATCCGGATCAGTTCGCCGAGCAGCGCCGACGCCGCGCTGTCGGTCGCCGCGACCACCAAGACCGACGAGTTCGCCGGCTTCTCCAGCCGCGGGCCGCGGCCGGGCGACCTCGCCCTGAAGCCGGACATCGCCGCCCCGGGCCAGTCCATCCTCGCCGCCCGCAGCAAGGACATGTGGCCGCCCTCGCCCGACCAGAAGCACGTGTCGTTCACCGGCACCTCGATGTCCGCGCCGCACGTCGCCGGCGCCGCGGCGATCCTCGCCCAGCAGCATCCGGACTGGACGCCGGCCCAGCTGAAGGCGCACCTGATGGGCACGGCCAAGCCGCTGTCCGGCGTGGAGGTCACGCGCCAGGGCGCCGGACGGCTCGACGTGGCCCGCGCGGTCGGCCAGACGGTGACCGCCGAGCCGGGCTCGGTGAGCTTCGGCACGCAGCTCTGGCCCCACGACGGCCCCGCCGTGCCCAAGCCGGTGACCTACGTCAACCACGGCAAGGAACCGGTGGCCCTGAAGCTGTCCACCGACGCCAAGGGCCCGGACGGCAAGCCGGTGCCGGCCGCGGGGTTCACGGCCAACCCCTCGTCGGTGACCGTGCCGGCGGGTGGCCGGGTCAAGGTGACCCTCTCGGCGGACCCCAAGGCGATCGGGGCGGTGTACGGCCACATCACCGGCCACCTGCGGGCGACCGCGGGCGACACCGTGATCGGCATGCCGTTCAGCCTGGAGAACGAGCAGGAGAGCTACGACCTGACCATCAAGCACCTGGACCGTGGGGGCGCGCCCGCCACCGGGTTCCTCGACACCCTGTTCCGGATGGACAAGCCTGGTATCTACGGGACGCTCGGGCCCGGCAAGGGTGACACGGTGCGGGTGCCCAAGGGCGTGTACACCGTCAACTCCGTCATCGGCCAGGACCAGGACAACCTCACCACCCTGCTCGTCCAGCAGCGACTGGAGGTCACGTCGGCGCAGACCATCGTCGCCGACGCGCGGCAGGCCGAACCGGTCACGGTGACCCCGCCGGGCACCGATCTGCAATGGCGCGCCGCCGCGGTGGGAGCCGGGTTCTCCTCCCCGGGCAACTCGTACAACTTCCTGCTCCAGGCGACCAGCTTCGACAAGATCACGGCCGGCCGGATGGGGCCGGACGAGCCGGTCAAGGGCTTCCGGTCCTTCGTGCGCGGGACCGTCCTGCAACCCGGGCCGGGCGGCACCGACGCCGACAGCCAGGCGGTCTACCACATGGCATGGCCGATCGAGCGTCGCATGATCACCGGCTTCAGCAAGAAGGTCGAGCAGCGGGACCTCGCCACGGTCAAGGTCAGCCGCGCGATCAACACCCCCGGCGGCACCGGCCGGTCGGGGACCTTCCCCAGCGCCGACCAGGGGCTGCTGGGCAACGTCGCCCCGTCGCTGTCCACGCGGCTGCCGTTCCATCGCACCGAGCACTACACCACCGAGGACGGGGTGCGGTGGCAGGCGATCGAGTTCGAGTTCAGACCGGACTTCCAGCCGGCGAGCTATCTGGAGTCCGCCCCCGTCGCCTATCGGGCCGGGCGGACCTATGCCGAGAAGTGGAACTACGCGGTCATCGGCCCGACACTGCCCCGCGAAGGCAGACCGATGGTCCGCCGCGAGGGCGACATCCTCAAGATCGACACGGCGTTCAGCGGTGACGGCTCCGGCCGGTACGGCGTCATCATGGAGGACGCGCGGACCCTGGCCGTCCTGTACCGCAACGGCGTCGAGATCGGCAGAAGGCCCTTCGCGATGACGGAGTTCGCCGTGCCGCCCGAGCCGTCCGACTACCGCCTGCACATCACCAGTGAACGGCGGTCCGGCGAACTGTCCACCCGGGTGGACGTGGCGTGGACGTTCCGCTCCGGTCATGCGGACGAGGGCGAGCCGGCCCTGCTGCCGCTATGGGCGGTGCGGTACGTCCCACCGGTGGACGACCACGGCACCGCCGAGGCCGGACGCGAGATCGAACTGCCGGTCATCACCGAATCGCAACCGGGCGGCGACGCCGGGCGGTTGCGCGACCTGACCGTCCAGGTGTCCGTCGACGACGGCAAGACCTGGCAGGACGCACAGCTCAAGCAGACGCCGGGCGGATCGGTGGCGCTCGTGCGGCACCCGCCCGCGAACGGCTTCGTCTCGCTCCGCGCCACAGCCGAGGACGGCGACGGCAACAAGCTGGAACAGACCATCATCCGCGCCTACCGGATCGCAACTCGATCCTGACCACGCACCCACCCCGCGGGGGACGGCGGGCACCGGCCCGGCGTCCCCCGGCCACTGCTCCGGACTCGCCGGCTCCTGCGCGGCTGGACCGCCGAGGACGACGCGGCCCGCTGGCGCGGACGGCCTGCAAGTGTCGGCGGTGTCATGTCGCGGGCGTGCCGGTGGCGGTCTGGACGAGGTGGCGCAGTGTCTCGTCGATCTCGGTGGTGCAGGCGTGGTTCCGGTCTCCGCGAGGGTGGAACAGGCCGCGTTGGTCCGCGCCGTACAGTGCGGCGAGTTCGTGGGCGAGCGGTGCGGGGAGACCGGCGTCGAGCATCGCCTCGATCCAACCGGCCTGAGGGATGGTGACCACCTGGAGCGGCTTGCCGAGCACGGCTGCCAGTCGCCCGGCTACATCGCGTTCGGTGTACTCGGGGCTCAGCAGGTCGACGGTTTCGCTGGTCGGGGAAGGCGCGAGCAGTGCCGCCGCGGCGGTCTTCCCGATGTCGCGAGTGGCGATCATCGGAGTGGGGACGTCGGCGTTCTCGCCGAAGACGGGATAGATTCCGGTGTCCAGAGCGGCGCCGAGCAGCGTCTCGACCTTCTCCTGGAAGTGCGGCGAACGCAGCGCGGTCAGCCGCGCGCCGGTCTGCCGCAGCCGGTTCTCCAGATGATGCAGCCAGCGGACCGGCCCGGTGCCTTCGGCCAGCTCGGCGCCGATCGAGGACAGCATGACGACATGAGCGACACCGCTGTCGCCGACCGCGCCGGCGATCGAATCGGCCAGCCGGCGATGCTCGGCGTCACCGGCGGTCGGGACGGTGGGGAGCATGATGAACGCTCCGTCGCTCCCGTGCAGCGCCCCGGCCAGTGCCGCCCGATCGCCGAAATCGGCGACCACGACCTGCGCTCCTCGCTGTTGCAAGGCCAGACCCTTGGTCGCGTCACGGACCACGGCCCGTACCGGTGCGCCCCGATCCAGCAACTCATGGGCGGTCACCGCTCCGACATGTCCGGTGACTCCTGTGATCGTGTACATCGGCTTGCCTCCAGGGCTCGCTTCAGGGGTCGTTCGCTGTCCAGCCAAGCGGCACCAGCTGAGCCGATCCATATCTGATAGGCGCATTTCCATGTCTGTGCGTCTACCATGAGTGCCGTGGATCCCCTGAGCGACCTCCTGGAAGGCGTCCGCGCACGAACCGCGGCGTTCTGCCAGGCGATCCTGGACCCGCCGTGGGCCCTGCGCATCGCCGACGGTGCCGCCCTCGCCCTGGCCACCACGTTGCACGGGCACGCGTGGATCGTGCCCGACCACGGACAACCCGCACTGATGCGCACCGGAGACGTGGCCATCATCAAAGGCCCGCACCCCTACACCGTCAGCGACGATCCGGCCACCGTCCCTGACATCGTCGTTCACCACGACAATCGCCTGACCACCACGGACGGCACCGACGTCACCGACGCTCTGCGACTCGGACCGCGTACCAGCGGCTTCACCCGCGACGGCTCGGCGATTGTCGCCAGTGGCACCTACCAGATCAGCAGCGACGTCACCGAACGGCTCCTGAACGCCTTGCCCGACATCGTGCTGGTGCCCGCGGCCGAGGCCCAGAACCCGGTGATGACCTTGCTGGCGCAGGAGGTGGGCCGCGACGGTCCGGCCCAGGAAGTCGTGCTCGCCCGCCTGCTGGACATCGCACTCGTCGTCACGTTGAGCGCGTGGTTCGCCCGTCCGGACGCACAGGCACCGGGCTGGTACCGGGCGCAAAGCGACCCGCAGGCCGGTCCCGCGCTTCGGCTCATGCATGACGACCCCGCCCACCCCTGGAACATCGCCGACCTCGCCGCCAAAGTGGGCTGCTCCCGAGCCGCCCTCGCGCGCCGCTTCACCGCACTGGTCGGCGAACCACCCATCACCTACCTGACCCACTGGCGGATGGCGCTCGCCGCCGACCTGCTCCGCACATCCGACCTCACCATCGAGACCATCGCCCACCGAGTCGGCTACGCCAACGCCTTCGCCCTGAGCGTCGCCTTCAAACGCATCCGCGGACTATCACCCACGCAGTACCGCGCAGGCGACCGCCTAATGGCGCTTTGAGCGTCACGCGTTCCCGACCACGCGGGCCACGGCCAGTCGGTAGGCCTCGTCGGTGCCGAGGAGGTTGCGGTGTGCGTCCTCGGCGGTGATGACGCCGTCGTCCAGGACGAGGACCCGGTCGGCGGCGTCCAGGAAGGGCGGGCTGCTGGTGATCACGATGGTGTGCGGCCCCGGCGCAGCGCGGCGATGTTGCGCGCGATGAGCTGTTCGGTGACGGCGTCGACGGCGGTCGTCGGGTCGTGCAGGACGAGGATGTCGCTGTCAGCGGCGAGGGCACGGGCCAGGGACAGCCGTTGCCGCTGTCCGCCGGACAGGTTCGCCCCGGTCGCGGACGGGGTGGTCGAGCCCGTCGCGGTGGGGCGCGACGACGTCGGTCAGCATGGACGCCTCGACGGCCTCGGCGATCATCCGTCCGGTACCCGACGGATCGAGGTTCGTGCGGAGGGTGCCCGCGAAGATCTCCCCGTCGTAGGGGTTCACCAGGATGTGCTCGCGGAGCGCCTCGATCGACAGGCCGGCCGTCTCCTGCGCGCTGACCCGCACCACGCCCTCGTACGCGTCGGGCGGGACGGTGGCGGCCAGGACGGACGCGAGGTGGGCCGCCGCGCGCGGCTGGTAGGCGGTGATCGCTACGCACCCCGCGGCCATGCAGGAGCCGAAACACCAGCGCTCGTCCTTACCTCGAAACGATCGGTAAGCGGGCCCCCGTGGCGGCCCGTGGCCGGTAGCGGCGCCGGTCGACCGATACCTCAGCAGTCCCACAGGCCCAGCAACGGCGCTCCCACCCAGCACGACGCCGGTTGCGGCTCCCACGGCGTGAACGACCATCTGCTTGCCCGGGGGGAGGCATGATCGACACTGCCACGTGCCCGGCCAGACCGTGGGGCCTTCTCCGGTGTGCGTCCCGGCGTGCGAGCCCGCCGGTCAACGCGATCGAGCGGCCGACCACGGCCCGACCCCGCGTCTTCGACGATCGTGGTCAGCCACGGGCACACCGCAGAGCCGCACGACGGCAGCACCAGAACTGCTCGGGATGCATTTCGACCTAGGGAGGCAGACTGATCACACGCTGAGCTCATATCCCTCTTGGTCGCGCGTGCGGTGCAGGCGGCGGTGTCCGATTGCGGTGTGGAAGCTCCAGTAGCCGGGGAAGCTTCCGTTGGCGATCACGGTGCGGAGTTTGAGGACCGCCTCTGCCCCTGGCCAGGCCTCAGCGGACGCCGCCGCGCCCACCGGCGTCGGCGGATCCGGCCACATCAGTGTGGGTTCGGCTACCACCTGGGCCGCTCCGCCCAGGATCTCCACCTTGGTCTCCCGGGTGATGACCGGCCGCGAGGATCGCTCTTCCTTGGCCTCCAGCGTCCGTCCGACTCGGCGATCTGTTCCCTGAACTCCTCGATCCGCTGCGGGACCGCCGCATCCCACCGCGCCAGTTCCTCAAGCAATGGGCCCAGCGCGACCGCCTCCACCTCGGGCGGTAGAGGTCAACCCCCCGGCCTGCAGCGACCGAACCCTCAAGAGTGCAGCTCAACCGGTCCCTGAGAACGAACCGCACCCTGGTCCTTTTCGGCGCCTGTGACGAGGACGGCCGGTGATGAGCAGGCATTGCGGCGTCAGGGATGTGTGACCTTCGGCCCTGACCTCTGGGCGGGGTGGTGTGGTGCGCTGAGATCAACGAGCGCTTGGAGGAACGATGACGTCGACGACCGCGGACGGCAATGTGCTGGCCGGGACCGAACTTGAACTGCTCGACGCCTATTGGCGGGCCGCGAACTACCTGTCGGCCGGACAGATCTACCTGCTGGACAATCCGTTGCTGCGAGAGCCGCTGCGGCCAGAGCACATCAAGCCGCGGCTGCTGGGGCATTGGGGCACGTCACCTGGGCTGAACTTCTGCTACGCCCATCTGAACAGGGTGATCAAGGCCCGTGATCTGGACATGATCTACGTCATGGGGCCGGGGCACGGTGGCCCCTCGGCGGTCGCCAATGCGTGGCTGGAGGGGACCTACAGCGAGGTCTATCCGCTGGTTTCGCGGGACGCGACCGGCATGCGCCGGCTGTTCCGGCAGTTCTCTTTTCCGGGTGGCGTCCCCAGCCATGTGGCGCCGGAGACGCCTGGCTCGATCCATGAGGGCGGTGAGCTCGGCTATTCGCTCGCGCACGCGTACGGGGCGGCGTTCGACAATCCGGATCTGGTGGTGGCGTGCATCGTCGGTGATGGGGAGGCGGAGACCGGGCCGTTGGCGGCGAGCTGGCATTCCACCAAGTTCGTGGACCCGGTGCACGACGGGGCGGTGCTGCCGATCCTGCACCTGAACGGCTACAAGATCGCCAATCCGGCGGTGCTGGCCCGGATCCCCGAGGACGAGCTGGTCCGGTTGTTCGAAGGGTACGGGCACGCGCCGATCGTGGTGTCCGGGGACGACCCGGCCGTCATGCACGGTCAGATGGCGGTCGCGCTGGACCGGGCGCTGGACGAGATCGGCCGGATCCAGCAGGCGGCCAGGGACGTGGGAGCGACCGACCGGCCCCGCTGGCCGATGATCATTCTGCGGACGCCGAAGGGCTGGACGGGCCCGAAGGAGGTCGACGGGCTGCCCGTGGAAGGCACCTGGCGATCCCATCAGGTGCCGCTTCCGGGCGTCCGGGAGAATCCCGCCCACCTCGCGGAGCTTGAGTCGTGGCTGCGTTCCTACGGACCGGACGAGCTGTTCGACGAGGACGGGCGGCCGAGCGCGGCGCTGCGCGGCCTGGCGCCGGCCGGGGAGCGGCGGATGAGCGCGAACCCGCACGCCAACGGCGGGTTGCTGCTGCGCCCGCTGGAGCTGCCCGATCCGCGAACGTACGCGGTGCCGACGGACAAGCCCGGCACGGTCACCGCGGAAGCGACCCGGGTGCTCGGCGACTACCTGCGCGACGTCGTGGCCGCCAACCCGCGCACGTTCCGGATCATGGGGCCGGACGAGACCGCGTCCAACCGGCTGGGCGCGGTGTTCGAGGTGACCGATCGCGTCTTCGCGGGCGAGACGCTCGACACAGATGAGCATCTGGCCCGCGCCGGACGGGTGATGGAGGTGCTGAGCGAGCATCTGTGCCAGGGCTGGCTGGAGGGTTATCTGCTGACCGGGCGGCACGGGCTGTTCAACAGCTACGAGGCGTTCATCCACATCGTGGACGCGATGTTCAACCAGCACGCCAAGTGGCTGAAGGTCACGCGGGACCTGCCGTGGCGCCGTCCGATCGCGTCTCTGAACTACCTGCTCTCGTCCCACGTGTGGAGGCAGGACCACAACGGCTTCACCCATCAGGATCCGGGCTTCCTGGACGTGGTGCTGAACAAGAAGGCGGAGATCGTCCGGGTGTACCTGCCGCCGGACGCCAACACCTTGCTGTCGGTCGGCGACCATTGCCTGCGTTCGCAGGACTACGTGAACGTGGTCGTCGCCGGGAAGCAGCCTGCGCCGGTCTGGCTGCCGATGGAGGAGGCGGTCGCGCATTGCACCCGCGGCATCGGCATCTGGGAATGGGCCTCGCATTCGCCTCGGCCGCCCCATTCCGCCGACCACGTCGGCGACGGGAGCGCCGACCCGGACGTCGTCCTGGCCTGCGCGGGCGACGTCCCCACCCTGGAGACGCTGGCCGCGGCCGACCTTCTGCGGCGGTTCTTCCCCGAACTGCGGGTCCGGGTCGTCAACGTGGTCGACCTGATGCGGCTGCAGCCGGTCGAGGAGCACCCGCACGGGCTGTCCGACACCGAGTTCGACGCGTTGTTCACCACCGACAAGCCGATCATCTTCGCTTTCCACGGCTACCCGTACCTGATCCACCGGCTCGCCTACCGCCGCGCGGGGCACGGCAACCTGCACGTCCGCGGCTACAAGGAGGAGGGCACGACCACAACCCCGTTCGACATGGTCATGCTCAACGATCTGGACCGCTTCCACCTGGTCATGGACGTCATCGACCGCGTCCCGTCCCTCGGCGGGCGCGTGGCCCACGTCCGGCAGCGCATGGTGGACGAACGCCTGAGGCTGCGCGCCTACACCCGCGAACACGGCGAAGACGCCCCCGAGATCCGCGACTGGACCTGGCCGTACTGACCGGACGAACCGATGGAGCTCTAATGCGGATCCTCACTGTGAACCCCGGCTCCAGCAGCATCAAATTCAGTCTGGTGGAGGCCGACGACACCGTCCGTGCGCACGTCGAGCTGCCCACCGGCGGCGCGGACCGGGAGGCCGAACGCCTGCTGGCGTCCGTGGCGCGGCTGCCGCGTCCGGACGCGGTCGGCATCCGCTTCGTGCACGGCGGACGGGACTTCACCTGTCCCGTGCTGATCGACGACGAGGTCACCGAACGGTTGCACGGGCTGACCGGCCTGGCGCCGCTGCATCAGCCGCTGTCGCTGTACGCGCTGGGCGAGGTCCGCCGGGCGTTTCCCGACGTCCCTGCCGTGGCCTGCTTCGACACCGCCTTCCACGCCACGCTCCCCGAGGCCGCCGCGACCTACGCGCTGCCCGCCGAATGGCGTGAACGGTTCGGGGTGCGCCGGTACGGCTTCCACGGGCTGTCCCACGCCTACGCCGCCCGCCGGACGGGCGAGCTCCTGAGCGCAGGTTCCGCCGCCCCCACCGGCCTGCGGGCGGCCGTGTGCCATCTGGGGTCGGGCGCGTCATTGTCGGCGGTGGCCGGCGGCCGGTCGGTCGACACCACGATGGGGTTCACCCCGCTCGACGGACTGGTCATGGCGACCCGGGCGGGCGGCATCGACCCGGGCATCCCCCTGTGGCTGCTGGCGCACGGTGTCCCAGCCGAAGAGATACGCGACGCGCTGGAGCACCGCTCCGGGCTGCGCGCGCTGGCCGGGACCGGCGACATGCGGACGTTGCGGTCCCGCGCCGCCGCCGCCGACGAGGCGGCGGTGTCGGCGCTGACGGTCTACCACCACCGGCTGCGGGCATGCGCGGCGGCGATGACCGCCGCGCTGGGCGGGCTGGACGCGCTGGTGTTCACCGGCGGGGTCGGCGAGCACGATCCCGAGACCCGCCGGCGCCTGGTCGCCGACCTGGCCTACCTGGGCGCCCGGATCGATCCAGTACTCAATGCCGCCGCCCGCGGCGACGCGGTGATCAGCCCGCCGGACGCGGCAGTCGCGGCGGTCGTGGTCACTGCCCGCGAAGACCTGGAGATCGCCGCGGGCACCCGTTCGGTCCTGCATGAGGGCGCACGCCTGTGACGAGAACGGGCGCCGTGAGGAGAATGGGCGTCTGTGAAAGGCACGGCCCGGGACCGCTCGTGCGGCCCCGGGCCGTGGCCGGGCGCGGACGTCCGATGAAGCGCTCAGGGCGCCGTCACAGGCTGGCGGCGATGTGTTCGACGAGGTCGGCGAGGCGGCAGGTGTAGCCCCATTCGTTGTCGTACCAGCCGAACACCTTCACCAGCTCGCCGCTGGACTGGGTGAGCGGGGCGTCGAAGACGCAGGAGGCCGGGTCGCCGATCACGTCGCGGGACACGATGGGGTGGGTGTTGTAGCGGACGATCCCGGTGAGCGGCCCGTCGGCGGCGCGGGCGAACGCCTCGTTGATCTCTTCTGCGGACGCCTGGCGCTCCAGGAGGCAGGCCAGATCGACCAGGGAGCCGTCCTCGATCGGGACGCGCAGCGCCATGCCGTCGAATCGTCCGGCCAGCTCGGGGATTACGAGCCCGACGGAGCGGGCGGCGCCGGTGCTGGTCGGGATGAGGTTCACGGCGGCGGAGCGGGCGCGGTGCAGGTCCTTGTGCGGGGAGTCGAGCAGGTTCTGGTCGTTGGTGTAGCCGTGCACGGTGGTCATGTAGCCCTTGACCACGCCGAACGTGTCGTGCAGGACCTTGGCCATGGGCGCGACGCAGTTGGTGGTGCAGGAGGCATTGGAGACGATGGAGTGGCGGCCGGGGTCGTAGATGTGCTGGTTGACGCCCATCACGATCGTGGCGTCCACGTCCTTGCCGGGCGAGGAGAGGATCACCTTGCGGGCGCCGGACTTCAGGTGGACGGCCGCGTCCTCGCGCCGCCGGAACTTGCCGGTCGACTCGATGACGATCTCGGCTCCGGCCGCGCCCCAGTCCAGGTCGGCGGGGTCGCGGTGCGCGGTGACGGGGATGCGTCGCCCGTCGACGATCAGGGCGGTGTCATCGTGTTCCACCGTCCTGCCGAGGCGGCCGTAGGTGGAGTCGTACATCAGCAGGTGCGCGAGCGTCGCGGTTTCGGTGATGTCGTTGATCGCGGCGATCTCCTGGCCTCGCTCCAGGGCCAAGCGCAGGTAGTTGCGGCCGATACGGCCGAACCCGTTGATCCCTATCGGGGTGGTCATCACTTCTCCCACATGGTTGTGCGGTGTCGGCCTTTCCAGGCTCCGTCCGGCGAGGGGACGGCGCCAGGGACCTTCGTCGCGATGACCCGTACGGTGTGGTGCAGTGAAAGGGGACTTTTGTCCCTAGGAACATCCGGGGCGCTGATGTTCACTGACAGTGCGTGGCACCGAGCCGTTCGAGCTCCCGGCCGAGATCGGCGACCCTGGAGTCCTCCTCCTCGCCCGAGCAGGCCTCCGGCGGGAGGGCGCGAAGGACGACGAGCGGGGCGCCGTGCAGCTCGGCCTCCTGATAGGCGACCCCGAGTGCTTCTCGTGCCGGCCCTGACCCGTCGAACCCGGCCACGATGGGCATCTCCGGCCGCCGTGCGAGGGGAGGCCGCGCGATCACGACAGGGCACCGGGCGTGCGCCGCGACACCGGAGCTCACCGAGCCCAGCAGACTGCCTATCGCGCACTGCCCGCGCGAACCGACGACCAGCAGCTCCGCCTGCGCGCTCGCCCGCCTGAGCTCGGTCACCGGGAACCCGCGCAAGGGCAGCGGGTGCACCGGGACACCACGCTCCCAGCGTGGGCCATGGCGACCGCGTCATCCAGGATCCGGCTTGCCTGAGTGCGGAACAGATCAGCGGTGAGTTCATCGATTCCCGCGTCCCAGGGCGGACTCCACACATCGCAAACGGTGACGGCGCTGTGCCGCAGCCGGGCCTCCGCGAGCGCCCAGCCAAGCGCGAACCGGGCGTGGTCGGAGTCGTCGTAGCCCACGAGCAGCCCGGGTTCGTCCCACGGCCTGGTGTCGTGCTGGGCTCTCATCAAGCGTCCGCCGTTCCGGCTCTCCAGAAGGGATGTTCTGTGACACAGAGTCTCCGCTGCCAGGCCGTTCGATTACCCCATTGGTCAGGTGACCTAAGGACCAACGGTCCTCGCAGGGGTGAGGTCGCAGATGGCAGCAGGTTGGCCGGGGGACGTGGATGACGCTCGGCCGACCGGACGCGCGACCGTGAAACCTAGCGCTGCTTCGGCTCTGGTGGGCCGATGTCAGTGGGCTCGTCCGGGGGCGGGTGCTCGCGGTTCCAGCGTTCGAACGCGGCGACCGCCGTCGGCAGAGTGGGGAACAGCCGGTCGTCGCCGATCGTGTCCGCGAGCCCGAAGGCGCGCAGATCATCGAGGAGGTCTTGCTTGACCCGTGCCAGCGCGAAGACGATCCTCTGCCGCAGAGTTCGGATCGAAGCGCTTCCACCGCTTTCAGCCCGGTGAGGTCGACCTCGACATTGGCCTCGGCATTGAGGACGAACCACCGCACTCCGGTCCCGCCTTTCCGTGCGGCGGCCAGGGCGCGGCGCTTGAAGTCGGTGGCGTTGGCGAAGATCAACGGCGAGTCGTACCGGTATACGACCAGGCCCGGGATCGTCCGCGCGGTGGGGAAGTCGTCCACGTCGTGCATGCCCGCCATGCCGGGGACCTGGCCGAGGATGGCGTCGTGCGGTCTGGCGACCCTGGCCAGCAGCATCATGACCGACAGGCCGACCGCCACGAGGATGCCGTACAGGATGCCGAATGCGAGCACCCCGGCCAGCGCCGCGACGGCGAGCAGCAGTTCGCTGCGGCGGAACGCGGCGAGTCTGCGGAACCCGGCCAGATCGACCAGGCGCACCGCCGCGTAGATCACGATCGCGCCCTGCGCCGCCGAGGGGAACCGGGCGAGCAGGGGGTGCAGGAAGAGCAGCACCGCGACCAGGGCAGTGAGCGAGAAGAAGGAGTACAGCTGGGTGCGTCCGCCGGAGGCCGCTGCCAGGGCGGTGCGGCTACCGCTGCTGCTGACCGGGAAACCGTGGAAGAACCCCGCGCCGATGTTCGACGCGCCCAGCGCCAGCAGTTCCTGGTTGCCGTCCACCTCCTTTCTCACCCCGGGCGGCGAAGGCCCGCGCGGTCAGGACGTTGTCGGTGTAGCCCACCAGGAGGACGCCCAGGGCCGGGACGAGCAGCTCGGTCAGGTCGGCGGGAGCCGGCACGGCAGGACGGGGCAGCCCGGCGGGCACGTCGCCGATCACCTTGATGCCCCGCTGCTCAAGATCGAACGTCATCACCGCGGCGGTCGCGAGCAGCACGGTCAGCAGCGGCCCGGGTGCGCGAGGGAGCTTCCACTGCAGGCCGAACAGGAACACCAGGCTCACCGACGACAGCAGCACCGTCCCGGCATGGGCCCGGCCGAGGCCCTCGACGAACGAGGCCAGCTCGCGGAGCGCGCCGTCCCCGTCCGTGGCGACCCCGGTCGTGCCCGGCAGCTGGCCGATGATCATGATCATGGCGACTCCCGCCATGTAGCCGATCAGGACGGGCTGGGACAGCAGGTCGTTCACGAAGCCCAGCCGCAGGCACCACGCCGCCAGCGCCAGCAGGCCGACGATGACGGCGAGCGCGGCGGCGAGCGCGGCGTACTCGCCCGGGTCGCCGGCGGTCAGCGGCCCGACGATCGCGGCCGTCATCAGCGCGGTCGTCGATTCCGGTCCCACCGACAGCCGCCGTGAGGAGCCGAGGACGGCGTACAGCACGATGGCCGGGACCATCGCCCACAGACCGGCGATCGGCGGCAGCCCGGCCAGCGCCGCGGCGCGGGCGCGGAACGTGTTGGCGGTGCTCACCGTGGTCGCGTTCTTCGCGATTCTGTTCACCGGCCGCTACCCCCGGTGGATCTTCGACTTCAACGTCGGGGTGCTCCGGTGGGCCTGGCGGGTGGCGTTTTACGGCTACGGTGCGCTGGGCACCGACCGATACCCGCCGTTCACGCTCAAGGACGTCCCGGACTACCCCGCCCACCTGGAGGTCGACTACCCCGAGCGGCTGTCGCGGGGGCTGGTGCTGGTGAAGTGGTGGCTGCTGGCGATCCCGCACTACCTGGTGATCTCGCTCCTCACCGGCGGCGGCATCGGCGGGGACGACGCGGGCTGGCACGCGCCCGGACTGGTCGGGGTGCTGGTGCTCATAGCCGCCATCGCGCTGCTGTTCACCAGGCGGTACCCGCCGGGCATCTTCGGATTTGTCATGGGCATGAACCGCTGGGTGCTGCGGGTGGCCGGCTACGTGTTCCTGATGACCGACCGGTACCCGCCGTTCCGTCTCGACACGTGCGGCGCCACCGCCGAGCCGGACGGTGCCGCGGCGACCTGGCAGGGACGTTAGGCCCGCGCATCGGGACGTTGGGTACTACCGGTGCCGTCCCGCCGGATTCGACGCTGGAAGCAGCAGAACCGATGAAGGAGGCGGACCATGCGAGCGCTGGTGTATCACGGCCCTGGGCACAGGGCGTGGGAGGACGTTCCCAAGCCGCAGATCATCGAGGACGGCGACGCGGTCGTCCGGGTGGACGCGGTGACGATCTGCGGGACCGACCTGCACATTCTCAAGGGCGACGTCCCCGCCGTGACCGATGGCCGGATCCTCGGCCACGAGGCGGTCGGCACTATCGAGGCGGTCGGCCCTGGCGTGCGGACGGTCAAGCCCGGCGACCAGGTGCTGGTGTCGTGCATCACCGCGTGCGGGACGTGCCGGTTCTGCCGTGAGGGCCGCTACGGGCAGTGTTTGGGCGGCGGGGGCTGGATCCTCGGCCACAAGATCGACGGGACACAGGCCGAATACGTGCGGGTGCCGTTCGCCGACACCTCCGTCCACCCGCTGCCCGGGGGTGTGCCCGCGCAGGACGTGCTGATGCTGGCCGACATCCTGCCGACCGGCTACGAGGTCGGCGTCCTCAACGGTGCCGTCCGGCCCGGCGACACTGTGGCCGTGGTGGGCGCGGGCCCGATCGGGCTGGCCGCGATCATGGGCGCGCGGCTGTTCAGCCCGAGCACCATCGTCGCCGTCGACCTGGCCGACAGCCGGCTGGAGGCGGCCGAGCAGTTCGGCGCCGACGTCACGATCAACAACTCCCGCCAGGACCCGCTCGCCGCCGTCCGGGACCTGACCGGCGGGCTGGGCGCGGACGTGACGATCGAGGCCGTCGGCGTCCCGGAGGCGTTCGAGCTGACGGTCGCGCTGGCCCGGCCGGGCGGCCACATCGCCAACATCGGCGTGCACGGCGCCCCGGCCGTGTTGCACCTGGAAGAGCAGTGGATCCGCGACATCACCATCACCACGGGCCTGGTGGACACCTTCTCCACCCCGACCCTGCTCCGCCTGGTCGCCGGCGGCCAGCTCGACGCCGGACGGTTCATCACCCACCACTTCACCCTGGACGAGTTCCCGAAGGCCTACGACGTCTTCGCCGACGCCGCCCACACCGGCGCACTCAAAGTCGTGCTCACCCGCTGACCAGGATCGTGAAGCCGCGGCCGTCTCCCCGATGGCGGCGGCTTCGACGTTCGGTGCACAACGGGATGGTGCTGGGGAAATCGGTGACCGTCGTCCCTGCCAGGGCGGGACCTTTGGCCGCGGAGCGGCGGCGTCCGGCGGCCTAGCGTCGAGGGTGAAGCGACAAGATCAAGCTCAGGAGGGATGACGATGTCGGCTCCGATCGTGGTGGGGATCGATGGTTCCGCGCATGCCTGGCGGGGGCTGGACTGGGCGGCGGACCGTGCCGTCCGCCATCGGCTGCCGTTGCTGCTCGTGCACGGTTCCCGCGCCTTGGTACCCGATGGTCCGATTCCGCCGGACGCGCTGCGCCGGTTGGTCGCCGAGCGGGAGGACCTGCTCGCCGAGGCCCGGCAGTACGCGTTCAAGATCCATCCGGACCTGGACATCGAGACGCGGCTGGTGCCGGAGGACCCGGGCCGGGCGCTGGTGGGGGAGAGCGAGCACGCGGACCTGGTGACGGTTGGATCACGCGGGCTCGGCGGTTTCGAGGGCCTGCTGTTCGGGTCCGTCGGCCTGTACGTCGCCGCGCACGCCCGGTGCCCGGTGCTGGTGGTGTCGCGGCAGGCGCCCTTCCCGGCCGACGCGCCGGAAGAGATCGTGATCGGCCTTGAGGGCAGTGCCGGCGAGGACGCCGTCGTCGAGTGGGCGTTCGCCGAGGCCGCCACGCGGGACGCCAGGATCCTGGCGCTGCACGCGGTGGGCAGGGAGTTCGGCTCGCCGCGTCGGCGGGTGATCGAGGACATGGAGCTGTCGCAGGCCCTGGCCGGGATGCGAGAGCGGTTCCCGGACGTCCCGGTCGACCACCTGGTCTCGGACCGGACGCCCGCTCAGGCGCTGGTGGAGGCGTCGGAGAACGCCGCCCTGGTCGTGGTCGGCGCCCGCCGCCGGCGCGGCCTGGCCGGTATGGCGCTGGGCCGGGTCAACCACGCGGTCCTGCACCACGCTCATTCGCCGGTCGTGGTCGTCCCCACCCGAGACTGAACCGGCCCCAAGCTCCGTGCGACACCTGACGGAGAAGGGACAGTAGAGGAGTCGACCATGTCCAGTCCGATCATTGTGGGAGCCGATGGCTCCATTCCGTCGGAACGAGCCGTGTCCTGGGCCGCTGATGAGGCGGCCCGGTACGGGCGCGCCCTGAAGATCGTGCATGTGGTGGAGGAATGGCCGTTCGACGTCCCGCTGAACACCGCGCCCGGAGAAGTGCGCTCGGTGTCCCGGGCCGGCGGTGAGGTGATCGCGGGCGCGGAGCGCATCGCGCACCTCGACGTGGTCGACGCTGAGCTGGCAGCGCCGCCACAGCCGGGTCCAGGCCAGCGTGTGCCGATCCAGCAGGGCGTCGAAGCCACCGGCCTGGGCGACGGCCGCCAGCGCGGCCCGCCCGTGTTCCTCGACGGCGCGGTCGCGAGAGGTGAACACGGCGGCGACCTTCTCGATCGTGACCGGCGCGGTGCCCGAGGCCGAGCTGCCCCTGTTCACCGACAAGAACAGGCTGTTCCGCGCCCGCGCCGCCATGCTGGACCGGACCGTCCACCCATGGCACCGGCGTTACCCAAAGGTGCGCGTGCAGATATCGCTGCGGGTGGAGCGTCCTCGTGAGGCCCTGCTGGACGCGGCTGCGGGCGCCGACCTGCTCGTGGTCGGAGACCGCGGCACCGGCGGCGTGGAACCGCTGCTGCTGGGTGCGACGAGCTCGGCGATGCTGCACCACGCGCCCTGCACGGTCGCGATCGTCCCCCCGCCCCGCGATGCTGCGCAGCGCGCCGCCTGACGAGCGTCCCCCCACCGGACGGTGGGGGGACGGCACCGGTTCAGTCGGGCCCCATACGGCCTCGGCCTGAGTGGGCCGAGGCAGTGCTGGGCAGCACCGGTTCGATGCGGTAGAGGGACGGCATGCCCGCGCTGCGCGGCGCGATATCGTGCTCTGCTCCGGCGAGGGCGGCGATCAGGTCGTGTGCGGTGATCAGGCCGACGAGGCCGCCGTGCTCGTTCGTCACCGGGACGTAGTCGGTGCCGGCCTCCAGCATGGCGCGTGCCACGCCGGGGATGGTGGTCGATGGCTGGACCGTGGTGAGCGGCGGGTCGGGCAGGAGCGTGGTCACGGGTCGGCGGGCGTGGCGGGGTGCGGCGGCGTTCCAGGTCGAGGTGAGGGTCTGGGCGTCGATGACGCCGAGGAACCCGCCCTCGTCGTCGGTGACCGGCAGGTGGTGCACCTCGGCCTTGCACATCAACTCCCAGGCCATCAGCACCGACTCCGATGCGGCGATGGTGAGCAGGTCCCGGGTCATCAGTTCGGCGGCGGTGCGTTGTTCCAGCGGCGGATGCGTGCTCATCGGTCCTCCTTGTGGTTCTGTTCCAGGTTCTCCACCAGGGCCTGCGAGAGGTCAGAGTCGAACGTCCTGTCCTCGGTCCGCCGAAAGGCACACGTCAGCGGGAGCGCTGGGCGAGCTTGATCAGCTCCAACGCCAGGTAGGAGATAACGGCGATCGCGGTGATGCGCGCCCAGGCGGCGGCGTCGAGCGGTGCGGAGTGGAACAGGTCGTTCATGGCGGGTGTGTAGGTGTAGAGGAGTTGGAGGGCGATGAGGCCGAGGACGCTGGCCGCGATCCAGGGGTTGCGGCGGATGCCGCGCCACAGCAGGGGGCGGTCGAGGGAGAGGCAGTTGAACAGGTAGGTCGTCAAGGTGAGTGCGAAGACGTTGACGACGATGGTTTGCGCGACTTCGGGGGAGGCGTCGTGCGCCCGTTCCCAGTGCTGGAGCCCGAAGGCTCCGGCGAGCAGGATCGCCGAGACCAGCAGGATCCGGATGGTCAGCGCGCGGGGGATCAGCGGCAGGGACGGGTCGCGCGGCGGGCGGGTCATGATGTGCT
>NZ_VCKW01000144.1 GCF_005889715.1 Actinomadura soli
CCACCATGCCTCCGTTCACGCCGGGGCAGCCGACGAACCCGGGCGGGACGGGACGGCGCGGCGCCCTGCTGATCGGGGCCGCGGCCGCCGTCGCCCTGCTCGTCGCCATCGGCATCCCGGCCGTGCTCTGGTCCCTCATGCGGGACGGCGGGACCGGCGCGAAGGCCGCGTCGTCGACCGCGCCCTCGTCCACCACCTCCGCCTCGGCGGCCGCCTCGTCCTCGCCGTCGCCGACCCCGACCGGGACGCGGGGCGAGATCACCTTCAACGTCGAGGGCAGCGGGACGGCCGCCTCGCTGACCTACATGGTCAACGGGAAGACCACGAAGCTGGAGGACGTGAGGCTGCCCTGGCGGAAGACGGTCCCGATGCCCCTCTGGCCGCCGCGGATCACGTGGAAGCTGGCATACCGCGCCCCGTCCGGCGGGAGCAGCTTCACCGTCGAGGTGGACGGCAACAACGTCATGGGCGGCCAGGGGAGCGCGGGCTCCAACCTCGGCGCCGAAGGCGTCTACTGAGTCCAGCCCGGCCGGTACCGAGCCCTGCCATATCGAGGGCGGGACCCCTCCCGCGGCGCCGGGTTACGCTGAGCGCGGGTGCGTACGCAGAGAGGACGGGGTCGCATGTCGACGATGATGCGGAAGCCGCCGGGCAAGGTCGACATCCTCCCGGAGGAGATCGGGAGCCTGGCGACCGGCCTGCCCCCGGCCGAGCCCGGGACGCTGTTCGTCAAGGGCTCGAACGGCGGGATGCGGGTGTCGCCCGACGCCCGGTTCAACGTCGTGTTCGGACGGTGCGCGCCGGACGTCCACGTCTGCGTCGGCGGGGACGACACGCGCGTCAGCCGGCAGCACGGCATCATCACCCGCGAGCACTCCCGCTGGGTGCTGTACAACCTCGGAAAGCTCGCCATCCGGTTCCCCGGGTCGCGGCTGGTGCTCGGCGGGCACCGGGCGGAGCTGCCGGTCATGTACACGCCGCTGTTCATCGTCTCGCCAGGTCAGGAGCATCTGCTCGAAGTGCGGATCGCCGCCGGGCAGGCGTCGTCCGGTCCGGTCGACGTGCACGAGCTCGCGACCTACGACCCGGACGACCCCGAGGCCGAGCGCGCGAACGCCGAGCGCGCGACCCCGTGGCGGCTCAGTGACCAGGAGCGGCTCGTCCTGGTCTGCCTGGCCCAGCGGTACCTGCGGCAGGAGCCCTGGCCGCAGCCGCTCACGTGGGCGCAGGTCGCCGACGAGATCGGCGGGCTCCGCCCGGCCGAGAACTGGAACTGGCGGAAGGCCGCCCGCGTCGTCACCGAGGTGCGCAACCGGCTCAGCCCGCACGTGGGCGGGCTCCGCGAGGAGGAGATCCCGGCGCCGATCGGCAACGCGCTCAACCACAACCTGATCGTCGCGCTGCTGGTCCACACCAGGCTCCGCACCGAGGACCTCGCCCTCATCGACGGCTAGCGCGGTTCCCCCGGTTCAGGCGGCGGGGAGCCGCGCGGCCGCCGCGCCGGCGAGGCTGGTCGCCATCGAGCACAGCCGCTCCGTGGGCGGCTCGCCCTGCACGACGAGGAACAGCATCTCGATCGCGTCATCGCCGTGCTGGTCGGCGTACGTGCGGTGGACGACCCGGACGAGGCACGTCCCGCCGCCCTCCCCGTCCGGTTCGACGAAGGCGCGGCGCCCGCCGAGCCGGGTGGGGCTGCCGTCCTCGGCGGTGAGCGGCTGGCCGCGGTCGAACCGCAGTTTGACCTGGATGTCCTGGGTGGTGCTGTGCCACTCGCAGCCCCACCCGCCGTAGTCGATCTCCGGATCGCGGGCGTCGATCCCCGGGACGACGTCGAGCGCGTCGTTGCCGAGCATCGTGCAGGTGTCCTTGTGCGCCAGCGACTGCGGCGGGAACGGCGGCGTCCGGCGCGGGAGCGGGCCCCGGTTCAGCACGGCGGCCGCGGACGCGACGGCGGTGTCGGCGATCGGGCACAGCGGCGCGGGAGCGGCCCCGGCGGGCGGCTCGTCGGTCTGCCGGGCGTCGATCGAGACCGTGGTGCCGCCGTCAGGGGACGGCAGGACCAGCATCCGGCCGCACTCGCCCTCCTCCGGCGCCTCCGCGACCACCCGGACGCGTCCGATCGTCCGCGCCGGGCCGCCGCCCGACTCCGGTCCCGCGCCGGTCGCCATGCCGATCCTGACGTCGATGACGTCGTGCTCGGCCTCGCCCACGGACACGAGCACGTCGCACCGGTCGAAGTTGCCGTAGTCGTTGTCGAGTTCCGCCTCGCCGAACCTGCCGAGCGCGGCCGGGTCGGCGAGCGCGCAGGGGTCCGCGGTGCGCGGGTCGCCGATCAGCGACGCGGGCTTGCGCCGCGCGGGCGCCTCCTGCCCGCCGGAGGGGATCACGACCGCGGCCGCGACGGCCACCGCCGCGACCGCGACCACCACCGCCGCGACGGGCCGCGGATGCCGCCGGACGAACGCCGCCGGACGCCCCCACGCCGTGGTCCGTCCACCCACGGCGCCCGGCCCGTCGTTGTCGGTCGGGGCGGCATGGCCCGGCGGTTCCGGTTGCTCGGTTCCGGCGATGTCGTCCAGCATGCGGCGCGCCTCGTCCGGGCCCGGCCGGTCCTCCGGCGCCGCCTGCATCATTGCGTCGAGGACGCCGCCCAGCGGCCCCAGCCCGTCATATTCCGGCTCGGCGCCGGGAGGGGCGCCGGTGGCCAGCGCGTAGACCGTGGCGCCTAAGGAGTACACGTCCGACGCCGGTTCCGGGTGCCCGCGCAGAACCTCGGGCGCGGCGAAGGCGGGAGTGTGGCTGACGGGGCCGTTCGGCGTGATCGTGTCCGTGCCGCCCAGCCGGTAGGCGGCGCCGAAGTCGGCGAGCTTGGCCGTGCTGTCCGCGGTGACGACGATGTTGCCCGGTTTGACGTCGCAGTGCACGATGCCCTGGTCGTGCAGGGCCGCCAGCGCGGCGGCGATCTGCGCGCCGACGCGGGCCGCGGCCTCCGGGGACATCGCCGGCCACCCGTCCAGGCTGCCGCCCGGCACATGCTCCAGGACGAGCCAGGACGTCACCTGCCCGTCCGCCTCCTCTTCGACGATGTCGTGCAGCGTCACCACGTGCGGATGGCCGAACCTGGCCTGCGCGCGGGCCTCCGACCACAACCGGTCGAAGGCGCCGGAGCGGTCGTCGCGGAACGCGGCCCGCTTGAGCACGACGGTGCGCGGCAGGCGGGTGTCCTCGGCGTGCCACACCTCGCCGGTGCCGCCGCGGATCGGCCCCTTGACGAGCCGGTACCGTCCGGCGATCAGCGCTCCCAGACGCACCGTGGCTCCTCTCAGCCGGCGCCGCCCGACACGGCCCGTCCACCACCTACACACGGCCCATACACGACATACCCGGCGATGCCCGGCGTCGCGCGACCAACCTACTGGGTGACGGTCCGGACACACACCGTTTCCCGGACACGCGAATCCGGGCGCCGGGGTTGTCGCGGCGGTCCGGAAGGCTTAGCTTCGACGTCACCGCGGTGATCGCCCGGTATCGCTCCGTCACGGTGTCCATCGCGGCAACACCCGCCGGAGCCGCATATGAACCCCCCGCTCATCCCACGAGGCGCTCCGGCATCCGTCGGCGCGCGGGCGCCGGGTCCTGTCCGGCAACTGCCATCCGCTCCGCGAGCCGTTCCCGTACGGGCCCGTGTTCGAGCTGCTGCGCCATCTGGCCGGTGAGCGGGTCGCCGGGCTCAGCCCCGTCTGCGGCGCCCTGCGCCCCTACCTGCCCGAACTCGCCGACCGGCTGCCGCCCGCGCCTGAACCGCTGCAGGACGTGCGCGCCCGCGAGCACCGGCTACGAGGCGGCCCGTGCCGCCGAGGCGTCGGCCCGGTGCCGGATGACCACGGTCGACGACAGCGGTGCCCGGGACCTCGCGCTGCTCGCGGAGGAGTTCGCCGCGCTGGGTGCCCTGCGGGATGCCGCGCGCTGCCGCCGGGTGCTGCGCGGGCACGGTGTCACGCTGCCGTCCCGCCGGGGCCGCCGCGGCTACGGCGACCAGCTCTCACCCCGCGAGAGCGAGGTGGCGAGGCTGGTGGCGCTCGGCCACTCCAACCGGCAGATCGCCGGCGCGCTGTTCCTGTCGACGCGCACCGTGGAGCAGCACGTCGCGAAGGTGCTGCGCAAGCTCAAGGTCAGTTCGCGGGCCGAGGTCAGCCGGAAGTGACCCGTCCGGGGTGCATGATCACGTACCCCTGCCTACCGCACCACGGATTGCAAGCCCCTGCTCCGGCGGCGAAGGTGAACCTTGCCCCCGGGCCTGAGCCCTCCTCCCCGCGGCTCAGGCAACCCCACGGAGGAGCAGAGGGATGCATGTGAAGAAGAAGCGACTCTGCCTCGACCTGTTCGCGCCGGGCAGCGCCATCGTCTCCACCCGGATGGGCGGCGGGACGGCCACGATGAACGGCACGTCCATGGCGTCGCCGCACGCGGCGGGCGCAGCGGCGCTGTATCTGTCCGCCCACCCGGGCGCCACCGCGCAGCAGGTGCACGACGCGCTTGCGACCGCGGCCGAGTCCGGCAAGGTCGGCAACACGGGACCGGTTCCCGAACAGGCTGCTCAACGTGACCGGGCTCGGCTGACCGGCGACGGCAGAGGAAGGCAGGCGCCGGGGCGTTCCGAATCTCCCGGCTCCGGCGGGCGGACGTCCCGTGGCCGCATCTTCCGCAGGGCACCGGCTCCCCGCCCTCGGCTCCCTGAGATGCGTCCACGGGATCCGCCCGTTTTCGCCGCCCGTGTGCCTGTCACTTTTTGCATGTCACTTTCTGGGTGGCGTCCCGCGCGTCCTTGTTCCGGGTCTTGGCACTACCTGACAGCGTCAATAAATTCTGGGCGCCGCGGCCTTGTCCGGCACGCGCGGCCGCCGTAACAATACGGTTTGCCCACGTAACTCATCGCGGATTGTTTCGGCATGCGGTGATCTCAACATAGCAAATCACGGGGAATGGTAAGGCGGGCCAGGCCGCATACCCGGGGGTTTCTCGCCGGCACGCCGTCGTGCTTCACGGAAAGCAGCCGTGCTTCACAGAAGGCAACGGAGATTCCCTATGCGAAAACGTCCCCTCGCCCTTGCGGTCGGCGCCCTGCTGGCCGGTACCTCGCTCGTGCTCCCCTCGGCGCTCGCCGACACGAGCGGCTCCCACGGGCCGTCCGGCTCCTACGGCAAGGCTCCCGCCCAGAGCGAACCCCTCCCGCACCGGTACAAGGTGACCGGCCCCGACACCCGCGAGGAGCGGACGGTCATCGCCGGCACCGGCGTCTCCATCGACGAGGTCAAGAAGGACTCGGTCGTGATCACCGGGCAGCCAGGCCAGGCCGAGCGGATCAGGAGGCTCGGCTACCGGGTCGACGAGCTCGCCCTGAAACTCGGCTATCCGCCGGAGGACGCGCTCTATCACGATTACGCGGAGATCGTCGCCGAGCTCGACAAGATCGCCCGGGAGCACTCCGGCATCGCCAAGCGCGTCACCGTCGGCAAGACGTACCAGGGCCGTGATATCCCGGCCATCAAGATCAGCGACAATGTGGCGGCCGACGAGGACGAGCCCGAAGTCCTGTTCACCGCCAACCAGCACGCCCGCGAGCATCTCACCCCCGAGATGGCGCTCTACGCCGCCAATCTCTTCACCGACGGCCACGGCACCGACAGCAAGATCACCGAACTGGTCGACGGCCGGGAGATCGTGATCATCGCGTCGGTGAACCCGGACGGCCTGGAGTACGACATCGCGACCGGCCAGTACCGGATGTGGCGCCACAACCGCCAGCCGGTCACCGGCGCGACCGGCATCGACCTCAACCGCAACTGGGCCTACAAGTGGGGCTGCTGCGGAGGCTCGTCCGGCACTCCGGGCGCCGAGACGTACCGCGGGCCCTCGCCGGAGGCCGGCGTCGAGACCAAGGCGGTCGCCAACTACGTGCGCAGCCGCGTCGTGGGCGGCAAGCAGCAGATCAAGGCGCACATCGACTTCCACACCTACAGCGAGCTGGTGCTGTGGCCCATGGGCCACACCTACGACGACACCGGGCCCGACATGAGCGCGGACGCGAACCGGACGTTCGCCACGATCGGCCGCGAGATGGCGGCGACGAACCGCTACACCCCGCAGCAGTCCAGCGACCTGTACATCACCGACGGGTCGGTCAACGACTGGATGTGGGCCGAGCACGACATCTTCTCGTACACGTTCGAGATGTATCCGCGGAACGCCGACTTCTACCCGCCGGACGAGGTCATCGTCCGGGAGACCACCCGCAACCGGGCGGCCGTGCTGGCCCTGACCGGGTACGCGGACTGCCCGTACCGGGCGATCGGCAAGCAGGACCAGTACTGCTGACGTCCTCCTGGGCGAGCAACCATCCGGAGACCAGCGCCTCCGGCGGAGAGCAGGGGCCGCGGCAGCACCCGGTCAAGCACCGGCGCACAAAGCCGCGGCCCCGGCCCTGTCTCGACCCCCGGCCTTGGCTCTGTGCAATACGTAGACCTACCTACAGTTCCCCGGATTGTTAGCCCATCCGTCGCGCCTCATCGTGGTGGCGCCACCGCCCGACCGGCCGTGGCGCCGCATCCGCACAGGAGGTAGCGAGGATGAACGCCCCCCCGCACGAATCGTCCCCACCGCACGAAACGATCAGGGCCGGCGGCCTGGTACGCAGGGCTTGCGGTCGCCGCCCTGCTGGGCGGTCTCGGGTTCACGGGCCCGGCGCACGCCGCCGCCGAGGGCGCCGTCATGAACGCCGGCGCCGCCGGAGCGATCGAGGGGCACTACATCGTGGCCCTGGACGGCGCCACGTCCCTCGCCGCGGGTGCCGAGGCGGGGGTGTCCGAGCAGGCCGAGGAGCTGGCGGCTCGCTACAGCGGCTCCGTCGAGACCGTCTACAGCGCGGCGCTGCGCGGCTTCGCCGTCAAGATGAGCGCCGCCCAGGCCGGACGGCTCGCCGCGGGTCCGCGGGTCCGCTACGTCCAGCAGTCCCTGATGGTGCGGGCGGCCGGCGCCGGGACGCAGCCGAACCCGCCCTCGTGGGGCCTGGACCGCGTCGACGGCAAGAGCGACGGCTCCTACACCTACCCGGCCACGGGCAGCGGCGTCACCGTGTACGTCGTGGACTCCGGCATCCGCGTCGGCCACGGCACGTTCGAGGGCCGCGCCTCCCACGGCCACGACTTCGTGGACGAGGACGCCGAGGCGCAGGACTGCAACGGGCACGGCACGCACGTCTCCGGCACCATCGGCGGCAAGGAGTACGGGGTCGCCAAGGGCGTCAGGCTCGTCGGCGTCCGGGTGCTCGGCTGCGACGGCAGCGCACCCGACAGGGACACCGTCGAGGGCCTGGACTGGGTGCTGAAGAACGCCCGGGGGCCGTCCGTGGGCAACATGAGCCTCGCCTCCGGCGGCGACGACGCCGAGCCGCAGGCGATCCGGGACGCGACGAAGGCCGCCATCGCCGCCGGGATCCAGTTCGACGTCGCCGCGGGCAACGAGAGCGCCGACGCCTGCGGCAGCACGCCCGCGGACGTCCCGGGGGCCGTGACGGTCGCGTCCAGCACCAGCGGCGACTCCCGGTCGAGCTTCTCCAACCACGGCCGGTGCGTGGACGTGTTCACGCCGGGAAGCGGCATCGTGTCCGCGAGCCACGCGTCCGACACCGGCAGGGCCGCGATGAGCGGGACGTCGATGGCCGCCCCGCACGTGACGGGCGCGCTGGCGGTCTTCCTTGAGGGCCACCCGGGCGCCGGTCCGGCCGAGGCCCATGACGCGGTCATCGCGGCCGCCGACACCGGGGTCATCGGCAACCCCGGCAGCGGCTCGCCGAACCGGTTGCTCAACGTGACGAAGCTGGCCGCGCCCCCGCCCTTCCCGGCCGGTCGGTAACGAGCCGAACGGGAACGAGCCGAGCAGGCGGACGGCGCCGATGACCCACCCGGTGATCCTGGGCGGGTCATCGGCGTCGCCGAATGGGGAGCGTGGAAGTCAATTGGCCGTCCAGGGGCAACCGGCAGAAGTGTTCGCGGCCAGGCGCCCGAACGAATCCGGCGACAATAGATAGGTAGGGTCGCGCACCCTTTCCCGGATTGTTCCTGTCCGCCTCCCAATCGATGGTGGGGAGTGCATCAATCGCGAAGCGGAAAGAGGATCGGATGCCCCGCACCAATCGAGTAATGCCCGGGCGCGCAGCCGCAATTTCCGGCGGTGCCGTCCTGATCATGGCCGCGGCTTTCGCCGCGCCGGCGACGGCCGATGAACCGGACGCGCCCAATGGGGGCGACCCCTACCCGAATGAGGTCCACGCTCCGGCCCTCCCGCCGGACGCCGGCGCCCCCGCCCCCGCGGCCGGAAAGGCGCGGAACAGCGGGCGGGTGCCGATCGTCGGTGGCCACAACGCCACCGAGGCTCCCCCGTTCATCGCCGCGCTGTACAAGGGAGGCCGGTTCGCCTGCACGGCGTCGCTGGTGGCGGCGCACTGGGTCCTGACGGCCGACCACTGCATCGGCGGGTCCATCTCCGTCCGGGCGGGCTCCCTGCGGCGCGAGAGCGGCGGCCAGACGGCGAACGTCACCGAGCAGCTGAGCGAGCCGTCCGGGTCGGACATCGCGCTGCTGCGGATCGACAAGGACGTCCAGGCCCCGTATCCGGCGCTCGGCGGCCCGGGCGACGCGGCCACGGGAACGAGCGAAAGGGTCTTTGGATACGGCTACAAGCGATCCGACTGGTCCCAACTTTCCGACGTTCTCAAGTATTCCGAAGGAACCATTTACGATTCACGCTGCAATGTGCTCGGCGCCACCCTGTGCATCGAGAACGACGGCGACACCGCGGGAGGCGACTCGGGCGGGCCGATGCTGACCGCCACCGGAAAGCTCATCGGGACCTGCACCGCGGGGAACAAGCCCACCGACGGCTCCGGTTTCGGCGCGTACAGCGACGTGACCAGGTACCGGAGCTGGATCGACCGGACCATCGGCCGGTGATCGGTTAGCCGTTCGGTCTCCCCATGGCGCGGCGGCCCGCCCCTTCCACAGCGCGGGCCGCCGCGCCGGTTCCAGGGCCGAATCATTTAACAGCGAACCGTTTCAACAGCGCGCGGGGCCCACAACTGGGTGCTTTCGTCGCAATGCGCGCAGAGAAAGACACGAAGAGAGACATCGTCATGCGTTCTGCCGGCACGACACCCCATGCGGCCGCCAAGGCCGAACTGGAGCGCGACTTTCCCGCGTGGAGATTCCTCGTCTCCGACCACCGGAGGTGGTGGGCGCTGCGCGGGCCGTTGCCGTTCGACCAGGTCAACGAGGTCGACGTGGTGGACGCCGACACTCCGGAAGACCTCCGCGCGCGGCTGCTCCGGCTCGCTCCAACCGGCTCGAAGACGGCTCTCTGACCTGCGGACCGTGTCCGCAGACGGCCGTCGCCCATGGGTTTATCGATGTTGATCATCTTAATGGAACGGTCCTTGTCAAAAAGATGGCCGTTGACATTCGATAATCGATGATCAAGCTTGATGGCATGCGCCCGCCAACCAATTGAAAGCGGGTCAAGAAAAGTTAAAAACCGATGATTGACAGCACCAGGTGTGAAAGTTACGCTCCATTCCAGATCCTGGATCTACGTCCATTGACGAGTGCCGATTAATCCGGATTTGCGGCACTCGCCTCTTCGGTCGCCGAAGAAAAAAATGCGTCCACTCCCAGCGAAGAGGAATCACATGCGTAAAGGGATCGCCATTACCGCCGCGGCCGCCGCGGCGCTTGGGCTGACCGCGGCGTCCATCTCCCCGGCCACCGCGGCGTCGTCGAGGCTCCTCACCCGTGGGCCCGATGGCGTCACCATCGACATCGCGACCGTCAACGGTTCGGGCTGCCCGGCCGGCACCACCGCCGTCGCCATCTCGGACGACAAGGAAGCCTTCACGGTCACCTACAGCGACTACATGGCGCAGGCGGGCGGCAGTTCCAAGCCCACCGATGGCCGCAAGAACTGCGTGATCAGCATGAAGGTGCACGTTCCGCAGGGCTTCACCTACGCCATCGCGCAGACGGACTACCGCGGGTACGCCTTCCTGGAGAAGGGCGCGTCGGGCGTCCAGAAGGCCAGCTACTGGTTCCAGGGCAACTCGCCGACCGGGGTGATCCAGCACAACATCCCGGGCGCTTACGACAACAACTGGCAGTTCACCGACAAGATTCCCGTGGGCGCGCTCGTGTGGAAGAAGTGCGGCGAGCAGCGGAACTTCAACATCAACACCGAGATCCGCGCCAGCGTCGGCACCGACAAGGCGAAGACGAGTTTCATTGCCATGGACTCGACCGACGGCAGCATCAAGACCACCTACCACTTCTCGTGGAAGACCTGCCCGTAATCTCCGCCCCACCCCGCGCAAACCCCCAAAGGAGAAAATCCATGCGCAAAGGAGTGACTGCTTCGGCAGCCTGCCTCGCCGCCCTGACCCTCACCGCGGGCGTCATCCCGTCGGCCTCGGCGAACGCTCTCTCGGCCCCCGACCGGATCACCATCGACGTGAAGACCGTGAACGGCTCCGGCTGCCCCGCCGGGACCACCGCGGTGGCCCCGTCGAGTGACGCCACGTCGTTCACGGTCACCTACAGCGACTACATGGCGCAGGCCGGCGGGGACTCCAACCCCACGGACATGCGCAAGAACTGCCAGATCAGCATGCAGATCAACATCCCGCAGGGATTCACGTATGCGATCGCGAGCGCGGACTACCGCGGATTCGCGCATCTGGCCAAGGGCGCATCCGGTCTGGAACGCGCGAACTACTACTTCCAGGGCCTGTCGCAGACGACGCCCAAGAGCCACACCGTCAACGGCCCGTACTCCAACAACTGGCAGTTCACGGACCGTACGGACGTGGCAGAGCTGGTGTGGAAGCCCTGTGGTGAGGAGCGCAACCTCAACGTCAACACCGAGCTGCGCGTGAACAAGGGCAGTTCGAAGGAGACGAGCTTCATGTCCTTCGACTCCACCGACGGCAGCGTGAAGACGATCTACCACATCTCCTGGAAGAAGTGCTAGGAGCCTGATACCGGACTGATCGGGCCGCGCCCTTCATCCAGAAGGACGCGGCCCGGTCTCCGTGACCGGGCCACCCCGCCGAGCCGCCGGCCGCCCCGCCGCCCCGGCGACCGGCGGGGTTCACCCATTCACCCCGCCGACCGGCCGCCCACCGCGGAGGGCGTCCGCCAGCAGGTGTACCTGGTCCGGGTCGGGGTTGCATGGAAAGAGGATGAGTTCGTCGCATCCGGCCTCTTCGTAGGCGGCGACGGCATCGCGGATGGCCGTGGCGTCGGTGAGCGCCAGCGACGCGACCTTGTCCGCGTCCCACCCTTCGACGGCGTAGTGGTCCAAAAGGAAGGACTCGGCGTCCGCCCGTGCCCGGGGGCCGAGGGCGAAGTACGGCTGCGCCATCAGCCGCGGCTCGCCGTCGCGGCCGTGCCGCGCCCACGCCTGCCGCACCGCCCGCGCGCCCTCCCGGAACGCGTCGACGCCGCGGCTCCCCGCGATCCAGCCCGCCCCGCGCGCGGCGACCCTGGCGAAGGGCCGCTCGCCGTGGCCGCCGAACACGAGCCGCGCGGGCGGCACACCGGGCTGGGGACCGATCGCCCCGGCGGCTCCGCGGGGTTCACCGGCCCAGATCCGCGTCATCTCGTCCAGCATCGCGTCGAAGCGGCGGCCCCGTCCGGAGAAGGGGACGCCGGAGGCGGCGTAGTCGTCCTCGTATCCGCCGATGGCCATGCCGAGCACGAGCCGTCCGCCCGACAGGTGGTTGACGGTCGCGGCCTGCTTGGCGAGCAGGGCGGCGTTGCCGCGGAACGGCACCAGCAGGATCGAGGTCATCAGCCGGATCTGCTCGGTGACCGCGGCAGCGGCGCCCAGCGTCACGAGCGGTTCGCAGTTGCCGTACACCAGGCGGTCGATCACGCCGAGCGTGGAGAAGCCGCGGTCCTCGGCGGCCCTCGCCCACTGGACGATCCGCGTGCCCGGGGTGCCGGGGATGGTCGCGGGCAGGCCGATTCCGATGTCCATGCGCGTCCTTCCGATGACGAGATCCGCGGCGGAGGGGACCATGGCGACGCCGGGCGCGAGGCGGAACGCGGGCGAACGGTGATGCGGGACGGAGCGTCCGGCCACCCACATAGCCTAGCTCGGACACGACATTCCGCTGCGGAACGGACGCTGAGGAGCCTGCGATGACGGTCACGATGTCATGGGCGGACGTGTGCGCGCGGCGGTTGGAGCGGCATGCGCTGTCGGTCGCGTCCAAGGACGGCTGCGCGCAGGTGGCGGCGGGGATGGCGGGCGTCCACGCGCAGGTGATGACGGCGGCGGAGCTCGGGATCGGGCTGCGCCTGGACGGAGCCACCCGCGCCGACGTGCGCAGCGCGCTGTGGGAGGAGCGAAGCCTCGTCAAGGCGCACGGGCCGCGCGGGACGGTGCATGTGCTGTCCGCGCGCGACCTGCCGATGTGGGCGGGGGCGCTGTCGGCGCTGCCTCCGGCGCCGAGCCCGTTCCAGCACGGCGTGCGCATGACCGCCGAGCAGACCGAGGAGGTCATCGCGGCCATCGCCGCCGCCGTCGACGAGGCCGACCTGACCGTCGACGAACTCGGTGAGGCCGTCGTCGAGCGGACCGGATCGTGGGCGGGCGACCTGGTCATGCCGGCGTTCCAGACACTGTGGCCGCGCTGGCGGCAGGCGATGGCGCGGGCGGGGCAGCGCGGCGCGATGTGCTTCGGCCCGGCGCGCGGACGCAAGGTCACCTACTCCAGCCCGCGACGCCTGCTCCCCGGCTTCCAGCCCGCCCCGGCGGACGCGGCGCTCGCCTGGCTCGTCCGCTCCTACCTGCACGCTTACGGACCTTCGACGCCCGCCCGGTTCGCGCACTGGCTGAACGCCCCCGTCCCGTGGGCGGTTGATCTGTTCGCGTCGCTCGACCTGGAACGCGTGGAGGTGGAGGGCGCGGAGGCGTGGGTCGCGGCGGGCGACACCGATGGACCATCGGACGCACCACGCGGCGTGCGGCTGCTGCCGTATTTCGACGTCTACGCCTACCGGGTCGGCAACCAGCCCCCAGAGCTGCTGTATCCGGGACCCGCCGGTGAGCGGGCGCTGCGCGCCAACCTCCAGCTGCTGCTCGTGGACGGCGTCGTCGCCGGTTTGTGGCACCAGCGCCGCTCGGGCCGCCGCATCGACATCACCGCGGAGCCGCTCGTCACTCTGACCAAGGCGCAGCACACGGACCTGGAGGACCAGGTCGAGCGTGTGGCGCACGTCCTGGAGGCAACCAGGACCACCTTCACGATCGGCCCGGTCACCGTCGGAGGCCACGCCTGACGCTCGCCACTCGCGGCCTGCCGGTCGGTCGGTCGGCCCGAGCCGTGATCAATGGCCGGGCGTGGCGTGTCTGGGTGGGGTCCACGCCCGGAGGGACGGATTCGCGCTCACCGAATCACTGATGGTCGCGGGATCGGGTCAGAACTGGTCGTCGTCGACCTCGTAACGGCGGGACGACTTCGTGAGGGATCGCTCCTCGCTCTCGGGCGATATCTGGTCGACCACGCGGATCCCGGGACGTCCCGCCTCGACCTCGAACCGCGCGGCCGTGGCGATCGTCGTGTCGCCCGGCGCCCACACCGTGTTGACGATGCGGAGCGACGCCAGCAGCCGGGACGGGCTGACGTCGCAGACGACGTAGCCGCGCCGGTTGCTGATGTACTTCCAGTGCGGGCTCTCGGCCATGATCGGGTCGTACGTCCGGTGGAAGGCGACGGGGTCGGAGTCGCCGCCCGAGCTGATCGACGTCCCGGTGATCTCGGCGCCCGTGACCGGGGACGCCTCGTCGTCGAAGTCGGGCTTCAGGTCGCACACCCAGGTGGCGTGCCGGTCCCCGGTGAGCACCACCGGGTTGGACGCCCGGCCGGAGCCGAAGAACTCCAGCATGCGGCGGCGCTGCACCCGGTAGCCGTCCCAATTGTCGAAGTCGAAGACCTGGTCGGGGCCTGCCTTGCGGTCGTTGGACGCCCACATCAGCTGGTTGGCCAGCAGGTTCCAGCGGGCGCCGGAGCGGGACATGCCGTCCACCAGCCACTTCTCCTGCTCCGCGCCGGTCATGGTGCGGGCCGGGTCGTTGGCCTCGGCGAGGGTGACCGGCTGGTCACTGCGGTACTGCCGGGTGTCGAGCACGTGCACGGTCGCGAGCCGGCCGAAGCCGAGCCTGCGGTGCAGCCGCATGTCGATCCCCCGCGGGCGGGCGGACCTGCGCAGCGGCATGTGCTCGTAGTAGGCCTGGAACGCGGCGGCCCGGCGGGCGAGGAACTTGTCGTGCGGCTGCTTGTCCGGGTCCTGGGGGATCTCGTCGGCCCAGTTGTTGTCGACCTCGTGGTCGTCCCATGTCGCGATCCAGGGGAACGCGGCGTGCGCGGCCTGCAGGTCGGCGTCGGTCTTGTACTGCGCATGCCGGTTGCGGTACTCGACCAGCGTGTACGGCTCGTCCTTGCCCTCATGGGTGCGGACGGTCGTCGTCCGCGGGACGGACTCGTAGATGTAGTCGCCGAGGAAGGCGACGAACGCCAGGTCCTCCTGCGCCAGGTGGTGGTAGGCGGTGTAGTAGCCGTCCTGCCAGCTCTGGCAGCTGGCGAAGGCGAACCGCAACCGCCGGTTGACCGTGCCGGCGGACGGCGCCGTCCGGCTGCGGCCGACGGGCGAGACCTCCTTCTCGACCCGGAACCGGTAGAAGTACTCGCGGTCCGGGCGCAGCCCGCCGACCTCGACGTGCACGGCGTGCCCGCGCTCGGGCCGCGCCAGCTCCACCCCTCGCGCTCGGATTCGCTGGAAGCGCTCGTCCTCGGCGACCTGCCAGGCCACCGGAACCTGGCGGTCGGGCATGCCGCCGCCGTCGACCGGACGTGGGGCGAGGCGCGTCCAGAGCACGAACCCGTCGGGCAACGGGTCGCCGGACGCGACGCCGAGGGTGAACAGGCCAGACGGCAGCGGGGCGCCGCCGTGCGCGCGGACGGCGGCGACGGCCCCGTCCTGTCCGAGCAGCGCCGGGCCGACCAGGACATGGCCGGTGGCCAGCGCCGTCGCGGCTCCGCCGGTGGCCAGGAACCGGCGCCGAGGATACATTTCCGACATACACCCTCCTTTATGATCAATATAGGAGGATGATCGCAGATCGGTGAACGACGGCAGGGGCGAAAGCTGACACCGAAGCGACCGGGACGCGAACAACGGCCCTCTCACCTGCGCATTGGCGCCCCAAAAAAGGCGGCGTCGTCCCCTGATCGGCGCCAGTAGGACGGCTTACTAATGAAGCTCTGGCGCCATCCAGACGGCTTATGGCGTCATAAGGTCTAGTTATCTCGCCATTCAAAGATGGGCTCTGGTGTGGCGTATCCGGGGCCTCTACGTGGAGGCCGCCGCTCCCTATCGATCAGCGGGCCGGGGTTCTGGGGCATGGGCCGGGTCGTTGCGGCCGCTGTTCGCCCGCCGGTTGTTCAGCGGCCTGATCAGGTCTGACCCCCCGGCGTGCCGGCAGCCAAAGACAAAAGCGGAGCGGCTGCGATGCCGATGAGAGGCAGCCATCGAAGCCCACGGCTCCGGCTCGCCGTCAGCAGCTCGCCGTCAGCAGATGGCGGCAGGGCTCGCCCTCCACGGAGTCGAGGCGTCGTCGCGACTTCGCCGGAGGTGATGGCCGCCGGTAACGGACCAGGCGCCGAGCGGTTGGTCTTGATAGGCGAAGAGTTGCCATGGATTTCGCCAATAGCGGGCCGTCCTGGTCACCAACGCCTTGATCGCCGCGGCGCTGCTTCCGCTGGCGTACCTCGCGCTGAGGCGGCTCGGGATGCATCAGATTCCGGCGTACATCGCCGCGACACTGACCGCGCTCATACCGTCGAACGTCCATTACAGCCAGTTCGCATTGACCGACGCCGTCTTGCCGGTGATGGTTCTCGGCTGGCTGCTGCTGGTGCATTCCTGGCTCGTGTCCGAGAGGCAGATCTCCGGTGCGCTGGCCAGCATGCTGGCGGCCTACATGTCCTGGGTCCACGTTCGCGGCTTCGTCGTCGTCATCGTTTTCGCGGGAACCCTGGGCGTGGCGTGGTGGCGGCGCTGGGCGGACCGGCGCGGCATCACGGTCACGGCCTGGCTGCTCATCATGATGACCATCGCGGGAATCCAGCTCAACGACTGGCTGCGCGCGAAGCTGTACCCCCGGGGCACCTACGGGCTGGACGACCTGCTGATCGACCGGCTCACCAGCATCTCCGGCCTCGGCTGGACGCTCTCGCTGACCTCCGGAAAGCTGTGGTACCTGATCGTCTCGACCTGGGGGATCGCCGGAGTGGGCCTGGTCGCCCTGGCCATCGCCGTGCGGCGTGAAACCCTGCCACTGGGCACACGTGTCGTCGCCGCCCAGGCCGCCGTCTCCATGGTCGGCCTCGCGATCGCCACCTCGGCCGCCACACCGGACGAGGGCACGGTCGCCAATTTCGTCTACGGCCGGTACCTGACCTGCTTGGCCCCGATACTTTTCCTGGCCGCCGCCGTCCTCGTCATGCAAGCCCCGACGGTCAGCGCGTTTCGGGCGGTGCCCATCGCCTCGGCCATCACGCTGGCCGCCGGCGCCATCGTCTGGCTGCATGCCGGCGACCGGCTCTCCCGGAACTTCTTCCTCTCCACCGATTTCGCCGAGACCAGTTTCCTCTCCTGGAACTGGGAGGAGTTCCGCCTGTGGCCAGCGACCATTACGGCACTGCTGTTCCTGGCCGGTGCCGCCGCGCTGATCGCCTACGGTGGCAGGCGAGCGGTTCTGGGAGCTGCCGGAATGGTCGCCGTCCTCAATATCGCCGCCGTGCTCGCTACCACTGATCACGTCGCCAACAGCTGGGATCAGCGATACAGCACCACGGCCAGCTTGCGGCAGGAGCTTCGGGCCGACGACAGAGTCGGCGTGAACTTTCCCCGCCTCGACTGGCGAATTTGGGTGCTGCAAGGATTTGAATCCCGACACGGCCTGGTCCCGATTGACCGATTCGGCCGTTTCCCGCTCCCAACGGACTTGACTGTCGTCGTCGTCCCATGGACGGCGGGCACACCTCTCCCCAAAACCTGGCCGGCCGCTCCAGCGAACTGGCGCGTCATCTCGGCCCGCATGCCAGGCGCAGGTGGCTGGGTGGCGTGGCGCCGGATGAACTCCTCCGCACCATGACCAGACCGTAGCGGACATTTACGGGGCGACCTCCGAAAGGCCGCCAATTACTTCAGACCCACACGCCCCAACCTCGTATGTCCGAATAGCGACCTATGGCGCCACAGACGTCGCCCTAGCCACTCTCACCCATCCTCTCCAGGCGAACGTTCAAGCAGTCTCGGCGCGCGCTGCCGACTCCACAACAAACCGATGACCGATCAGCGTGCGCATATAAAAGCTTCCTCCACCCCAAAACGCGACATCTCAGAACCAGAACCCAGGACATAGAAGATCGAGACGTAGAAGGCGAAACCTGGGTCGAAATAAACCGCCCCAAACTGTGCTGGCCGATGTAAGTTACGGTCGCTGGCCCCCTAGCGGAACGTTATTTCCAACGATCGTTCTACGGTGCAACTGGTCCGGCTGGTGAGGACGGCGCGACCGGTCCAACCGGCCCTGCGGGCGTCGATGGCGCCGATGGTGGGACGGGTCCGACGGGTCCGACGGGTCCGGAGGGCGCGACTGGCCCGGCCGGTGCTGACGGCGCGACCGGTCCAACCGGCCCTGCGGGCGCCGATGGCGCCGATGGTGCGACGGGTCCGGAGGGCGCGACTGGCCCGGCCGGTGCCGACGGCGCGACCGGTCCAACCGGCCCTGCGGGCGCCGATGGCGCCGATGGTGCGACGGGTCCGACGGGTCCGGAGGGCGCGACTGGCCCGGCCGGTGCCGACGGCGCGACTGGTCCCGCAGGCCCGATGGGTCCCGCAGGTGCCGATGGCGCGACGGGTCCGACAGGTGCCGATGGTCCTACTGGTCCGGCAGGCGAAGAGGGTGCGACCGGCCCGACGGGTCCGGCAGGTGCGACTGGTCCGGCTGGTGCTGATGGTGCGACCGGTCCGGCTGGTGAGGACGGCGCGACGGGTCCGACTGGCCCTGCGGGCACTGACGGTGCCGATGGCGCGACGGGCCCGACCGGCCCTGCAGGTGCGACGGGCCCGACCGGTCCGGCGGGTGCCGATGGTGAGGACGGTGCCACCGGTCCTGCGGGTGCCGTTGGCGCTACTGGTCCGACGGGTCCGGCCGGAGTTGGAGCGACCGGTCCGACGGGTCCCGGTGGTCCTACCGGTCCTGCGGGTGCCGCTGGTGCCACTGGTCCGACGGGACCGGCCGGAACCGGGTCCACCGGACCGACGGGAGCCGCCGGCCCGACTGGACCCACTGGGCCTTTGGCCCAGGGCGTGACCAACACCATCCGCGTGCAGTCAATCGTCCAGGTTCCGGGGACGAACCAATCGGTCCAGGGCGCCGTCTATTGTCCCGTCGGCTACACCGTGACGGGGGGCGGGGCGACCCTGGGGCTCACGGACGTGGGAATTCTCGCGTCGACCGAGCCCATCCAGCCCGCCGGCCAGGGCTGGAGCGCGTGGGGCAGGTCACCGTCGGCCACGAATATGACGGTTCACGCGGTCTGCTTGCGAACGAATACCTGACCGAATAGGGAGTCCTGAACGGGTCGGCGTCCAAGACGCCGGCCCGTTCGGCGTCAGCGAAACGCCGTTGAAGTCACCGTGGCGTTTGGATCGCATGACATCACCGGACTGGATCTCCGTCTGATGGAAGACAATGCGCGTGGGGGAGCGTGCGGAGCTGAGTCGGCGCGGCATAGGTGGTGTGGTTCAAGGTGGCACGCCCTGTTCGCGGCTTCCCCCTCGTCGGGGATCGGCTTTGAGTCGCCCGTCATGGCCTGCGTGGGCTCTGACCGCGCCGGGATCTCGTGAGCGTCACCTACGGACGAGACGGTCGCCGTGGTGGGTGGGTCGCAAATGCCCATTCGTTGAAGCCGGAGCCGCAGCGCGCAATTCACAGTGGTACGCGTCGAATTGGTATGTCATCAAGGTCGTGTGGAATCCTGCTGTTCCGGGTCCAAGCGTCCACGTAGCGTCGGAAGAACCGGACCCTTCGGGCGGCGTGACGGAGGGCAGGCTGTGGATCCGTTCGAACCGGGCGACCCGCGCCAGGTGGGCGACTACCGGCTGCTCGGACGGCTGGGCGCGGGCGGTATGGGCGCGGTCTACCTCGGACGTTCGCCCGGTGGCCGGACGGTCGCCGTCAAGGTCATCAAGGAGCGGTACGCGGCCGACGCGGTGTTCCGTGCCCGGTTCCGCCGGGAGGTGGCCGCGGCGCGCAAGGTGACGGGGACGTTCACCGCGCCGATCCTCGACGCCGATCCGGACGCGGCGGTCCCATGGCTGGTCACCGCCTACCTGCCGGGGCTGACGCTGCGGGAGGCGGTCGGGACGTTCGGCGCCCTCGGGGCGGCGCCCACCCGCGTCCTGGCGATCGGCCTGGCCGAGGCGCTCGCCGACATCCACCGCGCCGGGCTGACGCACCGGGATCTGAAGCCCGGCAACATCATGCTGACCGCCGACGGCTTGCGGGTGATCGACTTCGGGATCGCCCGGCCGGACGATGTCACGGCGATCACGAAGGTCGGCGCCGTCCTGGGGACGCCGGGTTTCATGTCGCCCGAGCAGGCGTCCGGACGTGTGGCCGGTCCGAAGAGCGACGTCTTCTCGTTCGGCGCCGTCCTGGCGTACGCGGCGACCGGAAGGGAACCGTTCGGCCGCGGCGACAACGCCACCCTGCGCCGCCGCGTCGCCGAGGCGCAGGCGGATCTCAGCGGCATCACCGATCCCGGGTTGGCTGGGCTGATCGCCACCTGTCTGCGCCGGGCCCCGGGGGAGCGGCCCTCGCCCGTCCAGATCCTGGACATGCTCGACCGGATCGGCCAGGACGCGCCGCCTCCGTCCGGCGAAGGCACCAGGTGGTTGCCCGCCGCCCTAGCGGAGGCGATCGACCGTCGTATAGCGGAGGTCCTGCCGAAGGGGCTGCCCCGGACGCAGCCGCCGAAATCCCCCGCCGGAGATGTGGCGCAAGTCCTCGACGTGGAGACTGCCGAATCGCAAGACGCGCATACGGCGGAACCAGGGGCGGATGGACGCGGGCAGCCGCCGCTCGGGAACGAGCGCGTAGCCGACCATGCCCCGACAGATACACCGCCCGCCCCACGCACCGGTTCGCCGGAGGACGCGCTGCCCGGCCCGCAGCCTGGCCCGCAGCCTGGCCCGCAGCCTGGCCCGCAGCCCGGCCCGCAGCCTGGGGCGTCGCGGCAGCTCAGTCGTAGGGCGCTGGTCGTTTCCGCGCCCCTCGCGCTCGCGGCCTTCGGCGCGGTGGCGGTCGTCCGGGGCTGTGCCAACGAACAGCCACGGGCGAGCGGCCCGCGATCGTCGAAAGGCTCGTCGCCGAGCCCGCCTCCGCAAGGCGTCCTGCGCTGGAAAGCCAAGGTCAGCGACTACTACCCCAAGGTGTTCACCGCGGACGGCGTGGTCGTCGCGGAAGGGCAGGAGAGCGACGTTCGCGCGCTGGACGTTCAGACCGGCAAAACCCTGTGGAGACAGAACGCGGGAAACGGCAGTCAGACCTTCGGCGAGCTGGTGTACCTCAGCCGTCCCATACAACCGTGGCTGACGGCCGTCGATGCCGCCACCGGCGAGACCCGCTGGGAGGGCAACTATCGGGAGGGGACGGTGCACATGGCCATCTCCGGGCAGGTGGCGTGCTTCGGTTACGAGGGTCCGGTCAGAGCGGTGGGCGTGCGCGACGGCGAGACGCGCTGGGTCGCGGACGTGTCCCCCGAGACGGGGCTGGCGGCTGACTCCGGCCTGGTGGCCGCCGTGAGCAAGACCTCCGTGGTCGGGCTCGACCCGCGCACCGGGCGGCAGAGATGGTCCCGCCCGCTGAACGTCGGCAACTTCCTGATCTATGCGTTCCTGGTCAGCGACGGCTTCGTCTTCGTCGGCGACCGGCAGGGCGTCCTGCATGCGCTGCGTGCCGCCGACGGGACCCCGGCCTGGCGGAAGGGACGCGGCCCGACCTGGTTCAACGGTTCGTCGCTCCTATCGGCCGGCGGGATGCTGTACGCCGACGGCGGATACGGCAGCGTGGTCGCCATGAACCCCGCGACCGGCGAGGAGCGCTGGTCCCGCTTCCTTGACGCCGACAGTGAACTCGCCCTGTCCGGTGGCACGCTCTTCGCCGCCTGCTCCCGCACCAGCACGGTGTACGCCTTGAACGCGGCTGACGGACGCATCCTGTGGACGCACAAGGCCCAGATAGACCGCGATCCGGTGATCGCGAGCACGTCCGGCCTGGTCTTCGTCGGGACCCGCGAGGGCAACGTGGAAGCCGTCGCCCCACCGGACGGAGGCCCCCGTGCGGGCTCTTGAGCCACACGATCCACGGACGGTAGGCCGCAACCGGATCCTGGCGCGGATCGGCGCGGGCGGCATGGCGATGATCTACTTCGGGCGTTCCGGGAGCGGCCGTCCGGTGGCCGTGAAGCGGATGCACGCCGAGTTCGCCCGCGAGCCGGAGTACCGGGAACGCTTCCGCCACGAGGTGGCGGCCACCCGGACGGTCAGCGGACGCTACAGCCCCGGCGTCCTGGACGCCGACCCCGACGCCGCGCTTCCCTGGTTGGCGACGCAGTTCCTGGCGTCCGTGTCGCTGAGGGAAGCGGTCGGCTTGCTGGGTCAGTTGCCGCCTGATGTGGTGTTTCCACTGGCCGCGGGGATCGTGGAGGCGCTCGCGTCCGTCCATGGCACCGGGATCGTCCACCTTGATCTGAAGCCCGCGAACGTCCTGCTGACGGCCGACGGACCGCGGCTGATCGACTTCGGGATCGCCGCCGACCTGCGTCCCGGCGCGACTCCGGCAGGGACGGAACCGGCGGGCACCTTGGGATTCATGGCCCCGGAGCAGGAGTCGGGCGGGCCGGTCTCTCCAGCGAGCGATGTCTACTCCTTCGGCGCGACGCTGGCCTACGCCTGCACGGGAAGGCCGCCCTCCGACGGGGGAGTGGACGAGATCACCGACGACCGGCTCCGGACGCTGATCTCCGGCTGCCTGCGTCCCGACGCGTCCACCCGGCCGACCGTGCCCGACCTGGCCGCCGCGTTGGACGTCGTGAGGGCGGCGGCTCAACCCGCCCTCCGGCTACCGCCGGTCGTGACGGCGGAGATCGACCGCCGGGCGAGCGAAGCGGCGAGCCCACCGGTGCCCATTCCGCCGACGCCCGCCCCGCACCCTGTCCCGTATACACATCTGACGCTGCCCAC
>NZ_VCKW01000145.1 GCF_005889715.1 Actinomadura soli
CCCGACGACCACCTCACCGTCCGCCCCTCCCCGGACCAGCTCCTCGTGATCCGCAAAGCGGCCGAACTGATCGGCTGGACGGTCACTGACTTCGTCCTGTCCGCCGCCCTGGACAGGGCCGAACGTGACCTCTACGAACACGCCGCCGCCTTAGCTCCGGCCACGCCCGCAGAAACAGACCCGACAGGTCCCTACACGGCCCTCCTCCTGGCCCTGACCTGAGAACCTCGCCCTGACCTGCGAACCTGTCCGTCACCGAGCGTCCGTGGAGCGCGCAGTGGACGACCCTTTGGCGCGAGATCACCGGGGTAACACACTCACGGCATTCCTCCCGTCCACCCCCGTACCCGTGGACGCGCCGATGCCCGCAGCTCTCGCCGCCGTCTGGCACGCCCGGCACCTGCTCCTGGTCTTCGACCGCCACCGCCACCAGTGGGAATTGCCGGGAGGCTGGATCGACCCCGGTGAAACACCCTGGCAGGCAGCCGTCCGCGAACTGCACGAGGAAGCCGGCCTCCACCTCCCCACCCTCACCCTCGCCGGTTACGGACGCTTCCACTTGGCCGACCCACCCCACGACGAATACGCAGCCGTCTACACCGCCCGCGTGACCACCCGTCACACCACCTTCGTCCCCAACGAAGAGATCAGCGCAATCCGCTGGTGGGACTCGACCACCCCCTCCCCCAACGACGCCCAGATCCTCGACACGACCTTGGCCCTGCAGGTCAGGTGAGACCGCCGGACAAACGCGCCGCATAGTCCGCCGCCTCCTCATCGGACTCGTATTTCTGCCGCGGCCAAAAGAACCCGCGAAGCCCGTCCTTCCGATTACGCGGAACAACGTGAACATGCAGATGCGGAACGCTCTGACTCACCCGGTTGTTCATCGCCACGAACGACCCGGCCGCGCCGAGCACCGACTCCATCGCGCCGGCAAGGCGCTGCGCATGCTCGAAGAACGGCCCCAGAAACTCACCGGGCAGATCGGTGAGCGTCTCATAGTGATCCCTGGGAACCAGCAGCGTGTGCCCCTTGAACAACGGCCGCGCATCAAGAAACGCCACCGCGTCCGGCGCGTCCATCACAACATGCGCGCTCCGCTCCCCCTTGACGATCTCGCAAAACAAACAAGCCTGCCCAGCCATCCCGACCCCTCTCCTCCATCCAAACACCCACGGGGCTCACACATACCACCCCCCTAAGACCAAACACCGCTCCACGCAACACTCTCCACCCGCCCAAACCGTCCCCATCACCAAGAGCACCCTCCGCCAGCCACAAGGCAACCGCCCAACACCGACAGACGACCACAAGACCACACCCTCATCCACCTCCAAAGCCAATCATCCGACAAGCTCCCCCTGCCCACCGCTCACCCATACCGAAATCCAGACAGTCCCCGCCCGTCAGGCGACGTCGGCCACGTCCCGGTTCTTCGGGCATCGTCGGCCGTCCTGGGTTAACGCGGTCCTTACGGGCGGGGGGTTACCGTGCGGTTTCCATGCGGTTGGAAGGTGTGGCCTTTCGTTATCACCGGAGAGATCCCTGGGTGCTCAGGGACGTCACCCTGACGCTGCTCCCCGGCAGGGTGACCGAGGTGACGGGGCGCAACGGGGCGGGAAAGTCCACGCTTCTGCGCGTGATCGCCGGTCTGCGCGGCCCGCACAAGGGCATCGTCAAGGATCGGCCCAGACGCGTCGGGTACGCCCCCGAACGCTTCCCGGTGGATCAGCCGTTCACCGTCCGCGGCTACCTGGGGCATATGGCCGCGATACGCCGCGTTCCAGCGGATCCCGTCGGGGCATGGGCGGAGCGGCTCGGCTTTGGTCACCTCCTCGATGTGCGGCTTCCCGAATTGTCGAAAGGCAGTGCGCAGAAGGTCGGCCTCGCGCAGGCGCTCATGGACGACCCAGGCCTGCTCATCCTGGACGAGCCTTTCGCCGGCCTCGACGCGGCCACCCGCGCGGCACTGCCCGCCCTGATCTCCGAGTTCGCGGCCGAAGGAGCCATCGTGGTCGTCAGCGACCATCAGCGCTGCATCGAGGCCCTCCCCGGCATCGACCGCCTGCGTGTGGACAACGGGACGGTGACCAGCATCCCTTCCGAGAAGACCGACTGGACCGTTCTTGAGGTCGAGGTCCCCGAGGACGAAGCCGACACCGTGGAGACCAAACTGCGAGCGGACGGCTACCGGGTGCGGAGGCGGAAGCGATGATCGCGCTCATCAGGTTCCAGGTCGCGGGTTATGTCCGTTCGCTGCGCATCCTGCATCCGCTGATCGTCGTGGCGCTGGTGGTGGTCCTGGTCCTCGTCCAGGGACCGAGCGGACCGGACGCCACCGATCTCGCCGTCGGGACGTTCGGGGACGTGGCGGCGTTCATGTTCCCGATCTGGGCATGGGCGGCGCGCGCCCTCCTCGACACACAACCCGACGAGCAGCGCGCCCTGACGGCCACCGCGGCCCGCCGCCGCTCCATGCCCACCTACGCGGGACTCCTCTCGGCCTACGGTGTGAACGTCTGCCTGGGCATCGTCGCATTGGCTGTTCCTCTCCTGCAGGCGCTTCAGGTCGGTGCGCCCGGCCGGGCGATCTTGGCAGGTTGTGCGCTGAATCTCCTCGTCGCCGTGCCCGGAACGCTGCTCGGCGCATGGACGAGCCGTCCGCTCATCCCCGGCCCCGGCGTTTCGCTGCTCGCGTTGTTGAGCGCCGCCACCGCGCTCGTGCTCCTCGGCCTCGGACGGCTCTCCTGGCTGTCCGTCCCGATGATCGAGTGGCTCCGGTCCGCTCACGATGGCGCGGCCGAGTTCACCGCCCGGTTCCCGGCCATCGCCCTCCACCTCGCTCTCTGGTCCGTCCTTGTCGGCACCGCCTACGTCGCTCTAGCCCATCGCCGCCCTTGACCCGACAGTCCCGAGGGTCTGGGGCTATCCCCTCACAAGGCGGCAGCGTGACGCAGGACGTTCAAACCCGGACGTCGACCGTTCAGTACCTGCCGCTCGCCCTGCCAACCACGCCCGGCACTGCTACGTGTGGTCGGGTGTTAGGCGGCTTGGAGGGTTAGCCACGATTGCTCCAGTGGGTCGTCGGGGCGAGCGCAGAAGTAGACGCGGCCGGGGTCGCCCCAGTACCAGCCGAGCCGTTCGTCGGAGTCGAGTTGGAGCAGGAGGCGCCACTCCTCCACGGCCCGATGCTCGTCTGCGGAAAGCGGCGGGAGGCTGAGGGAGTCCAAGGGGCGGCCCGTCGAGGCGTACAGGCAGTCTGGACCGATGGGGCGCTGGACAAGGGCCGGCCACCCGCCGAGCTGATGTGCGGGCGCCTCGTCCGGTGAGGAGTACTGCGACCAGACGGCGTGCAGTTGCTCGTAGACGGCCAGGAAGCCGCTGTACGTGGCCTCCAAGCGGCGCATGGAGATCTCCTGGGGTGAGGGCAGGGAGAGGAACGGGGCGGCGCACAGGCGGATCTGGGGATAGGCCGATGCGCCAGGCGGCGGGACGGTGTCGTTGAGGTCACCGGTGTAGATCCGCCAGCCGTCCCGCTGCGCCGCATCGTCGCCCCACGGACGGGGCACCTCGCTGGCGTAGTAGAACGCCGCCTTGCCGGATGAGGGGAGGCCGGGAATGTCGCCGAAATGGGCGAGGTCGGCGAAGTCGATCGCGCCGAGGAAGTCGAGGGGGCGTCCGTTCCACCGGGGCCAGGTCTCGCCCGGCGGCAGCAGCGGGACGCCGCCCAGGCGGATGGGCGCCTCGCCGCCGGTGCCCAGCCTCAGCGCGGGCCTGGCCAGGGGCATCAAGGCGGCCGTGATCTCGGGGGGCAGGAAGACGGCGAGGAGGGCCCGGAGCCGCCGGTACTGTGCCGCGAAATGATCCATGCACGTAGCGTTACGCAGCCCCGCTCCGGCACACAACGTCCGGCGAAATTGTGGATAACTTCGTCAGCGGCGTTCGAGGGCGCCCGCGAGCTGCACCAGGAAGCGGTCGACCTCCTGCTCGTCGTAGCCGGGTCCCAGCCGGACGACGCGGAACGCGCTCTCCCGCACGTCCCGGGCGGACACCGGTGGGGCGACTCCGCGCAGGCCGGCGATCACCCGGTCGAGGAACGCGTCCACGTCGCGGACGTCGTATCCCGAGCGCAGGCCCGCGCCCGAGAAGCGGGCGTTCTGGATCCAGTTGATCAACCAGGCGGGTTGCACGCGCGGGCGGCCCTGCCTGTCGGCCATCGGCCCCCTCGCCTGGAGTTCCAAGATGCATTCGCGTACCAGCCGGTCCACCGCTCGGGGTTCGTAGCCGCGCAGGACGACGTCGAAGCGGGTCTTGCGCACATCGTCCGCCGACAGCGGCGGCCCACCGTTCAGCGCCTGCGAGATCCGTCTCAGCAGGCCGTCCACCTGTTTCCGGTCATAGCCGCGCAAGACCACCGGCAGCCGCGCACCCGTTCGCACCGCGCACCTGCTCCTCAGCCGTGTCCCCGCGCCCGCGCGGCGCCAGGGACGCGCCTGCGGAACGCTCAGTCCTTGGTCGACGCGGCCAACTGGCCGCAGGCCCCGTCGATCTCCCTGCCCCGAGTGTCGCGCACCGTGACCGGGATCCCGTGGGCCTCCAGCCGCCGGACGAACTCGCGCTCGTCCTGGGGCCGCGACGCGGTCCACTTGGAACCCGGCGTTGGGTTCAACGGGATCAGATTGACGTGTACGAGATTCCCGCGCAAGAGCCTGCCGAGAAGATCGGCCCGCCAGGCCTGGTCGTTGACGTCCTTGATGAGGGCGTATTCGATCGAGACCCGTCGCCCGCTGCGGTCTGCGTAGGCCCAGGCGGCGTCCAGCACCTCGGCGACCTTCCAGCGGTTGTTGACGGGCACGAGCTCGTCGCGCAGCTCGTCATCGGGTGCGTGCAAGGACACTGCGAGCCGGACGGACATGCCCTCGGCGGTGAGCTTCTCGATGGCCGGGACGAGCCCGACCGTCGAAACGGTGACCGCGCGCTGGGAGATGCCCAGGCCGGCGGGTGCCGGGTCGGTGATGCGCCGTACCGCGCCCATCACCGCCTTGTAGTTGGCCAACGGCTCACCCATGCCCATGAACACGATGTTGGAGACGCGACCGGGCCCGCCTGGGATGCGCCCGCGAGCCAGTGCGCGCGCGCCGGCGGTGACCTGTTCGACTATCTCGGCGGTGGAAAGGTTGCGTGTGAGCCCTGCCTGGCCCGTCGCGCAGAACGGGCAGTTCATGCCGCACCCCGCCTGGGACGAGACGCACATCGTCGCCCGGTCGGGATACCGCATCAAGACCGACTCGAACAGGACGCCGTCGAACGCCTTCCAGACGGTCTTCAGGGTCGTCCCGTCGTCGCAGTCCATCTCGCGCACGGGGGTGAGCAGCGTGGGCAGCAGCTCGGCCACAAGCCGCTCTCGGACCACAGCGGGCAGATCCGTCATCTTCGCCGGGTCGTCCACCAGGCGGGCGAAGTAATGCCGTGACAGCTGGTCGGCCCGGAACGGCTTCTCCCCCAGCTCGGCTACCACCTCGCGGCGTTCCGCGGAGGTGAGGTCGGCGAGATGCCTGGGCGGCTTACCACGCCTCGGAGCGGCGAAGACGAGCTTCGCCGGAGTCTTCTCGGACGCGGTACCGGCGACGGCGGGCTGGGTAGACATGATGCATCCAGTGTCGCAAACACCTGCCTGTGCATCGTCCGTCTACGGACAGCCCCTACCCGCGCCCGCGACATTCCTGCACATGACCTTGTGTGCGACTAAGGTCTCGATCATGTCGGTTTTGCGCAGGGGCACCGCCTCGTCCGGTGGATCCAAGGCCACCGTCGTCCACACCGCGGTCAGCCCGTACGGCAGCCGGCGGCTCGCCATCGAGACCGACGGCGACGTCACCGCGGCCTACCTCAAGGACGCACGGGACTCGGTGGTCGGCGCGGTCTGGGTCGCGAACCACCGCAAGGCCCCCTCTGAACTCGACCGGTCCCGGCTGGAGGCCGGCCGTGCGCCCCTCCTGCCCGGGTCCCACGTACGGCATCCGGCGGGCCGTCCGGCCCTGGACGCAGGGGGTCTGGAGGTCGTGTGGTTCGAGGAGGGCGACGGTGTGGCCGTCCTCGAAGCGGGCGACCCGCTGTTCGTGATCCCCGGCTGGTCCGACATGGGACGCGGCATCCCCGGATACGCCCGCGACGCCACGCGGCAGAGCCCGTTCGGCTTCCCGCTGGCCGACGAGATCGAGGACTTCGGGCCGCGGATCGACCGGGCGCGCGAACACTGGAAGATGTGCCGCGCCGACGGCTCCTGGGCGGAGTTCCAGCAGTCGGTGCTCGGCCACCTGCTGCAGCGGCTCGGGCCCGGGGGCCACTACTGGCACGACGTAGGACGGCAACTGGGAAACGGACGCACGGGCGTGGCCCCCACAGTGGGCGTCTCCGAACGTCCTGCACGGGGCGACCGGGAGTTCACCGTCCTGAGCACGGTGGGGATGTGCCGTCAGCGGATGCCCACGGTCGAGCTTTACGAGGACGACATCGCCCCGTATGGACGAATAGAACTCGCCGTGGCAAGCACCCTGCCCAGCCAGCGGGCGGGCAGTATCTTCCCGTGGCTGTCGCAGTACCCGTGGCGGTCGGTGACATGGTTCGCGCCCGGAGACGTCGTCAAGTGGTACCACGAGGCTCGCACGTTCCCACTGCGCAGCGGCGAGTCGGTCTGGGAGGGCGTGCTCCTCTTGGACGATCCCAGCCGCTTGGCCGGTCCCAAGTCCCCCGACCTGACCGGACTGACGCTGAACGGCGATTCCGTACGGTGGCTGTGGCTCGTGCCCCTCACCGGTGAGGAACACCGCTACGCCAAGAACGAGGGCTCAGACGCGCTCGTACGGCGCCTCGCCCAGCAGCGCCGCTCATGGGTCGTCTCCTAGCTCGGGACGAACAGTTCCAGGAGCAACCAGACGACGGGGGCCGTCACCACTAGGGAGTCCAGGCGGTCCATCACACCGCCGTGCCCTGGAAGGATCGTTCCCAAGTCCTTGATGCCGAGGTCACGCTTCATCATCGACTCGACGAGGTCGCCGGCGGTCGCGGTGACCACGACGGCAAGGCCCACCAGCACGCCCTGCCATATCCTGCCGCCGTCCAGCAGCCACCACACCAGCCAGCCGCCGACGAGCATGCACATGAGGGCGGAGCCGGTGACTCCCTCCCAGGTCTTCTTGGGGCTGATCGTGGGTGCCAGTTTGTGCTTGCCGAGGAACGATCCCGCGAAGAAGCCGCCGGTATCGCTGGCCACGGTGGTCGCGATGAAGATGACGATGCGGTGGTCGCCGTCGTCCGGGCGCATGAGCAGCGCAACGATCCCGCCCACCAGCACCAGGTAACCGGTCACGAGCGCCCCGGTGGAGACGTCGCGCACATAGCCGTCCGCGCCCTCGGTCATCCGCGTCGTCAGCAGGGCGAGCATCGTGAGGGACACTGCCGCGACCGTGGCGGTGGGCCCCCACACGTAGGCCACCACGGGTGTGCCGACCATGCCCGTCGCGACCGGGATGAACGGGACGTTGATGTCCCGGCTCTTGAACGACTCGGTGAGCTCCCGCATACCGATGAAGAGGAACACGATCATCACGGCAAGGAAGATCTCCTTGACCGTGTAGAGAGAGAGCAGGACGAGCGAGCCGAGCGCTAGGCCAACGCCGATCGCGAGGGGAAGATTGCGGCCCGTCCTGGTCTGACGCTTACCCTCGGCCGCCCCAGAAGCGCCGTTCGCAGAGGCCCCATCCGCAGAAGACCCTTCTGCGGAAGGCCCGCTTGCAGAGTTCCCGTCCGTCCTGGAGAACGCCCCTCCGAAGGCCGTGGCCCCGGAAGGCACGCCCCCAGAAGACGCGTTCGTGGACGTGCTGTCAGAAGGGGGCGCGTGTGCGCGCGCGCCTGAACCAGGTGTGGCGCCGGAAGGCGGAGTGCCCTCGATGGAGGCGTCCGGTGTCGGGCCGGACATGTCGGCCTCCGGCTCATCCGGGGAGCGCGAGGGCTCCCCGGCGTCGTCGAATCGCATCAGACTTCGAGCAGTTCGGCCTTCTTGTGCTCGAGCAGCTCGTCGATCTGCGCCACGTAGCGGTGCGTGGTGTCGTCGAGTTCCTTCTCGGCACGCCGGACCTCGTCCTCCCCCGCCTCGCCGTCCTTGGCGAGCTTGTCGAGGGCGTCCTTGGCGCGGCGGCGGACGTTGCGGATGGAGACCCGGCTCTCCTCGGCCTTGTGGCCCGCGACCTTGATGAACTCCTTGCGCCGCTCCTCCGACAGCTCGGGGAAGACGACCCGGATGACGTTGCCGTCGTTGGTGGGGTTCACGCCGAGGTCGCTGTCGCGGATCGCCCTCTCCACCGCCTGCATGGACGACTTGTCGAAGACCTGGACGATGACCATCCGCGGCTCCGGGAGCGTGAACGACGCCAGCTGGTTGACCGGCGTCGGCGTCCCGTAGTACTCGGCGGTGATCTTGTTGAACATCGCGGGGGTGACCCGGCCCGTACGGATGGCCTGGAAGTCCTCCTTGGCGACCGCGACCGCCTTTTCCATCTTCTCCTCTGCTTCGAGGAGGGTCTCGTCGATCACTGTGACTCCCATGTCATCTGGTCGGGCCCTGGTCGTGCGGGCGGTTCGACGCTACGTTCCGTACCGCGTCCCGCATTCGGTTCCGGGCCGCGGTCAGCCTTCCGCCGGGCTGACCAGCGTGCCGATCTTCTCACCCCGGACGGCCCGGACGATGTTGCCCTGCCCCATGAGGTCGAAGACCACGATGGGGAGCGCGTTGTCCATGCAGAGGCTGATGGCCGTGGCGTCCATGACCTTCAGCCCTCGCTGTAGAACTTCACCGTAATCCAAACGGTCGAACTTGACCGCGTCTGGATTCTTTCGAGGATCGGCATCGTAGACACCGTCCACTTGCGTGGCCTTCAGTACGGCCTCAGCACCGATCTCCAGCGCGCGCTGGGCGGCGGTGGTGTCGGTGGAGAAGAACGGCTGTCCGAGACCTGCGCCGAAGATGACGACACGGCCCTTTTCCAGGTGCCGGATGGCGCGTCGCGGGATGTACGGCTCGGCCACCTGGCTCATGGTGATGGCGGTCTGCACGCGCGTGTCGAGGCCGAGCTTCTCCAGGAAGTCCTGCAGGGCGAGGCAGTTGATGACGGTGCCGATCATCCCCATGTAGTCGGCGCGTCCGCGGTCCATCCCGCGCTCCGCCATGACCGCGCCACGGAACATGTTGCCGCCGCCGCAGACGACCGCTACCTGCACGCCGTCCCGTACGGCTTCGGCGATGGCCTCCGCCACATGCTGGACGACCTCGGGGTCGATGCCCAGCGGGTCGCGTCCTGCGAATGCTTCGCCGGAGAGCTTCAGCAGGACCCGTTTCCAGCCGGCGCGGGGCGCGTGCTGGGCGGGCGTGTGCGGCTCCGCCTCGTGCCGGCCGGCTGCGCCATCGCGGGACGAGTTTCCATCGGACGGCTTCCGCCCCGACGCGTTCCCTCCGGACGAGTGGCCGCTGGACGGGGCTCGACCCGACGGATTCCGACCGGACGACGTGTTCCGGCCCGTCGCACCTCGATCGGAACCGTTCCGACCGGAACCGATACCGTCCCGATCGGCAACGTCCCCATCTGCGACGTCCTGATCGGACGACGAGGCCGCCGTCGCGCTAGTGGTCGTCTTGTCCGGCACGTCGGCGGCCTCCTCGTAGCTTCGTGTTCTCTCGGGTATCTGTCTCCAGAATGCCCTTATGCCTGCCCGACCTTGAACCGGGCGAAGCGGACGACCTTCACGCCGGCCTCGTCGAGGACCTTCGCGATCGTCTTCTTGCCATCCTTCACGAACGCCTGCTCGACCAGCACGAAGTCGCGGAAGTAGGCGTTCACCCGGCCTTCGACGATCTTCGGGATGGCCTGCTCGGGCTTGCCCTCGTCGCGGGTGAGCTGCTCGGCGAGCGCCCGCTCCTTCTCGACCGTCTCGGCGGGGATCTCCTCCCGGCTGAGGTACTTGGGGGCCATCGCCGCGATCTGCTGGGCGATGTCCTTGGCGACCTCGGGGTTCTCCGCGTCCAGTTCGACCAGCACGCCGGTGGTCGGCGGCAGGGACGGGTCGGACTTGTGCAGGTAACTGGCCACATAAGTGCCCTGGAAGTGGGCGAAGCGGCGCAGCTCCAGCTTCTCACCGATCTTGGCGCTGTTCTCCTCGATCAGGGCCTGGACGGTCTTGCCCGGCTCGATCTCGGCGGTGAGCAGGGCCGGCACGTCGGCGACGCCGCTGCCGGCGGCGAACTCGACAAGGCGCTTCGCGAGCTGGATGAACTGCTCGTTCTTGGCGACGAAGTCGGTCTCGCAGTTGAGCTCCAGGAGTGCCCCGTCGCGGGAGTCCGCAAAGTGCTCGGCGACCAGGCCGTTGGCGGCGGTGCGCTCGGCGCGCTTGCCGACGTCCTTGGCGCCCTTGAGGCGCAGCAGTTCCGTGGCCTTCTCGAAGTCGCCGTCCGCCTCGGTGAGGGCGTTCTTCACGGCCATCATGCCGGAGCCGGTCAGGTCGCGCAGCCGCTTGACGTCTGCGGCGGTGAAGTTAGCCATCGCTCTCTTCGCTTCTCTCGTCGTTGGTCGTGTGACCCGCGACGGTCCCGGCGGCGCCCCGTGCGGGGCCGCCGGGACCGCGGGATCAAGCCTGCTCGGCCTCGGCGGGCTTCTGGGCGTCCTCGCCCTCGGCCTCGGAGCTAGCGGCGGGCTCTGCGGGGGCCTCTGCCGGCACCTCCTCCTGGACGGGGGGTTCCTCCTGGACCGGGGCCTCCGCCTGGGCCGGGGTCTCCTCCTCGGCCGGAGTCTCCGCGGGCGCCTCGGCGGGCGCCTCGGCGGGCGCCTCGGTTGCGGCCGGGGCAGCGGCGGACGCCTCGGCGGCGCCCTCGTCCGGCTTGAGCAGGTCACGTTCCCACTCGGCCAGCGGCTCCTCCGAGCCCGCCGCCGCGGCGCCCTCTGCCGGCTTCTCGTCCCCGCCGGTGGCGGCTCCCGCGCGCGCGATGAGGCCGTCCGCGACGGAGTCGGCGACGACGCGGGTCAGCAGGCTGACGCTGCGGATGGCGTCGTCGTTGCCCGGGACGGGGTAGTCGACCTCGTCGGGGTCGCAGTTCGTGTCCAGGATCGCCACGACCGGGATACCGAGCTTCTTGGCCTCGTTGACCGCGATGTGCTCCTTCTTGGTGTCCACGATCCAGATGGCGCTCGGGACCTTCGCCATGTCGCGGATACCGCCGAGGGTGCGCTCCAGCTTGTCCTTCTCGCGGCGCAGACCGAGAAGCTCCTTCTTGGTCATGCCGGATCCGGCCACGTCGTCGTAGTTGATCTCCTCCAGCTCCTTGAGCCGGGTGAGCCGCTTGTGGACGGTGGAGAAGTTGGTGAGCATGCCGCCCAGCCAGCGCTGGTTGACGTAGGGCATGCCGACCCTGGTGGCCTGCTCGGCGATGGACTCCTGGGCCTGCTTCTTGGTGCCGACGAACAGGATCGTCCCGCCATGGGCGACCGTGGCCTTGACGAACTCGAAGGCGCGGTCGATGTAGGACAGTGACTGCTGCAGGTCGATGATGTAGATGCCGTTGCGCTCGGTGAGGATGAAGCGCTTCATCTTCGGGTTCCACCGGCGGGTCTGGTGGCCGAAGTGGACGCCGCTCTCCAGGAGCTGCCGCATGGTGACGACGGGTGCCATTGCCCGTGTTCTCCTTCTCTGGCCCTTCCGGGCCGCATTTGGTTGAACGCCTGCGCCCGGGTGTCGTCCCACCGTCGCCGTGGCGACGGACCGAGGGACGGCGCCCCACCATGTCTGCGGTGGCATGCGGACGCGTGAAATCAGCCGCCGGGAAACCCCAGGCGGCTGTGACCCGTTCCCGGGTCTGTGACCTCTCCGCTCAAGGCGGCTTCTCGCCGTTCCTCCCTTAGGGCGGATCGTCGACGGCCTAGCCCTGGCCGGTGTCCCCTCGGACACGCCTAACAGATTATCAGGGCCCGGACGTGTCCGGGAATCAATGGCCCGCCGGTTATCCACAGTTCGCAGACTCCCTCGAACTCGGTGGGCCGGGGCGGCAGGCTTCGGTGCATGACCTTGCTGACGCTGCTCCTCACCTGCATGATCGCTGCCGGGACGCCTGTCCTGGACGCGTGGAAGCCGGGCCTGGACGCCTGGCGGTGGCCCTTAGGGCCGCCCGCTCCGAAGGTCGTCCGGAGCTTCAGCCCGCCCACGTCCCCGTGGGGAGCCGGCCACCGGGGCGTCGATCTCGCCGGGCGGCCGGGGCAGCCGGTCTATGCCGCCGGTCCGGGGCGCATCGCCTACGCCGACCGCCTGGCCGGACGCGGCGTGGTCGCCATCGATCATGGTGTCCTGCGGACGACCTACCTGCCCGTCCGTCCCAGCATCGGCGTTGGTCGCCGGGTCACGTCGGGCACCCGGATCGGCACCTTGGAGGGCGGCCGCCACTGCCCGGCGCCCTGCCTGCACTGGGGCCTGCTGCGCGGCTCCCTTTACCTGGACCCGCTCAGCCTGGTCCAGCGCCGGATACGGCTGCTCCCCCACTGGGCACGTCCCTCACCGTCCCAGACCCATCAAGTCCCTGAGCCGGCGCCCGAGCCAAGGACGGTCCTGCGTGACGCCACCACGGCGACGGGTGGGGCGCTTACGGGCATGGCATTGGCGTTCACTCTGGCCTTCGCCTGGCGCCGCACCCGCGTCCGCTTCCGCCTGCACCGCCGCCGCCGTCCACCGCCGGGCGTCATCAACCTGTCCCAGGAACGCCGCCTACGCCGCACCCCCTGACCCTGAAGGCTGCCGCGCCCTGGTGGCCTGCCGCCCATCCCTTGGGCGGCGGGCCACCTGCCTACGCCACCGTGCCCAGACCTGACCCAGAGCCCCTAGCTCACCGCGCCCCAGCACCCGGCGTCCCGCCCCGGCATGAGCAGGCCACGCCCGTCCCTACACCTCAGAAACCGAACGCCGCGCCGCACTTGCACCCTGGCTGCACATGTACCACCATCACCGCAGCCACGCCGCGCTCGCAGGCCACCCACCGGCCAGCCGCATACCTAACCTCTCAGGTCAGTACACCTAGTCGGACTGGGCTCCGCGCGGGTGGGCCTGGCGGTGGACCTGCTTGAGCCGCTCGGCGGACACATGGGTGTAGAGCTGGGTTGTCTGCAGGGAGGCATGCCCGAGGATCTCCTGGACGCTCCGGAGGTCGGCTCCACCTTCAAGCAGGTGGGTGGCTGCGCTGTGGCGAAGGCCGTGCGGGCTTAGGTCGGGCACCTCGCCCACCTCGGAGATCCGAGCGTGGACGATGCGGCGTGCAGTCGTCGGGTGCAGGCGTCCCCCGCGGGCGCCCAGAAAGAGCGCGGGGCCACTGCCGTCAGTCGCCAGGGCTGGGCGTCCTGCACGGAGCCAGTCCTGGACGGCGCGGGCCGCCGGTTCCCCTACGGGGACGGTTCGTTCACGTCCGCCCTTGCCCAGAACCCGGACCGTGCCGCGCCCGGTGTCCAGGTCGTCGATGTCGAACCCGCACAGTTCACTGACCCGTACGCCCGTCGCATAGAGCATTTCGAGCACGGCGAGGTCGCGCAGCCCCAGTGGGCCTTGGGTGTCCATGGTGTCCAGGAGGCGTGCCGCCTCGTCCCGTGTGAGCACGTCGGGGAGATCCCGCTGCCGCTTGGGCGTGCCGAGTAGCAACCCTGGATCGTCCGAGAGTTGGCCGCCCCGGTGCAGATGCCGGGTGAACGCGCGCACAGCGGCCGTGCGGCGGGCCAAGGTGGCACGGGAACGACCCAAGGCGTGTTGACGGGCGAGCCAGGCCCGCAGTAGCGAGACGTCGAGGCCCGCCGGCTCTGTCACGCCGATGTCCGCGGCGTAGCCGATCAGGTCCTTCAGGTCACCGAGGTAGGCGCGCAGCGTGTGCGGTGAGACGTCGCGTTCGGCGCGCAGGTGGCGGCCGAAGTCGGAGACGGCGTCCTCCAGCGCGTTGGTCACAGCGTCACGCTGCGCCAACAGCCGTGCCGAAGCAAGCACCGGACCCCGATTTGCGGCGAATCGCCGAAAACGTTCTCCAAAGTTATCCACAGGTTGTCATTTCTTGGCGACGCAGTGTCACGACTCGGCATCGTCGAGAACTGGAGGTGAGGCCCGTGACAGCCCACATCAGCCTCGGCCGACGTGGTGAAGACGCCGCCGTCGACTACCTGGTCGAGCTCGGCTGGACGATTCTCGACCGCAACTGGCGGTGCCGCGAAGGCGAGCTCGACATCGTCGCCTACGACGGCCGGAGGCACGTCATCTGCGAGGTGAAGACACGCGGCTCGTCCCGCTTCGGAGACCCCTTCGAGGCGATCACCACGGACAAGGCGGCCCGGTTACGGCGGCTGGCCTGGCGGTGGGCCGCCGCGCACGGGGTCAGCGGCACGCACGTGCGGGTGGACGTCCTCGGCCTGGTCACCGACGGCGGCGGCTTCACGGTCGACCACCTGCGGGAGGTGTGCTGATGACGCTCGCGAAGACCCGTTCGGTCTCCCTCATCGGGGTGGACGGCTGCGTGGTCGACGTGGAGGCCGCCATCACCAGCGGAGTCCCCGGCCTTCACCTGGTCGGCCTCCCGGACACCGCGCTCAGCGAGGCCCGCGACCGGGTCCGCGCCGCGATCTTCAACTCCGGTGAGGACTGGCCCAACCGCCATGTCACGGTGTCGCTGTGCCCGGCGAGCATGCCGAAGAAGGGGTCGACTTTCGACGTCGCCATCGCGATCGCGCTGCTCGCGGCCGCGGAGGTCGTCCCCGCGCGGGCCTGCGCCGATCTGGTCCTGATCGGCGAGCTCGGCCTGGACGGCCGCTTGCGGCCCATCCAGGGCGTGCTGCCCGCCGTGCTCGCGGCCGCCAACCAGGGATGCCGGACGGTCGTCGTCCCACGCGCGAACGCCGCCGAGGCGGACCTCGTCCCGGCCATGAAGGTGGTGCCCGCGAGTACGCTGCGCGGTCTCCTGTGCCTCCTGCGCGACGAGCCGCCGCCCATCGAGGAGGACGAGGACGACAGCGGTTCCCGTCCCGCCGACGGTCTCGCCCTACGGCAGCAGGACATCCCACCCGACCTCGACCTGGCCGACGTCCGCGGGCAGGCCGAGGCCCGCCGCGCCCTGGAGATCAGCGCCGCCGGCGGCCATCATCTCTTCTTCGCAGGGCCTCCCGGCTGCGGAAAGACGATGCTCGCGGAACGGCTCCCGACGCTGATGCCGCCGCTGGAACCCGACATCGCCCTGGAGGTCACGGCGATCCACTCCGTCGCGGGAACACTGCGGCCGGGCCAGCCGCTCATCACCCAGCCGCCGTTCTACGCGCCGCATCACACCGCCTCGCGCGCCTCCATGGTCGGCGGCGGCTCCGGCCGCGTCCTTCAGCCGGGTGCCGTGTCGCTCGCCCACAGGGGGATCTTGTTCCTGGACGAGGCTCCGGAGTTCTTCGGGGGAACGCTGGACGCCCTTCGCCAGCCTCTCGAAGAAGGCGAGGTGAGGATCAGCAGGATCGAGGGCATGGCGCATTTCCCGGCGCGCTTCACGCTCGTCCTGGCGGCGAATCCGTGCCCGTGCGCCGCGGCCAAACAGATCGACTGTTCCTGCGCCCCGGGCACGCGCCGCAAATACGCCTCCCGCCTGTCCGGCCCGCTCCTCGACCGCATCGACCTCAAACTCGAACTGACACCGGCCAGCCGGGCCGAGCTCCGCTACGACCTGGAGTTCGCCGAGTCCAGCAAGGTGGTGGCCGAACGCGTTCTGCTCGCCAGGGAACGGACGGTCAGGCGCCTGGCCGGAACCCCGTGGCGCTGCAATTCCGAGATCCCCGGCCCGGAGCTGCGCCGCCGCTTCACGCCTTCGTCGGAGGCGATGGAAGGCGCCGACGAAGCCCTGCAGAGGGGCGCGCTCAGCGCGCGCGGCCTCGACCGCGTGCTGCGCGTCGCGTGGACCATCGCGGATCTGGCGGGCCACGACGAACCGGGCCCGGACGACATCGGCGGCGCGCTCACCCTGTGGTCAGCGGGGCGCCAATGAGCGACGAACGCACCGCCCGCGCCACCCTCACCGCGGTCGCCGAACCCGGTGACGCCTTCCTCAACCGGATCGTCGATCACTCCGGGCCGGAGCGGGCGCTCGAATCGATCCGCACCGGCCGGCTCCCCGACGACGTGCCCGCCGACATGAAGGAGATCAAGCGTCTCGAAAACTGGCGGATCCGCCTGATCGCCGCCGAACCGGACCAGGACATGGCCGTCTGCGCCCAGTTCCGCGGACGTCTCATCTGCCCGGGTGACCCCGAGTGGCCGACGACGCTGGACGACCTCGGGAGCGCCCGTCCCTACGCGCTGTGGCTGCGCGGCCCTGGCGACCTGCGGTTCAGCTGCCTGCGTTCCGTCGCCGTCGTCGGTTCCCGTGCCGCGTCCCCCTACGGCATGCGGGCCGCCGCCGACTTCGCCTCGGACCTGGCAGACGCGGGCTGGACAGTGATCTCCGGGGGCGCCCTGGGCATCGACGCGGCCGCGCACCGCGGCGCCCTCGCCGCCGACGGACCCACCGTCGCCGTCCTCGCCAACGGTGTCGACATCCCGTACCCGGCGGCCAACGAAGGGCTCTTCGCGGAGATCGCTCGGCGTTCTCTCCTGGTGAGCGAGTCACCGCCGGGCACCCACCCGCACCGGCTCCGGTTCCTCGTCCGCAACCGGGTGATCGCCGCACTGTCCCGGGGCACGGTGGTCGTGGAGGCGGAGGCCCGCAGCGGCGCTCTCAACACCGCGAGCTGGGCGTCCAAGCTCGGCCGCATGGTCATGGCCGTGCCCGGCCCGATCACCAGCCGGTCCTCGGTCGGCTGTCACCGGCTCCTGCGCGAGGACGGCGCCACCCTCATCACCCGAACAGACGAGATCATCGAGGCCGTCGGACGTCTCGGCGCCGATCTCGCCCCGCCGCGGCACAGCCCCGTCCTGCCCCGCGACCGGCTGGAACCGGTCACCCGGGCCGTCCTGGAGGCGTTCCCGGCCCGTGGCGCAGCCGGTCCCGCGCAGCTCGCCGTCAACGCGGGCGTCGACCTGACGACGATCAACGCGAAGCTGGGGCTCTTGGCCGCCGCCGGTTTCGTCGAGCGCGCGTCTTCGGGCTGGCGCCTGACCCAGGCAGGCAAATCCCCCAAGGGCCCTGCGGACGGCGACTCCCACCCTCCGACCACCCTTCACCAGGAGCCCGAATGACCCACCCAGACCATTCCAGCCGGACGGTCAGCACAGTCCCGCAGGCAGGGCAGCAGCCGCACAACGCTCGCCAGCTGGACATCCCAAGTCGGGCCACGGCTCTCTTCCCATCCTCACGACAACCGACAGCCTCAGGGCACAAGCAAGCTCAGGCAGGAGGCGAGCACAGGACGTCCGATAAGCGAAGGATCGCCTGGCGGCCGCCGTGGCCCGGCATCCCGCGAAGCTCGATCCGCCGCGAAATCACCCTCGTCTCAGCCCGCCGCCACTCCCCGCCGCGACGCGTCACGGCCAATTCGAAACTCACGGGTCAACGCGGGAGAGGAGTCACCTGGCGAATGAAGTGATCCGGGCCCGACCTCACGGGCTCACTAGAAACTCAAGGCACCAGCCCAAACCGAGCCTCGGGTCACGCTGACGGGCACATCACGGCGCCGGCCGATCCCGGTGAGAAGCCACCGCACCCTTCAGAAGGGGGACCCGACTCGTTGCAGCGCCCCTAGCGAGCACCCGGCAACCGCAAGAAGGCGCGCTCGACCGGCCCACTTGAATCAAAGTCCGCCCCTATGAGGCCCCAGCCGAAGGGAGGCGCCTCACTGGTCCGAGGGGAGTTCGAAGTCGGTCTTGGCGAGTTCTTCGACGTTGACATCCTTGAACGTGACGACACGCACGTTCTTAACGAAGCGGGCAGGACGGTACATGTCCCAGACCCAGGCGTCCTGCATCGTCACCTCGAAGAAGACCTCGCCGTTGTCGACGCTGCGCACCTGAAGGTCGACCGAGTTGGTGAGATAGAACCGGCGCTCGGTCTCGACGACGTAGGTGAAGAGCCCGAGAACGTCGCGGTACTCGCGATAGAGCTGCAGCTCCATCTCGGTCTCGTACTTCTCGAGATCCTCGGCGCTCACGCTCGTGCCCCTTCCGTGTAGCCCTCGTCCGGGACCTCCCCTTCGGTCTCCTCGACCAAGGCCACTTCTCCATTGTTACGCAAGGCACGCCCCACATTGACGTAGGAGAACCGATGCTCAGGACAGGGTCCGTGCGCGTTGAGCGCTTTGCCGTGTGCGCGGGTCACATATCCCTTGTGAAGGTCGAATCCGTACTCCGGGTACCGCTCGTGGAGGGCCACCATGATCCGGTCTCGGGTGACCTTCGCGACGATGGACGCCGCGGCCACACACGCTGCCGCCTGGTCCCCTTTGATCATCGCGAGTCCAGGGACGTCCAGGCCGGGGACGGGAAAACCGTCGCTGAGCACGTAGGCGGGCCGCTTGTCCAGGGCGGCGAGGGCCCGCCGCATCCCGGTGACGTTGCAGCGGTGGAGACCGATCCGATCGATGTCGTGGCAAGGGATGATGACCGCGCTCCACGCGTACGCCCGCTCGATGATCTCGGCGTACAGCTCCTCGCGTCGCGCGGGGGTGAGCAACTTGGAGTCGGTGAGGCCGTCGATCTTGCCTCGCCCGCCCTGAAGGATCACCGCGGCGACGACCAGCGGCCCCGCGCACGCGCCCCGCCCCGCCTCATCGACGCCGGCGACCGGGCTCAGCCCTCCATGCTCCAAAGCACGCTCAAAGGCGTGGAGCCCGGCATCACGGCGCGGCGTGAAACGAAGTGGACGTCCCTTCATGCTCCGCAGCGTACGTCCCCACGCCCCTCCACCGCTCCCTGAACGCCGCCGTTCCCACCATGTCCCCGATCACCCGTCGGGGCGCTCCAATCGCCCCGTCAGAACCGCACAACCACCGTCCTGAAGGCCGGACATGACCGACGCCTACCCTCGCCCACGTCAGCAGACCTATACCACTCCCCCTGGCCCTGGCCCGGTCCCGGCCCGAGGATCGCTGCCTCCCCGAACACCGACAATCACACCACGCCCGAATGACAGCAAGACATCGCTCGCGCTGCCGTGCCACCCGCCAGTACGCGCCCACACCCGCTATCCCAGCGCCAAGCCCACCTCACGTCCCCAAGACCGACGACCACCGGATTCAAGTCAGAGCACCGCGCACCGAGCCGACCACACATCGGCGGCAGCTCCGGGGTTCTCACCCCGCACCTCGCTCCGTACGCCCCGCCCACCTCGAAAGCACCTGACTGCCCACGCCTACCTCGTCTCGGCAACACCCGACTGCCCACGCCTACCTCACCCCGGAAACACCTCACTCCAACAACCCCCCGCCTGACCCCGGAAGCACCCCGCTCTATACGTCCCCTCACCCCGAAAGCACCTGGCTGTGTATGCCTGCCTGGCCCCGGCGCCCACGGTCTGGACTCCTTCCTCGGGGCGAAGTCCGAAAGCACGACATCTCGAGGGCGTGTCTCAAGGTGGGCCTCAGCGCACGCGGGGGCGTCTGGCTTGCCTGAACGCGGCGACGCCTATGCGAGCCCGAGCGGGCATTTCATGCGGTGATGCTGCGCTCACGCACGACCCGGCTCGGTCGCGAGCCGCCGGGCGAGCGGCAAGACGGCACTTTGAGGTACGGCCTAGGCCCTGAACAGGCCAGGTGCCTGGCCGAATTCGGTTCTCGTCAAATTGATGCGCGGAGTCTGTTGCACCTGTCCGGGCGCATTCAATCTATTTGACAATTGCAAGATCGTCTTTTCTTGCTTGGCCTTAGGTGGCGTTGAGGCGGCGGCGTCTTAGGAGGTAGGCGAGGGGGAGGGTGCTAATGACGCCCAGGGCGTAGGGGGTGGCGGGGAGTGCGGCGGCCAAGGCGTTCTGTTTGAAGGTGTTGGGAATCGGGAGGGTGCCCATGCGGTCAAGCGGCCAGACGATGACGAAGGCGCGGCCGATGACGCGGTTGATCGGGATGGTGCCGCCGCCTGGGTCGCCGCGGTGGGCGCGGGAGTCGTAGGAGAGTTCACGATGGTCGCCCATGACCCAGAGCTGGCCCGGCTTGACGGTGACGTCGAAGGGCTCGTTGGACGGTTTGTTCCGCTCGTGCGTGATCGGGTCGGTGAAGATGTAGGAGTCCTCGTCCAGCGGGACGCCGTTGACCGTGACGCGGCCCTTGGCGTCGCAGCACTTGACGTGGTCGCCGGGGATGCCGATGACGCGCTTGATGTAGTCCTTCTCGTTGGGAGCGACGCCGAAGGCGGTGCCGACGGCGCGCAGTGCCCGGGAGACGGGGTTGCCGGGTTCCTCGACCTGGATTTCCGGGTCCCAGGAGTCGAGGCCGTTGAAGACGATGACGTCGCCGCGGGCGATGTCGCGGGTGTGGTAGACGATCTTGTTGACGAGGACGCGGTCACCGACCTGGAGAGTGTTCTCCATGGACCCGGACGGAATGTAGAAGGCCTGGACCGCGAACGCCTTGATGACGAGGGCGAGCACAACGGCGACCACGATGAGGACGGGGAGCTCTTTCCAGAACGAGCCCTGCTTCTTCTTTTTTCGCTTGCCGCCGTCCTCGGAGCCGTCGGCCGTGTCCTCGGCCGAGTCAACGGGCTCCTTCTCTTCGGGCACCGCGCCCTCGGCCTCGGATCGCACGTCTCTCCGATCGTCCTCATCAGTCATCAGAGCGAAAGCCTAGCGGCGCGGGGCCCCGCGGACGCCGCCCGTGGGCGTGTCGTCAGGGAGCAGGTCGGCCATTTCCATCCGAAACTGGCAACGCCCCGGTCACCGTTTCGGGTTCCCGGGGCGCTGTCATTCATTGGCTCAGATCGGCCTGTTCGTCCTTGGCGATCGAGTGGGTCGCGGTCTCGGTGGCGGGTGGAAAGGATTCAGTGGTCGCGCTTCTCCTTGATACGCGCGGCCTTGCCCCGCAGATTGCGCAGGTAGTAGAGCTTGGCGCGGCGGACGTCGCCGCGGGTGACGACCTCGATCTTGTCGATGGAGGGACTGTTGATCGGGAACGTCCGCTCGACACCGACGCTGTAGCTGACCTTGCGGACCGTGAAGGTCTCGCGGGCGCCGCCGCCCTGACGCCGGATCACCACGCCCTGGAAGACCTGGATACGGCTCCGGTTGCCCTCAGTGACACGCACGTGCACTTTCAGCGTGTCGCCCGGACGGAAGTCCGGGACGTCGGCGCGCATCGCGGCCTTCTCGATCTCCTGGATCAGGGTGTGCATCGCAGCGCTTCCTCATGGTCGAACGCGGGCGTCGAGAGGCCCCGGTGGGTCATTCGTGGGGGCATCGCGCCGCGGGAAGTGGTCGTGGGGTGCCGTGCGATCTGGACGCACGGACGCTCTAGTCTGCCATATCTTCGGCGTCAACCGGAAAACCGGCCTCGCGGAGGACGGCGCGGTCCCGTTCGTCGAGGTCCTCCGGGGCGAGACGGGCGAGCAGGTCGGGACGGTGCCGCGCGGTGCGGCGGATCGCCTCGTCGCGCCGCCAGCGCGCAATCGCCCCGTGGTGACCTGAAAGAAGGATGTCCGGGACGGGCCGTTCCCGCCAGACGGGGGGCTTCGTGTACACGGGGCCCTCCAGGAGCGACTCCATGGCGCCGGGCGCGAACGAGTCATCGGCGACGGAGTCGGCGTTGCCGAGGACGCCGGGCAGGAGACGTCCGATCGCCTCGATCATGACCAGTACGGCGACCTCACCACCGGCGAGTACGAAGTCGCCGAGGCTGATCTCGTCCACGGGCATCCGTGTGCGGGCCTCTTCGACGACGCGTGAGTCGATGCCTTCGTAGCGTCCGCAGGCGAAGAGGAGCCAGGGCTCCGATGCGTAGCGCGCCGCGTGGGCCTGCGTGAACGGTCGTCCGCTCGGTGTGGGGATGATCAGCCGCGGGACCGTGCCAGACGACGCCGGTGGGTCTGCTCCGAAGCCGGTTAGGGGCGCCGCGCTCGCAGACGGCCCCCCCGCAGACGACAGGTGCGGGGTCGCGAGTGGACGGCTTGCGGGCGGCGAATTCGTAGAAGGCGGTGTGCCGGGCTGCGGGCTGGCGGGCTGATTCGCGGGCGGCGAAGCCGTAAGAGGCAGCGGGCCCGCGGGGGGCGGCGTGCCGAAGGGCGGTGAGCTCGCGGGAGGCGGCTGACTTGCCGGGGGCAGTGGGCCCTGGCTCTTATACACATCT
>NZ_VCKW01000146.1 GCF_005889715.1 Actinomadura soli
CGGGTGGGCGGGGCGGTTCGGGCGGGCAGAGCCGCGTCGGCAGGCGCGGGCGTATGTGACGGCTTGCTGGCTCCGGTGGAGCGCAAGAACGGCTGGCAGTTGGCCGAGGCGGCCGGGGATCTGCAGCCGGACCGGATGCAGCGGCTGCTCAGCAGTGCCCGGTGGGATGCCCGTGGGGTGCGGGATGACCTGCGGGCGTATGCGGTGGAGAACCTCGGGCACCGGGACGCGGTCCTGATCGTGGACGAGACGGGGTTTCTGAAGAAGGGACGAAGTCGGCCGGGGTGCAGCGCCAGTACTCCGGTTCCGCGGGCCGCACGGAGAACTGCTACTCGGGGTGTTCTGAGCCGTACCGGGTTTGGTGAAGTCCGATGTGCCCCGAGTTTCGTGGATCGCCATGCCAGCGCGTTAATGACCAGCGCGGCGGTTTGGGTGGAGTCGATGGACCAGCCGACTACGCGGCGGGCGTAGACGTCCAGCACCACGCAGCAGTAGACCTTGCCCTCGCGGGTGGGGTTCCGGTGATGTCAGTGACCAACAGCTGGTTGGGTGCGCTGCGGTGAAAGTCACGGTCGACCAGGTCGGCGGCGGTCGGCGTCTGGTGCTTGCGCCGCGGCCGCCGCACCCCGGGCAGGCCCTTCAAACCGGCGCGGCGCATCAGCAGCTCCACCGCACCGTGACCGACCTGGATGCCCAGGCCGAGGGTGAGGTCGGCGTGAACGCGGCGGCCGCCGTAGGCGCCGCGGGAGTCGGCGTGGACGGCCCGGATCTGCTCGGTCAGCCACGCGTGCCGCAGCGCCCGCGCCGAGGGCGGCCGGCGGCGCCACATGTGGAACCCCGATTCGGAGACCTGAAGGATTCTGCAGCAGGTAGCGATCGGCAGACCCTCTTTCGCCGTCACCTCGATGGCCCTTGGGGGCACCGCCTCTCTCAGCAAATCGACCGCCCGCCTCGTGATGGCCAACTCGGTCTCCAACTCGGCGATCCGGCGCCGCGCCGCGATCAGTTCCGCGTGATCGGCCGACGTCAGACCGGGCTCCAGACCTGAGTCGATGTGGTCTTGCCGCAGCCACACGTAGATGGTCTGACTGGGCATGTCCAGGTCCGCTGCGACCTGCTGGACCGGCCGCCCGGCCTTCACCAGATCCAGCACCTTGCGCCGGAACTCAGGGGGATGACTACGGGGCATCCGCTGCCTCTCCTCGTGATCAACGGCACGAGGATTCCAGCCAGCCGACACCACCAAAGCCGGGGTACATCACGTCACCGCCGCACCCCAGATGTGGAAGGTTCTCGCTAGACTGCAGGTGAGGAATCAGGTCGGAGCGGTGGCAGCGGACGAGAGCAAGATCATCGTCCACATATCGCCCAATCAGGCCTGAGGCCTCGGTCGTCAACAACACGAGCATGGCCCCTGACCTGCGCAGGAGTGTGGTGGGCGATACTGGGATTGAACCAGTGGCCTCTACCGTGTCAAGGTCATCCGCGATCACGACTGGCCTGCAGCTTTTCGAGTCGCCGCAGGTCAGCGGCGGCCGTTGACGCTCGTTGACATCCGTTCAGGACGATTCGGGAATCGTGGGTGCTCCCGTCGCCCCCGGCTCCGGGCGGGAGCAACGGGAGCACGTTTGGGGGAGTAGCGGTATGTGGCCTTCGATGGTGGTCGGCGCGACGCGGTGAGCAGCGTGGGGTGGTGTTGTGAGATTAGGGCGCTGGGAAGGCTTGTGGATTTCGGCGGATGGGCTATAGGTGCATCCCACGCGCGGCGGCGCGTGTAGAGCCTGGGCAGGCGACCGGCAGGGAGTGTCGATCGGTTGCCTAAAGTCCCCGGGGCCAGGAGTCCACCGGCTGTCGTGGGAAGCTGGTGTACCTCATGCTTTGCGCCCTGCGGGTTCCTTGACTTGCTGGTCGGTGCGAGCTTGCTCCCTGCAGGTCCGAGCCCGCGGATTAAGAGTCCGCTGCTCTCATGTCAGATCAGTGCTCTCGCTATCGAACTCTACCGCATGGTCCGTGCTCAGCGCCCTCATCGTGATAATCCGTGTCGCGGCGTGTCGTCCCATCCCGGGGACGCCGAGCGAACAACGAGCGAACATCGTGACCCAGACGGCCCCCTATGGAGCGGGGATCGTGGTCACTATGCGTGTCGTGCACTATCGAGGCCAACCCAGAGGCAGTCCCCACCGAACCCCTCGATGCCGCCGCCGTCATCTTCCAGAAGGTTAACGCCCTGCTCGGTGCCTGATCAACCCGGCCCACAGCCTCCTACGCTCCTGCGGTCCGCGCGGCGTCAGTTTAGGGGGTGGTCGGCGAGCCGAAGCGGTCGATTAGATACCGCCCGGCGGCCGTCACAGCAAGCATTCGGAAGCGCACTTCGCCAGTCGTGGTCGTTCCCAGGTGAGGTCCGTTCGTCCGCACGATCTTCCACAGATTCGGACGAAATCGCCGCCGTCATCCAGGGCAAGTGGTGTTGTCCCTAAGCCAGGCGGCCGCCCGCCCTCCGGCCTCCTTGTTGCCGACAAGAACCCCAGCGTCTTTGCGAAGTGGACGATCACGGACTCGAAAATGGCGCGGAACCGGCTGTTGGCCGCCTCCAGGTTCCCGGCCACGACGTTGTCGATCGCCTGACAGTAGTGCTCACGCGCGACGTCCAAGCCGAGCCGCACGAAGTCGTCCGCCGACGCGCTGATCTCCTCGCTCAACAGCATCTCCGCCTCGTCCAGGGGCAGCAGCCGCACGTCGATTAACCGCCGGTCGTCGTCGGTGGAGAACTCCGGGGTTCAGCTCGAACCCGTCGACCTTCCGCGTACAGCAGCTTCGGGGTGCGGTGATTCCGCGGAGCCAGGCATCGACGGCGGCGAGGCCTTGTTGATCGGTCGGCACGACGACCGGTGGGTGTGCACTACTTCTTACAGACCGTCGGGCTACGGGCCTGGGCCAGCCACGGCTGTCCCGCCCGGTCTGGAACTCAGCAGAATTCACGCCGCCCCCAACCGACTGGCCACCCACAGCTTGTCAGCTACGAAGCGGGCTACCGTGCCCGGGCTGGGAGGCGACGCATGGCTGGCGGGATCTTCGACATTCTCATGGTGCTGGGCGTCCTTTTCGGAGGTCTCTGCCGGGTCGCCATCATCGTGGCGAAGGGCCGAGCTGCGGTGGCGTTCGAACGCGAACGCAGGTGGCTACTGCAGCCGCGATCGAGCGGTTGCCGCCAGGTGGCCGCCTACTGGAACATGACCACACGGGCTGTACGCGAGTCATCGAGATCCCTGACCGCCGCAGCTCACGGCGCGGTGAAGAACCGAGGGAGCGATGACAGGGCCTGCCGACCCGCTAACCAGGGTTAATTGGTGATGGCGGGTGTGGTGGTGAGGGTGAGTCCTGTGGTGGTCAGGCAGGCGTCGATCACCTCGGGGTGGTGCTGGATGGCTTTGAGGCGGTGCTTGATCATGCGGGTGAGGTGGTCCAGGTCGGTGGCCAGGAAGTTGGCCATGGAGCGTTTCAGCAGGGACCAGATGCTCTCGGCGGGGTTGAGGTCGGGGGCGTAGGCAGGCAGGTAGAACACCCTCAGCCAGTCGGTGTGGGCGTCGATGAACGCCCGCATCGCCATCGAGTGGTGGATGCCCAGGTTGTCCCAGATCAGCACGAGCTTCCCGCCGGGTAACTGCTGGTGGGCGGCCTGCAGCATGCTCTTGTACTCGGCCAGGGTGAAGGCGGCGCGTTCGCCTGTGCGGCGGCGGTAGTGGTGCAGCCGGTAGATCAGCCGGGACCGCTCACCGGGCCGGTAGCAGACCATCCCGGCGACCGAGACCCGCCCGCCGTGGTCGCCGCCGTGCACCCTCACCTGCGGCCGGTGCCCCCGGCGGCTCCAGGAGCGTCCTTTGGGCGGCCTGTGCCCTTGGCCTGCTTCGTCGGCGAAGCAGATCCAGGCGCCCAGGTCGCCCGCGGTGCTTCCACCTGCGGCCACACCTGCCGCTTCCACACCTCGACGGCCTGGTCGTCACGTTCGATCGCTTGGCGTCCGGGCACCTGCACCGACCAGCCGTTGCGGCGCAACAGTAGCGACACCCCCGGCAAGGTGTAGTCGTTCCCGAACAGCCGGCTGATGGGCGCGGCCACCCGGCCCAGCGTCCACCGCTGGTCATCGGCGTAGCCATGCGCGGCCGGGCCACGGTTCAGCTCGGCCTCCAGCCGGGCGAACGCCGCATCGTCCAGCCGCGGCCGATGGTGCGGACCCCGGGACCGCAGCGCCTCGGCCCCGCCCCGACGCCAGGCTTGGCGCCACTTCTCCACCTGCCGCACACCGACCAGCAACTCGGCGGCGATCTGCGCGTTCGGCCGGCCCTCACCGAACCACTGCGCCGCCTGCATCCGAACCCGTTCTCGACGCTCACGGCCCGCGTCGGTCATCCCGCCGCCCTGGGGGTATCTGGCCATACAACCGGCATACGCCCACACCAACGGCCCGTCCACTACCCAAACCGCCATGACCAATTAACCCTGGTTAGCGCCGCTGCTCCCTTTGCCCCGGTCCCCGCCGGCCAGCCGAGCGCGTCGGCCGGGCGAGCTGGCCGAGCACGACCGGGCCCGCGCCGACTACGCCGCCGGCCTGGTGGCGGTCATCCTGCTGGCGACGCTGCGAGCTGGTGAGGCGCCCGCCGGTCCTGGCCCCCCTGGCCGCCGCGCTGCCGCCGTCCATCCCCGCAAAGTGACCCGCAACGACCGGCGGGGCGCCTGACGGCCCGCTGACGCGTGTTCCGTCCGTACACCGTCCATACCCCGAGGTATGGTCGGTGTACGGGTGTGTATGGGCCATGTACGGGTGCCGAGGCTGCTTGCTGGTTATCGTCCCGGCGGCCGCCGCCGTGGTGGTGACGACGAAACCCCGCCCGCCGGGCGCCGGTGGCACGCGTTGCCAAGATCCTCTTGTGATCATTCTGTGTGCGGGCTCTGCCGGGTCGCTCCGTTAAGCGCGCACCTTATGGTTTGACGGCCGGAGCGCAGTCCTCACAGGCGTACGCCGCGCTCCCATCCGGGAAGTGGCCCACCCTGATCTGCGGGCGCGGCCAGCGCTTGTCACATACCAGGCATGCCGCGCCGTGCCGTTGCGGCTTGGTCGGACCGGCTGGGTCGAACATGGGTTCGCGGGCGTGGAGATTGGGTCCGCTCCACGTGTGCCCAAGGTCGTCCATATCGCCTCCGGTGCGGAGCTGCGAACGCCACGAATCAGCAGCGCCCAAGGCTTCTGGGAGTGAGAACGGCCTATCAGCAGATGTTCCTCGCTGTAGGTCTGGTCCAGCGTGGGGGCGCCTCTCCTTCAGTTCCTCGTAGTAGAGACCGACGTCGGGTCTGCGGTACCGGGTGTGCCGCTTGGGCGGTATGTCGCCCGCCTGCTGGTAGGGCACCATGGGATTTCCCTCGAAATGTTTGCCGAATCAGTCTTGAAGGGCGTTCCAGACCGCGCGGTCGCGTTCGGCCGTCCAGATCGCGGGGCGTTCGATGCCGGACAGTTCGTCCCAGACCCGGGCCACGTCGAATGGCAGGCAGTGCTCGAAGATGGGCCAGCCGCCGTACTGGTCGACCAGCGCGGCACGCGCGGCCCGGAAAGCGTCCCTGAGGGTGCCGCCACGGGACTGGACTTCGCCGACCTCGCGTAGCATGACCTGGAGGAAATGGCGGGTTTGAGCAATGGCCGCGTCGACTGCGGCGCGCCCGCGAGCCACCGCTCCGCGGCCGCCGATGATCGTCTCGGCCCGGAAGGCGGCCACGCGGTTGAGCGTGGTGGTGGACCATTCCCGGTGGAATGCGTCGCCGGTGTAAAGGGCGGCCTGGGCCTCGACGAGGTCACCGGCGAAGAGGATTTGGTGCTCGGGTAGCCAGGCGACGATGTCGCCTTCGGTGTGGCCGCGCCCGCAATAGGTCAAGACGAGGTCGCCGCGGACGCCGCCGAGATCGATGGTGACCGTGTCGGTGAAGGTCTGGGTCGGCCAGGTCAGGCCCGGGATGGAGTCGGGGTCCTTGAAAAGGCGGGGCATGCGGCTGTACTCCGACGCCCAGTCCTGACCGCCGCGTTCGGCGATCAGCACCCGGGTGCGGTCGTGCGCGATGACCACGTCCGCGTCGAAGGCGCTCGCACCCAGAACCCGCACGGCGTGGTAGTGCGACAGGATCAGATACTTGACCGGTTTGTCGGTGTGCTCGCGCAGCATCGCCAGCCACTCGCGGGCAGCGACCGGGGTGGCGAGGGCCTCAAAGCAGACGACGAAGTCCTCGCCTTCGATGGCGCCGACGTTCGGGTCGCCCTCAGCGGTCAGGACGTATACGCCGTCGGCGAGTTCTTCAAGACTCCGCTTCTTCTCTGTGAGATCTGCCGAAGACGCGAACGGCTTGCTCATCTGGGTCTCCTGGTGGATGGGATCCTTGAGGCGGGAGTTGTGCGTCCCGGCCGCCGTGCTGTAAAAGCGGATCGGGTCAGTCGGGAAGGACCGCGACCGCGCTGATCTCCAGCAGGAACTCCGGCCGGGCCAGACCGGCCACGATCAGCAAGGTGCTGGTGGGCGCCGGGTCGGACGCCAGGTAATGGCCACGGACCTCGTTGACGGGCAGCAGCAGGGACCGGTCGGTCACGTACGTTGTCGTGGAAACCAAATGCGAGAGGTCCCCGCCCGCGGCCTGCATTACGGCCGACAGGTTCTCGATGACCTGCTCTGCCTGCCGTGTGATGTCTCCTTCGCCGACGACGGCCCCGTCTGCGTTCATTGAGACCTGGCCCGAGATCCACAGTTGCCTGCCGTGGCGGATCGCGTGGTTGTAGAAGAACTTCGCGGCAGGGCCGGAAGCCAACTCGGGTGGGCTGATCGCCTGCTGCCTCGTGGCCATCCCTACCTCCGGGTGATGCTGGGCGAACTGGTCAGTACAAAAGGCTAGGCGGCGAATTCATGGATGGACCTGACCATTCAGGGGTCGGTGAACCGGTCCAAGTGGAGAGGGGTTCAAAGGTCAGTCGGCACTGTGCCTGGTCGTCCGATACGCCTGGGCCAGCGCGGCGATCCCCTCGGCGATCTGCCGCTGGCGGACTTTGCCGTAGCCGATCACCAGACCGGGCGTCGGCGAGACACCGCTGTAGTAGTCACCGAGTCCTGCGGCCAGAACGCCCAGCCGGCGGGCTTCCTGGATCAGGGCAGCCTCATCCGCGTCATCGGGCAGGAGCAACGTGAGGTGCAGGCCGGCGTCGACGCCCTGGACACGGGCCCCGGGCAGACTTTCCACCAGGGCGGCGCAGAGCGTGTTCAAACGCTGCACATAGCTGCTCCTGGTACGGCGCAGATACCGGTCCAGCGAACCCGACTCGATCAGATCGGCCAGCACCACCTGCTCAAGGGTGGCCGGGACGGGGTCCCCGCAATCGCGGAGAGCGAGCAGGGCCGGCCGCAGCTCTCGGGGCGCGATCAGCCAGCCGATCCTCACCCCAGGCCCGAGCGTCTTGCTGACCGTGCCGAGGTACGCCACCCGGTCGGGATCCAGTCCTTGCAGCGCGCCGACCGGTCTGCGGTCATAGCGGTACTCGGCGTCATAGTCGTCCTCGAAGACCAGCGCGTCCCGTTCGCGCGCCCAGCGGAGCAGAGCCGCCCGGCGGCTCGGGGACAGCGCCACGCCCGCTGGAAACTGGTGGGCCGGTGAGACCAACACCGCCCGAGACGGCGTCCGCCACAGCGCGTCGACAACCAGACCTTCCGCGTCCACCGGTACCTGGACCGGCACCAATCCCGCCCGGCGTACGGCCTTGCTCAGCCGTGGCCAGCCAGGATCCTCGACGGCAATCTGGCGATGCCCTCGCTCGCGCAGCACCTCGCACAGCAGCGTCAGGCCGTGGGTAACCCCCGCACACACCAGCACGCCTTCCTCGTCCGTGCGGACACCCCGCGTACGCGCCAGATGTTCGGCCAGAACACGCCGCAGCAACGGCACCCCGGCATCGGCCCCGTAGTTGAGCTCGTGGGGAGGCAGACTTCGCACCGTGCGCTGGACAGCCCGGAGCCACATACCGCGGGGAAACGCGGCCAGGTCCGGAAGTCCGGGTTCGAAGTCGACCAAAACCGCGGGCGGCGGGGCAACGGGAATCCGTGGAACCTCCTCGGCCGCTGGCGGAGGACTGATGACCACGGTCCCGCCGCCGGCCCGGGCCCGAAGATATCCCTCGGCGGTGAGCTGCTGGTACGCCTCCACGACCACCCAGCGCGAACAATCGAGTTCCATGGCCAGGACCCGTGAGGCAGGCAGCTTGGTCCCGTCGGCGAATCGGCCGCTGCGGATGGCGTCGCGCAGCGCGCCTTCCAGCTGCACGTGCATCGGGTGTCCGCTGGAGCGATCCAGAGCAAGCAGAAGTTCCGACCCCCGGATGGTCTGGTCGAGCTTCATGAATTCGGACATTATCACCCGGCCAAGTGGTCGACCTGGTGAGCGCACGCGGCGCGCAGAAGGCGGGCCACATCAGAGGTTGCCGCGGGCGGCCTGCTCGCGCTCGATGGCCTGGAACAGGGCCTTGAAGTTGTTCAGGCCGAAGCCGCGGGTTCCATGCCGCTCGATGACCTCGTAAAAGAGGGTCGGCCGGTCCTGGGCGGGCTCGGTGAACAGTTGGAGCAGGTAGCCGTCCTCGTCCTGGTCCAGCAGTATGCCGAGGTCTGCCAGCCGGGCCAGATCGAGGTCAAGCGCGTCGATGTCGACCCGTTCCCGCACTTCGTCGTAGTAGGTGTCGGGGACGCGCATGAAGCGTACGCCGCTGTCCCGCATCTGCGTGACCGTGGCGGCGATGTCGTCGGTGGCGAAGGCGATGTGCTGTACCCCGGAGTCGCCGTAGTAGTTCAGGTACTCCTGTATCTGCGACAGCGACTTGCCCTGCGCGGGTTCGTTCACATTGAGTTTGATCTTGCCGGTGCCGTCCCAGACGACCTTGCTCATCATCGAGGTGTATTGGGTGCCTACGGTCTCGTCGTCGTAGTGGACGAGCTGGGTGAGGCCGAGCACTCGCTTATAGAACTCGGTCCAGGTGTTCATCTCGTGCAGTGGGACGTTGCACACGATGTGATCGATGCCGGTGATGCCGACACCGCGACCCGGGGGAACGGTCCACAGCGGCTTCAGCCCACCCACCGTGCCGGTGCCGCCGACCGCTCGACAACCGGGCAGGAAGGGCCCGGAGTAGCCGGAGGCGTCGACGAAGGTGTGGATGGTGTCGCCATAGCCGGCGATGCTCGCCAGCTCGGCCTTGCCGTGGTCGTCGCTGATCTCGTGCGGCTCGCTCACGGCTTGGGCCCCACCGGCGAGCGCGGCGTCGAACGCGGCATGGACATCGGGGACAGCGAAGGCGATGTCCCGTACGCCGTCTCCGTGCTGATGCTGCTGGTCGGTTGCCAGATGCCCCGGCAGCAGGCCGGCGGTCAACACCAGGCGTACATCGCCTTGAGCCAGTACCCAGGAGACGCTCTCCCGGTTCCCGGTCTCCGGGCCGGAGTAGGCGATGGGCGTGAAGCCAAAGGCCGTGCGGTAGTAGTGGGCGGCTTGCTTGGCGTTGCCGACGTGGTAGCGCAGGTGGTGGTAGCCGAGCAGGGGCTGACGATCGGTAGCCGCTTCCGTCATGGACGACTCCTTACGACGTGCGAGCACGACTCGAGCACGGCAGGACATGCGAAGAGGGGCTCGAGCCCTGTCGTTTCTGAATCTATGGAGCAGTCCTGGACGGCACCCGGACCAAACAAGGCCGAGAAGACCGAACCAACTCGGCGGACGGACGGTCCGGTCCATCTGCCGCCGGTTGGACTGGAGCACGCGAGCAGTGCGGACCTACGTTGATGAGGCCATATCTCAAGGAGCTCACCAGGTGGAGGCCCCATGACCGTGTTCCATCATCCCGCTTTCGACGACCACGAGCGGGTCGTGTTCGTGGCCGACTCGAAGTCCGGCCTGCGGGCTATGATCGCGGTGCACCGCTGCGGACCGCGCAACGCCATGGGCGGCACCCGCATGCGGGAGTACGCCCTGGAAGCCGACGGCATCGGCGACGCCCTGCGCCTCTCCCAGACCATGACCTACAAGTCGGCCCTGGCCGGTCTGCCCTTCGGAGGCGGCAAGGCCGTCATTTTTGGCGACTCCGGGCGGGACAAAACACCGGAACTGCTCCATGCCATGGGCTCCGCAATCGACCGACTCGGAGGACACTTCGTCACCGGGGAGGACGTCGGCATCTCGGTCGACGACGTCGCCCTCATGCGTGAGAACACCCCACACGTTCTCGGCGGTGAGGGAGTCGACTCCGCCCAACCCGCCGCCGCTGGAGTCCTGGCCTCCATCCAGGCCGCGGCAGAACGCGTATGGGGCACCTCCGACCTGAGCGGCCGCATCATCGCCGTCCAGGGCCTGGGAAAGGTCGGCTACTGGCTGACCCGGATGCTCGCCGAAGCGGGTGCGCGCCTGCTGGTCGCCGACATCCGCCCCGATGCCGTACGCCGCGTTGTCAGAGAGTTCGACGCCCAAGAAGTGTCCAGCGACGACATCCTCACCCAGCCGACCGACGTGTTCGCCCCCTGCGCGCTCGGCGACGTACTCACCCCGGCAACCGTCCCCCGACTGAAGGCCAAGGTGGTGGCCGGCGCCGCTAACAACCAGTTGTCCGCCCCCATTGTCGGAGCCCTTCTGCGCGACGCGGGCATCCTCTACGCACCCGACTTCATCGCCAACGGCGGCGGCCTCATCAATAACGCAGCCCTGCTCGACGGCTACGACCGAACCCGCGTGCTTCAAGACTGCGCCCGCATCGGCCACACCCTCACCGAGGTCTTCGAATTGGCCGACAAGAACAACACCTCGACGAACACCGCCGCCGCCCAACTCGCCCGCCAACGCACACAGAATCTGTGACCGTCTCCGGGCCTGCCGACTTGCCGCCTGGGCGCGTCGATCGTGCCGTCTTGCGTCGTTACACGCCAGACGAACACCGCCTCCATGCTCCTCCGAATTGAGCACTGTCGGCAAGAGACCAATGCACTGGCCACCGCCTGGCGCAGCGCGCTGCGGTCACGCTGGTAGACAGCATTCCTCCGCAGAACCTGCGGCCTGCTAACGTGGTTGTCGCCAAGGTACGACCCGCAAACTGGCAGGGACGGTGTTGGACGGGGAACTGGTCCACCGGTCACAGCGATCAGCACCGGTGGCCTTGAAGAGCCGACAGATCTGGCGGGCCAGATAGCGCTGAGGGACAGTGAGCCCTTTTCAGCGTGATGGGTTCTCGCGGAGTTGCAGGGTGTGGATCGCCTTGGCGATCCGTCCGGCCTGGAATGGGCAGCACCGCAGCTTGCGGAGGATGCGCCATGTCTTGAGCTGGGCATTCGCGCGTTCGGCCCGGCCCTCGGAGCCGGGCGTGAGCCCGGTTGGCGTCCTTTTGTGACTCGGGCTTGCCGCGTCCCCGGTAGGGCGTGAGGACATGGTCACCGGCCCCTTGATACGCCTTATCGGCCAGGACGAGGATGCCGGTGGCGGCCAGCGCGCGGATGACGCCCCAGATCCGGGCGGCCTTCAGATCGTGCACCGACCCCCGCAACGGGCCCGACACCCACAGCAGGGTGCCATCCGGGGCAGCGATCACCTGCAGGTTCATTCCGTGCTTGTGGTGCTTTCCCGAGTAGAAGGGACGGTCGGCGGCCACCCGGTCGATCGCCACCAGCGTCCCGTCCAAGATCAGGTAGGGCAGCCGGTCACGCCGCGCTTTGCCTACGGCGGCATCGAGCTTGGGTGCACGCGCGGCCAGCAGCTCGATCGACTCGGTGGTGTAACGCCACGCGGTGCTGGTCGAGACTCCGAACCCGGCGGCCAGTTCGGCGAAGGTCTCACCTTTGCGCAGGTAGACCAGGACAATCAGGGCCTGGGCGCCCGGGGGCAGCGCTCGGCCTTTGCTGCCGATCGATGCGCGGTGTCGGCGAATGACGCCGGTGGCGTAGGTCAGGGTCTGGCGCGACAACGGTAGCGAAGCGCGATACAAAAGCATGCGGAGCCTCTGGTGCGGGCGGAGGGTTGTGAGAGATCAACCGTCCTACCAGGGGCTCCGCCATGTTCAGAGCGCGCCGCACCGCCCGCGATCATGCTGTGATCAGCACACCTCAACCTGCCGCTGAAAAGAGCTCAGTGTCTTGATGGGTGTCCTACGCGGCCTGGTGCCGGCTCAGGTACTCGGTGTGGACCTCCAGGGGAGTCCGGTACCCGATCGCCGAGTGAAGCTTGCGTTGATTATAGAAGCCTTCGATGTATTGGACGACCGCGCGGCGGGCTTTGGTGCATGTGACAAATACCATGCGGTTGAGCCACTCGTTCTTCAGTTAGCCGAAGAACGACTCGGCCATGGCATTATCCCAGCACACGCCCGTCCGCCCCACCGAGCGGCGCATCTGGTACTTGCGTAGACGCCGGCCGAACTCCTCACTTGGTGTAGTTCGAACCGCGGTCGGAATGGAAAATGCATCCGGGTTCGATGTCGATGTGCCCGGCCGCCGAGTCCAGCGCGGCGTTGATGAGCGAGGTCTTGAAGTGATCGGCCATCGCCCACCCGACGACCATCTTCGAGTGGCAGTCGATGACGGTCGCCAGATAAAGGAAACCCTCCCAGGTGGGGATGTAGGTGATATCGCCGACGAGTTTGGTGCCGGGCCGCTCGGCGGTGAAGTCTCGTTCGACCAGGTCGGGAAGGTCGCCCGGGTCGCCGGCCAGGGTGGTGATCGGCCGCCAGGGCCTGGGCTGCACCGGCTGCAGGCCCATCTCGCGCATCAGCTGCCGGACCAGTTCCGGGGAGACCTGTTCGCCGGAACGGGCCAGCACGACGTGGATCCGGCGGTATCCGTAGGTCTCATGGTTGGCGTCGAACACCGCCTGGATCATCGCTTTCAGGCGCTGTCGTCGTTCCGCGGTCGCCGACATCGGCCGTCCGCGCCATTCGTAATATCCCGATCGTGACACGCGTAGCCAGGCGCACATGTCGATGATGGCGTGGTTGGCCTCCTCCGCGTCGATGCACTCGTACTTGGCGGTCAACCGGTGATTGTTGCATCGACCGGTTGAACTCAAGGCGGCTTTTTTCAGGAACTCGTTCTCTTCGCGGAGTTTGCGGTTTTCTCGTTCGAGCTGGAGTTCCCGCCGGCTCTTGTACTCGCCTCCGCCGGTGTCGGTGGCGGCCGCGTCGCCGTGCCTTCTGCGGTAGTCCTTCACCCAGTTGCCCAGGGTGGTGTCATGGATCCCGACCTCACGCGCAACGTGGGCGATGGGGCGTGGGCCGTCCAGAACCATGCGGACGATCTCATCCTTGTGCTCCTGGGTGAAATGCCGCCTCTGTCGTGCCAACGACCTTCCTTTCCGGTTCTCCTCAACTCTAGTTGGGGAGCTGTCCGGAAGATCCGGGGCACCTCAATCGCGGTGCTGGCACGCGCCCACCAGGACGCGGTCTGGAACCGCCAGCAATTGACCAACCAGCTCCGTTCCCTGCTGCGAGTACTTCCCCGCCGCCCAGGAGGCCTTCTAGATCAAGAGCGTCGGCCTGGCCTCCGCCGAAGCCCGCATCATCCTGGCTACCGCGTCCACACCCGCCGCAGCCACCAAGCTGACCAAGACCCGACTACGGGCAGCGTTGCGTCGTGCCGGCCGCAAACGGGGTTTCGAGGATCGAGTCGCGGGTCTTCACGCCATCTTCCGCCGAGAACATCTGCGTCAACTCCCCGCAGTCGAAGCCGCCCTCGGCCAGCAGACCCGAGCGCTGCCGCTCCAAATGGACGCGGCCTGCCAGGCTGCCGGCCAGCTCGCCGAGGCCGTCAGCGAGACCTTCCACCAGCACCCCGACTCCGCGATCATCACCAGCTTCCCCGGCCTGGCCGACATCTCCGGCGCACGCGTTGTCCAACCACTAGGATCGGGGTGCCGAGGCCTGCGTAGGCGGCCAGGATCGCCCGGTACATCCGCACCCGCTCATCGAAGGAGTCCGGAAGAACCTCGTCGGGCACGCTCAGGCAGCGCAGCAGGTTCACCACCGCCTGCTGGGCGGTGAGCCGGGAGGATTCGGGCGCGTAGCCGTGCAGGTCGATCGGCAGCACCCCACCATCGAACCAGCCCCTGTTCAGCGCGATGTGGACGGCTTGGACGGTCAGTTCGGTCTTGCTGATCCCGCCCAATCCCGCCACCGCCGCGGCCACCAGCACCGCATACCAGTACCGAATCTAGGTCCGTGGCCCGGCCGGAGGCCGCCGAGCCGGTGGAAGGGACGGTGTCCAATGCCTTCAGCGCCGGGACGAACTACGGTTCGCTGGTGATGGGCCGCGACGTCAGCGGCCCGGTCACTCTGCTGGAACGCCTGCGCATGCGCCCGCTAATGCTCAGCCCTCACCGGCGTCCCGCTGGCCCGCCGAGGAGCCTCCTGACCAGCCGCCTGGTCAGGAGGCTGGTCGAGCTTCGCAGGAGCGGTCTGATGATGAGTCGGCGAGGGAACGAGCGCCGATGCCGCAGACCCGGAACGAGGTCTCGGGTGTGATCGTGGTCGGCCCGGCGATCCTGGGCCGCGACATCACAATCGTGCTGCCAGCGCAGGTCTCCTTGACGACATCAGGACTGCCCGCGGGACCACCCGCCTTCACCACGGCAGCGCGACCTGGACCGGCAGCTGGACCGACTGACACCTCCCGACCCGTGGATTCACGGCCATCACTCAACTGCCCCCCGCTTGCAGCCTGTCAGTGAAAAGGGTGTCCTCGCCGCTGCTTGTCATCAGGTCGGTGACGCGGGTTGAGACGTCATGCAACATTGTTTCGGGGACTATTGGGGCGTCGGCGATCGCTGAGAAGAGCGCAGCCAGGCCCCCCAGCGGATACGGGTCATCCTCGCTGCCTTGCATCGCTTGATAGCCCAGCGGCAGCTTGCGTAGCGCGTTGCGCGAGCGGTTCCAGGCCGTCTGGACCTCCATCGGCGACGGGACCCCGAAGCCCTGCCCGACCGGAGCCGCATGCCGCAGTCTGACCAGGGCGCTGTTGGTGAAGTCGGCGGCGAGCTTGCAGCGCTCGGTCAGGCGCGTCCGCACCGGTTCGTCGATGCGGGACATGACCGAGCACGGGGTACGGCAGCGGGCGGCGCAGTCGCCGAGGGCTTGTGCGACCTGGCTGTGCTGGCGGTTGAGATAGGCGCGCCAGCCCTGGCCCGGTTCGTTCGTGACCCGCAGCATGCGTTCGCAGGCGGAACGTTCCGGCCGGGTGTGGTCGCACCGGCGCGCGGACCCGGGCACGACCGGCACCCCGAACCGGCTGCCCACCCCGGTCACCGAGGCACCGATGACTGCCGGGTCGCCCGCGTGGCCGAGCACCGGTTCCCAGGCGAGCAGGGGAAGGTTCTCGCTGGCGATGTGGACGGTCGCCACCAGTGCCTTCATGTCGCGGCGATGCCAGCTGATCTCGATGATCTCCAATATGAGCGCGTAAGCGGGGCCGAGGCTGGCAAGCGCTCCGCGTGGTCGTTCCTGGGGCGTCTGGGGCATCCGACTTTTGCGCGCTCGGTCGAGCAGGTCCTTGGGCAACTCGCCGGCGGCTTCTGGTTGGTGGCCCATTCGGGGGAGTCGATGCTGACCAGTGCGCCGTCCGCCTCGTCTCCCTTGCCGTCCAGGGCTTCTGTGACCCGACCGATCGGAGAGCCCGCTCCGTCGGAGACAGGGGTGCCGACTGTGTAGCAATGACCCGCTGTGGTGAGGTAGAGCTCACCATTCTCCTTCTTGGCGACGTATCCGGCTGTGCAGTCGCCACTGGCACCACTGACCCAGATGCCACCGTAATAGGAGATGTCGAAGCTTGATGGAATGCGCGGTGCGGGTTGCCATTCCGGGTTGTTGCTGGACTGCCTGGTACGGGCCCGGTTGCCCCGCAAAATGAGCGTGTCCGAGCCGTATTCAGCAGCCAAGACGTTCGCCATCGCCGCCGTCGCGGGAAGGACGTCCACGGTGACCTTGTTCGCCAGCACATTGACGCTCGTCGCGGTGATACGGATACCTCGCGAGCGAAGTTTATGGGCCTCGTGCGCGATTCGGTCGGAGAGCGCCTCCAGCGTGGCGGTGGAGTACTTCATGGGCCGCACCTGCACCAATGGTGCCGAGCGGGCGCGCGCGAGATCGGCCGCGTGCTCTTTGTATTGCTCGTTGTCGACGAAGCCGGCGACGAGCTTGCCGTCGGCCAGGCTCACCGCCAGTCCCGCCTCGTCCCGGGATTCGCGGAGTGCCGGGCGCTTACCCACTTCCTCGATGGCCCGGTCCAGAGCGTCGTCGTTCGGGAGCGTCGAGGTCTTGGACACGGGCAACGTGGCCGGCTGTGCCGAGCCGGTCACGACGGTATCGCCAGCCCTGTCGTCCGGGCCGATAGGGGTGATGCCAGCTCGGTATCGTTCGCCATTGACCACCGCTGGGCCGGGAAACAGGGCCCACGTGCACGAACCGCACACGGTCTGTGTCGTCACGCGCTTCGACCCGTGGAACAGTTCGACCCGGTAGCTCGCTGGACGAGTGCTCCGCGCGTCGAGGTTCCATACCGCTTCTACTTGCCGGTCGCCCGGGAGCAGGGTGGCCTTCGTGACGGTCGCCTGGCTGGTCGCGGGCGGTAAGGATTTCCCCGGGGCCGCGGCATCACGTGCGCGAATGGATGCAGCGAAACCGGCGAGCAGGGTGGATGCCTGCCTCGTATCCGGATTCGCGGTGGGCGGTGTTTGAGCGGCCGATGGCGGAACACCGGAAATGAGCAGCACTGGAATCGCTGCCCAGACGGCTACCACGCGGAGTCGCAGTCGGCGCGATCTCGATTGACTGGGTTCACTCACAATTAACCTCCTCCTTGAACGGGAATTCTTCAGCGGTACGAATGAACATGACAGCCATCGTCAATCGGCGAGATCACCTTGGTCAATATCATGTCCGAATGTGGACAATAATGATCTTGACTGTGTTCGATTAATTACCCTTAGCAATGTCGCATTGGGATGCCAGTGCGTCCGCAGTAACGCGCGGCTGGTCACCGAGTTATAGGTGGGCCTTCGCACTTCCCCTTGTAGCCGATCATGGCCGCTGGTGCGGCCTCCCTTGAGGAGTGAAAATCGGGGGGCCTATGGATCTTGTCAAGCAGCGTTTGGCGCTGCCTGATCGGTTGGGGGTGGTAGGTGGTGCCGTCGCGGAGAATGGCGAACAGCACGTCGCGGCGGCGGCGGGCCAGGCAGATGAGGGCGGAGTTGTGACGTTGCCTTGGTCGCGTTTCCGCCGGTAGTACGTTCGCGAGCCGGGGGCGGACAAGGATGCGAACGCGGCCAGGAACATGGCGCGTTCGAGGTGTTTGTTGCCGCCCTTGGCGGGTCGTTCGCCGCGGATGGAGGCGCCGAAGATGCGGCTGACCGGCGCCAGCCCGGCGTAGGCGGCCAGGTGCCCGGAGGTCGGGAACGAGCTCCCGTCGCCGACTTCCAGCAGGAGGCGGGCGGCGGTCCTGACCCCGAACCCGGGCATCGAGGTCAGGACCTGGGCAAGAGGATGCGCATCAAGTTCTTGCTATCGCCGGTAGCCAACCCGAGCGGACGACGCCGCATCCATGAGCAGACCCTGTCCATGCGGCACCGTGCTTGGGTCGACTCTCTGCCGCCGCTGCTGACCGCCGACGGCATCGAGTACGACAAGTCCACGATCGTGCCGTACTCCTATCGGCACACCTATGCCCAGCGGCACGCCGACGCCGGTGTCCCGCTCGACGTGCTGCGCGCGTTGATGGATCACGAGATGCTGTCGGCCACCCGTAAGTACTACCGGGTCGGAGAGAAACGCCGCCGCAGGGCCGTGGACCGGGTCGCGGTCATGCAGTTCGATCGGCACGGCACCCGTATCCGGCGCCGGGTCCAGGCGCTGCTGGACTCTGAACACGCCCGCTGGGCGGTCGGCGAGGTTGTTGTCCCGTTTGGGGTCTGCGCCGAACCCAGCAACGTCAAGGCCGGCGGGCACGCCTGTCCATTCCGGTTCCGCTGCGCGGGCTGCGACCATTTCCGCACCGACATCTCCTACCTGCCCGACCTGCGGACCTACCTGGACGACGTGCTGCGCAACCGGGAACGGCTGCTCGTCGCTGACGCCGGCAGCACCGAGGTCGATGACTGGGTTCGGGCTGAAGCGATGCCCTCGGACGAGGAGATCCGCCGGGTCCAGCGGCTTGTCCACCGGATCAAGAGCGACCTGGACGATCTGACCGCCGAGGAACGTGCCCGAATCGACCAGGCCGTCGCAGTGGTTCGGCGGCACCGCACCGTGATGCTCGGTATGCCGCGCGTCCGCCAGCCCCTTTCCGACATCCGTCCGGAGCGTTCCGCATGATCACTGTCCCTGGCCCCACCCCGGGCCGCACTTCGGCGATGGCGCAAGGCCGCCGGGCTGACTCGGCCCGCCGCCAGCGCGTCCTCAAGGCCCTCAACGACGCCGCAACTGCAGGTGAGGAGCTCAGTGTCTCGGCGATCGCCCGCAAGGCCGGTGTCGACCGCACGTTCTTCTACCGGCACCGTGACCTGGTCGAACAACTCCACTCCCTGGAAGCCCAGCCACCCAACACTGAACCCATTTCATCCTGTGGCGGCGGCTTGCTGGTCACAGCATGATCGCGATGCGCCGGGTTGGGCCATGACGTAGAGAGACCCCTGGTAGACGGGTTGATCACCACAATCACGTCGCCTGAACCAGAGGTCTCTACGTGCTGTTCTACCGCGCTGCCCTCGATTTGTCGCGTTCAACGCTGAACTACGTCGCCGGGCTGATCCGTCGACGACGCAAGGCGATCAGGTCGGCCTGGCGGCTGCTCAACCCCGGTCAGCAGGCGCTTTTGGTCCTGGCCTATCTGCGTAAGGACGAGACGTTCGCCGAGATCAGCGCCGGTTTCGGTGTGTCCGCGACCACCGCCTGGCGCTACGTGGAGGAGACCGTCATGCTGCTGTCGGCACGCTCGCCCAAGCTCGCGCAGGCGTTGCGGAAGGCCAGCCGGGACGGGCTGACCCACCTGGTGCTGGCCCGGGACGCTCATCCACACCGACCGGGTCCGGGCGGATCGACCGTACTTCTCCGGCAAGCACCGGGTGCACGGGATGAACGTGCAGGTGATCGCAGGTCCGGACGGAACGATCCTGTGGACCTCGGGCGCGTTGCCCGGCAAGGTTCACGACCTGACCGCCGCTCGCGTGTGGGGCGTCTTGCGAGAGCTGGGACAAGGCCGGGATCCTCACTCTGGCCGACAAGGCTTACCACGGCGCCGCAGCGTCGGTCGTGATCACGCCCTACAAGGGTAAGGACAAGCCCGAGTCGCAGAAGCAGGCGAACCGGTCACACGCCAAGTTCCGCGGGCCAGGTGAACGCGCGAACGCGCAGCTCAAGTCATGGCGGATCCTGCGGAAGCTGCGCTGCAGCCCGAGCAAGGCAGGCCACATCGTCAAGGCCATCGCCGTCCTACAGAACCACCGCATCACCCAGGCAGCCCGGAGATGAAATGGGTTCACTGTATGACGAGCTTGATGCTGCGGATCACGCGAATCCGGTCGGTACGAGCGGTGATCAAGCTAGGGAAGCTGTCCGTGCTGCACTCGACCGACCCTAGATGCCTCCCGAAAACACCAGCACCCGGATCATCCGTTCGCTTCGCCCCGCGCACATCGGCTTCCGCGGTGTTGTGAGTACTTTGCTGGGCCCGCCTCGACCGAAGGTTGGCCCCGATGGACACGATCTCTGGTACCGGTTCGCTGGTGATGAGTAACAGCGGCTGAGGAGCCGGGACCCCTCCCGCCAGTCCGTGGAAGGGTGAGTGCCATGCGGGGCATTTGGGGCAGGCCGCGCGGACGGCCGCAGACCGGGGAGGGGCACGCCGATGCCCTGCGGTCCGCCATCGAGCAGGCCGACGAGCTGCGTGAGGCGGGTGAGTACGGGCGGGCACGCGTGCTGGAGGAGGACACGCTGGCGCAACTGCGCCGGATCCGAGGCGACGATCACCCCGACACGCTTGAGTCGGCTTTCGGGCTGATGCTCAGCCTGCACAAGCTCGGCGAGTACGAAGAGGCCCGCACACTGGGTGAGGACACCTTGCGCCGCTGCCGGCGCGTGTTGGGTGTGGACGATCGCATGACGCTGATGCTGTCGGTCAATCTGGCCAGTACATTGGCCAGGCTCGGCGAGCAGCAGGTCCGTGAGCTGGCCGAAAACAACTTCAATCGTGCCCGCCGAGTCCTCGGTGCGGATTCCCCGGCCACGCTGGTCGCGGCTGCCAACTTCGTATTGGTGCTGAGCAAGTCGGGGGAACTTCGGCGGGCGTGCGCGCTCGGCGAAGATATCTTGGCCCGTCGCCGTCGGCTGCTGGGCCCTGATCACTACGACACCCTTATTACGGCCAACGTGATCGTCGGTGACCTGAGTGCGCTCGGCGAGCACGTCTGGACGCGGAACCTGAGCGAGGACACCCTGGCCCGCGCAGAGAGGCTCTTCGGCGCGGACCACCCCGACACGCTGGGTGCGGCATACAACCTCGCCAACCAACTGGCCGCGCTCGGTGAATACGAGCAGGCTCGTGAACGGTATTAGGACACCCTCGCCCGCAGGCGACGGGTCCTCGGCGAGGAGCACCCCCACACCCTGGACACGGCCGTCAACTTCGCACGCGTCCTCAAGTTTCTCGGGCAGTACCGCTGGGCCGAGGACATCCTGGAGGACACGCTGGCCCGCTACCGCCGCGGCAAGGGCGACGACCACCCCGACACCCTGAACGCGGCCGCCAACCTTTCTGACGCGATGCGCATGCTGGGGTATGACGAAGCCGCGCGAGACCTGGACAAGGACACACTGGCCCGTCGGCGACGGGTGCTCGGCGAGGACCACCCCCACACCCTGAACACCGCCGCCGCCCTTGTGGTCAGCCTGGTCCGGCTGGATGACCTCGAACGCGCCCGGGACCTTGGCGAGGACACCCTGTTTCGCCGGCGCCGGGTCCTGGGTGATGACCACGGTCGGACCCTGGACAGTGCCAACAACCTCGTGGTTGTGCTGCACATGCTCGGTGAGGACCGGCTGGCCGACCAGTGGCTGGAGTGGATCAAGGAGCGCCGCCACTGACCTGGCCGGTGATGTCGAGCCGACCAGACTCAGAACAGCGCCAAAATCTGGTCGACCTGCCGCGCCCGGTCCTGCTTGTACTCGGCCTGGTCCTTGACCTGGACGACGGGGAAGCCGCGGACGGCCCGCTCGACCGCAGCGCGGGAGGCGGCCGCCGTGACCCCTTCCCTGGCCTTGACGAACGCCAGGAAGTCACTCCGACCCGACAGCGAGCACGAACGCCCGCTACGCGCTCGCCCGCAGGCGCCTCGAACTGATCACCCACACGCTGGCGGACCGGTCATGGTCGGCCTGCCACACGGCCGTTGAAGTGCTCCGCCCGGGAATCTTCCACTGGAACACATGGACAACCATCCGGGAACGGCACACCCCGCTCAGGAAACTGAATGCCTGCCGGAACGAAATGCCGTACGCCCACCTCCTCGGTCGCCTCCGGGAGGAACAGAGCCAACAGCCGCCCGGGCAAGGTAAACGGAAACCGTCGATGACCCCGCCCAACCCGGAGAAGATCGTGACCCTGCTGCGTGACCCCGTAGCAGCACTCCAACGACCGGACCCGCCAGATGGCAGCCAGGACAGCTCGGATCTGGAACTCGTCACCCGTTAAACCCACCTCTGTGAGCAGCTCGAAGAGCTGGGAGAGGACGCCCGTTGACCAGGCTTACCCGTCAACACCCGGTCCTGTCGCGTCGTAGTCACCGACACCGGCTCCTACTTCGACTTCGACGTTGTCTCGGCCTGGTCCACTGCTGGGCATGCAGTACCGGCCCGTAATGGCGCCGTCCGGCCGCCCGATCAGCTCTCACCAACTCGCCGAACGACTCCGCCAACTCGGCTTGCGCCCAGGCCAGGCCAGATCCAGCGCGCGCACTCCGCGACGCCGACGCCGACGCCGACGAAGGGGATTGAACCCCACTGGGGGGCCGTAAGCCCTGCGGAGTCTCTGCTCTGAGCGCTTCACAGCACTGGGCTCGTTCCAACATGAATTGGCAGGTGGCAGGGGTGGTCTGGGGCGGGTTTGGTGTGGTTTGGCTGGTTGAGCGTTGTGTTGGCGAGTGGGGATCGTTTGCCGGTGGGGTGCTTGCGGGTGCTAGCGGTCGGGGGTGTTCGGGTTGACGTCGACCTGCGGTCGGGGCGTGCGATGGTGCGGCGGGGCCA
>NZ_VCKW01000147.1 GCF_005889715.1 Actinomadura soli
GTCTTAGGGTCTCGTGGGCTCGGAGATGGGTATAAGAGACAGCGGCGGGCCGGAGGGCGGGGGCGGGTCAGCCGCGGGTTGACTCTTTATCGCTGTCATCCCGCGCGTTGTCAAGGTCCATTGCCGAGGTTCCGGACCGGCCCCACGCCGTCACCCGTTGTAATCGTGCCTGGCAATGCAGGGTATCGGATGAGCACGGGGGCGTAACGAACGAGTAACCCTTCTATCCGGGGGTCCTGTTCTGGGGTGGGTCCACGGTGTACGACATACCTGGTCCCCGAGTGACCGATTTCTCCATCAGAGTGTCGGCCTTGGGGGTACGACTCGTACCCGATCCTCTCCCGGATCCGGATGGAAAGGTTGGGCACCTTGCGGCGCAACAAGATGAGGATCACCGGCGCGGTGGTGGTGAGCGCGACGCTCGCGCTCGGCGCCGTGGCCTGTGGTGGCGACGATGGCGACGGGGGCGGCGGCAGCGGCAACGAGATCACGATCGGGTTCATGGGCGACCTGACCGGTGAGAACTCGGGTCTGGTGATCCCGCCGAAGCAGGGCGCGCAGCTGGCCTTCGAGCAGTACAACGCCACGAACCCCAAAGTTAAGATCAAGCTGAAGACCTATGACAGCCAGGGCAAGGCCGAGCAGGCCACGCCGCTGGCGCAGGGCGCGGTCAAGAGCGACAAGATCGCCGGCCTGATCGGACCGGCGTTCTCGGGTGAGTCCGAGAGCGTGGGCCCGATCCTGGAAGAGGCGAAGATCCCGAGCGTGTCGCCGTCGGCGACGAGCGTCACGCTGGCCGAGAAGGGCTGGAAGTTCTGGCACCGGGTGGTCGCCGACGACGCCGTGCAGAGCGACGGCGCCGCGAACTTCCTGGTGAACTCGGTGAAGGCGAAGAAGATCTTCACGGTCTCCGACAAGCAGGCCTACGGCGAGGGACTGGCCGGCGCCATCGCGAAGGCGGCCACCGCGAAGAGCGTGCAGGTCCAGTCGGACGGCGTGGACGACAAGGCGACGGACTACTCCTCCACCGTCAACAAGATCAACCAGTTCAAGCCCGACGCGGTCTACTTCGGCGGCTACTACGCGGTCGCCGGGCGGCTGTTCAAGCAGCTGCGCGAGGCCGGCTACAAGGGCAAGATGATGTCGGGCGACGGCTCGCTCGCCACCGGGCTGATCGAGGGCGCGGGCGAGAAGAACGCGCAGAAGGCGCTGCTGAGCTGCGGCTGCCTCATCGACGCCGAGGGCAAGACCAACGAGAAGGCCAAGAAGTTCGCCACCGACTACAAGACGAAGTTCGGTGCCGAGGTCGCGATCTACTCGACCGAGGGCTTCGACGCGGCGACCGCGTTCATCGAGGCCGTCAAGGCCGGCAAGACCAAGCCCGAGGAGATCAACGACTTCCTGAAGACCCTGGACCTCCAGGGCGTCGGGAAGCAGATCAAGTTCGACGACAAGGGCGAGCTGGCGGCGCAGGACATCTTCATCTACGAGGTGCAGGGCAACAAGCTGCCGCTGCTCGGCAACAGCAACGAAGCAAAGGTCTCGTAGGCGTCACCACGCCTGGACTGACCTGACCGTCCCCCGTTCCGGGGGCCTCTGATGGCGCGGGAGCGGGAGCGCTACAGCGCTCCCGCTCCTTTGACGAAGGCGACCGAAGGTGCTCGACGACTTCATCAATCAATTCTGGCCGTCGACCGTCGACGGGCTGGCGCTGGGCGCGATCTACGCGCTCCTGGCGCTCGGCTACACGATGGTCTACGGCGTGCTCCGGCTTATCAATTTCGCGCATGCCGACATCTTCATGGTGGGCACGTTCGCCGCGCTGTGGACCGCACGCGGGATCGGCGCCTCCGACGTGGGCGGGATCGCGCTCATCGGCGTGGTGGTGCTGATGGCCGTGGTGGCCGGCGCGGTGGCGGGCGGCGGCGCGATGCTGCTGGAAGTGACCGCCTACCGGCCCTTGCGCAAGAAAGGCGCGTCCCGGCTGGCGGCGTTGATCTCCGCGATCGGGGCGTCGATCTTCATCCAGCAGCTGATGGGCACGGTGGTGATCCATCGGGTCTTCGGCACCTCGAAGGAGGGCGGCAAGCTCGACGTCAACGAGCACTTCAAGGAGCTGGCGACCGTGGTGGACGCCGGCCCGATCCTGATCCGCAACGATCAGCTGATCGTCTTCGTCGGCGCGGTGGCGATGATGATCGCGCTGGACCAGTTCGTGAACCGGACGAAGCTCGGCCGCGGCATCCGCTCGACGGCGCAGGATCCGGAGACGGCGGTGCTGATGGGCGTCAACATCGACCGGGTGGTGTCGGTGACGTTCCTGGTCGGCGGCATCATGGCGGGCGTCGCCGCGGCGCTGTACTTCCTGCGGTTCGAGACCACGAACTACTTCGTCGGGTTCCTGCTCGGCATCAAGGCGTTCACCGCGGCGGTGCTCGGCGGCATCGGCAACATCCGCGGCGCCCTCGCCGGCGGCTTCACCCTGGGGTTGCTGGAGATGTACGGCTCAAGCATTTTCGGGTCGGAATGGCGGGACGTCGTCGCGTTCACCTTGCTGATCCTGGTCCTGATGTTCCGTCCCACCGGCATTCTCGGTGAGTCCCTCCAGCAGGCGCGCGCATGAACCTCACAAAGAACGGAAACGGAAAGGGCGGCCTCGCCGGGGCCCGCGACACGCTCTCCCTCGATCCGCTCCGCAACGCGTGGGCGGGTGCCCCGCCCGTGGTGCGCTGGATCGTCTACGGCCTCCTGATCATCGGCGGCGTCCTGCTCCCGAGCGAGTCGATCGGCGGCTTCATGGCGCCGAGCGGCTCCGACTGGGCGTCGATGCTGAGCACCCAGATCGCGATCTACGTCCTGCTGGCGATCGGCCTGAACGTGGTGGTCGGCATGGCCGGCCTGCTCGACCTCGGGTACGTGGCGTTCTACGCGGTCGGCGCCTACACGATGGCCATCTTCGCGACCAAGTACGACTGGAGCTTCTGGGAGTCGCTCGTCCTGGCGATCGCGTTCTCGGCGCTGGCCGGCGTGATCCTGGGCGCGCCGACGCTGCGGCTGCGCGGCGACTACCTGGCGATCGTGACGCTCGGCTTCGGTGAGATCGTCAAGCGGACGGCGAACAACAGCGACTACGTGAACGGGCCCCGCGGCGTGCAGGGCATCCCGCACCCGCCGTCGCTGTCGGAGTTCGAGATCATGGGCGTGCAGCCGCTGAAGTACGGGCTCCTGGACTCCCGGCCGTACTACTACCTGCTGCTCCTGTTCATCATCGTCGCGATCATCTTCGTGAAGCGGCTGGAGAGCTCCCGGGTGGGCCGCGCGTGGGCGTCGATCCGCGAGGACGAGGACGCGGCGGAGCTGATGGGCGTGCCGACGTTCAAGTTCAAGCTGGCGGCGTTCGCGATCGGCGCCGCGATCGGCGGCAGCGGCGGCGTGGTGTTCGCCTCGCAGCAGACGTCGATCACCCCGCTGAACTTCGAGTTCCTCGTGTCGGCGCTGATCCTGGCCGGTGTGGTGCTGGGCGGCTCGGGCAACCTGCCGGGCGTCATGCTCGGCGCCGCGGTGCTGGCCTGGCTCCCCGAGCGGTTCCGGTTCCTGTCCGACTACCGGATGCTGATCTTCGGCGCCGCGCTGGTGCTGATGATGATCTTCCGTCCGGAGGGGCTGTGGCCGTCCCGGCAGCGGAAGGCCGAACTGGCCGAAGGCACCGGCGGTATGGGCAGTATGGGAGCCGAGGTGGCCGTACCGGACAAACCCGACGCCGGTCCGGTCGAGACGCTGGAGGAGGGCAAGTGAGCGGGACGAAGGACGCCACGCCCGTCCTTGAGCTGCGCGACGTCGTGATGCGCTTCGGCGGCGTGGTCGCGCTCAACAAGGTGAACCTTGCGCTCACCGAAGGCGAGATCTTCGCGCTGATCGGCCCGAACGGGGCCGGGAAGACGACGGTGTTCAACGTCACCACCGGCGTGTACCGGCCGTCCGAGGGGCGGGTGCTCTTCCGCGGGAAGCGCATCGACGGGAAGAAACGGTACGTCGTCACGAAGCTCGGCGTGGCGCGGACGTTCCAGAACGTCCGCCTGTTCCACAACATGACGGCGCTCGAGAACGTCCTCGTCGGCACGGACGCGCACCACCGGACCGGGTTCGTCGCCGCGGGCCTCGGCCTGCCCTGGCATCGCCGCGAGGAGCGCTCCGGCAGGGAGCGGGCCCGCGAGCTGCTGGAGCTGGTGGGCATCCCGCACCGGGGCGAGGAGGCCGCGAAGAACCTGCCGTACGGCGACCAGCGGCGGCTGGAGATCGCCCGGGCGCTCGCGACCGGGCCGAAGCTGCTGCTCCTGGACGAGCCCGCCGCGGGCATGAACCCGGCGGAGAAGGTCGCGCTCCAGGACCTGATCCGCAGGATCCGCGACACCGGGGTGACCGTGCTGCTCATCGAGCACGACATGAGCCTGGTGATGGGGATCAGCGACCGGATCGCGGTGCTGGACTTCGGCCAGAAGATCGCCGACGGCCTCCCGGCCGAGGTGCAGAACGACCCGCGGGTCATCGAGGCGTATCTGGGGGCACCGGCCGATGCTTCTTGAGATCGACGACATCCACGTCCACTACGGAAAGATCGCGGCGTTGAAGGGCATCTCGGTGTCCGTCGACGAGGGCGAGATCGTGACGCTGATCGGTGCGAACGGCGCCGGGAAGACCACGACGCTCAAGACGATCTCGGGTCTGCGGAGCCTGTCGTCGGGCGCGGTGCGCTTCGACGGCCGCGACATCAGCCGCATGCCCGGGCACAAGCGGGTGCTCGCCGGCATCGGGCAGGCCCCGGAGGGGCGCGGCATCTTCCCCGGCATGACGGTGGAGGAGAACCTCCTGATGGGCGCCTACGCCCGCAAGGAGGACGTGTCCAAGGAACTGGCCCAGGTGCACGAGCTGTTCCCGCGGCTGGCCGAGCGCCGGACGCAGGCCGGCGGCACGATGTCCGGCGGCGAGCAGCAGATGCTCGCGATCGGGCGGGCGCTGATGGCCAAGCCGAAGGTGCTCCTGCTGGACGAGCCGTCCATGGGCCTAGCGCCGATGCTCGTCCAGCAGATCTTCTCGATCATCGTGGAGATCAACCGGCGCGGCACGACGGTGCTGCTGGTGGAGCAGAACGCCCAGCAGGCGCTCCAGATCGCGCACCGCGCGTACGTGCTGGAGACCGGCCGGGTCGTGAAGGCGGCGCCGGCGGGCGACCTGCTCGACGACCCGCAGGTCCGCGCGGCCTATCTGGGCGGCGCGTCGGGCGCCGACCTGGCCGCGGCGTCGGACGTCGCCTCCGCGGAGGCCGACGACACCTCTGGGGCCGACGACACCCCCGAGGCCGACGACGACGCCGAGGAGGGGACGTCCCGGTAGCGGCTCCCAGGCTGCGGCACGCGCCCGTCCAGGTCCGGTTCGCCCGGCTGGGCGGGCGCGGCGCGTCGGGGCGTCCTGAGGGATCTGGGGGACGCCCGGGGCCGCCGATCGGGGCTCGGGCCGTCGAGGGCCGGGGGAGCCGGTCAGGGGAGCTTGATCTCGGCGGGCGCGGGATCGCTGACGGCGCCGACCGGCGGCGAGCCGGAGAGCCGGACGGCCCTGACCTTCGCGCCGCGCGGCACGTCGAACCAGAGGTCGAACTCGACGCGCATGAACGAGCCGACGGACAGCCGCTCCGGCTGCCGTTTGATCATGGTGGCGTTGACGTCGGGGGAGTGGGCCCTCCCGTCGGCGGTGACGAGCCGCTGCTTCCAGGTGTCGAACACCTGGATGTCGCGCCCGGTGTTGACGGCCAGAACGCGGATCCGGGTGAACGTGCCCTTGGAGCCCATCGCGGCGTGGGTGCCCATCACCTCGGTCATGCCCTCGCGGAAGCCGATCACGGTGAACGTCATGTCGGCGCTGCGCCCGGTCTTGCCCTCCGGAACGGACTCGCCCTCGCGGACCTTCTCGGTGGGGATGCTGTAGGCCGGCGCCGCCGTGGCCTTCCCGGAGCCGGAGGATCCCGCGAACGCGACGGCTGCGGCCAGCGCGGCGGCGGCGGCGACCGTGAGGGGGTCCCGTGGACGTAGGGCACGCAGGCGCATGCTCGGAACGTACGGCCGATCGCGCTCCGGATGAACGGCACAGCGCGATTCGCAACCCAACTGCAACCGGCGATGGCCCTACACCGGTGTCGCTGCGCGGCGGGATCGGCTCGTCCGGCGGCCCATGGACGTCCCCGGACATGCGTTGGCCCGGGATCACCTTTGGGGCCGTACGAACCTTCCCCGGGCGCGTACGTTGTCTACTCGGTGATCCCGGGCCGTTCCGATCTACGCTACAGACCCCCGGCCGCGCATCGCAAAGGAAGCCGGCCGCGAACCTGGACGCGAGATCACGCGCCGGGAGCGTCCCGGAGCATGCAGGTCAGGCGGGCGGTGCAGACCCGCCGGTCCTCGTCGTCGGTGATCACGATGTCGTAGGTGGCGAGCGTCCGGCCGCCGTGCAGGCGGGTCGCCACGCCCGTCACGTGCCCGTCGGTGGCCGGCCGGTGGTGGGTGGCGTTGATCTCGATGCCGACCGCGATGCGTCCGGCGCCGGCGTGCAGCGCGGCGCCGATGGACCCGAGCGACTCGGCCAGGACGCAGGAGGCGCCGCCGTGCAGCAGCCCGTACGGCTGGGTGTTCCCCTTGACGGGCATCCGCCCCACGACACGCTCCGGGGACGTCTCCAGGAACTCCACACCCATGGTCTTCGCCAGGTCGCCGTGCACGCCGTCGGACAGGATCCCGGCGTCCCCCGTGTCACTCATCAGGCCCTACCTTTCTGGGGGGCGGCCCCCCAGACTCCCGGGGAGTCGGTCCGAAGATCCTCGCTTCGCCGCGGTCTTCGGACCTCCGCAAAACTGTCGTTGACGCAGACTAGAGTCCTGGTGTGGCGACGAAAGCAGCGACCCCTGACAAGCGCGACCGGCTTCTCCTGCTCGACGGGCATTCCCTGGCCTACCGGGCGTTCTTCGCGTTGCCCGTGGAGAACTTCTCCACCACCGACGGGCAGCCGACCAACGCCGTGTACGGCTTCACCTCGATGCTCATCAACGTCCTGCGCGACGAGCAGCCGACCCATATCGCCGTGGCGTTCGACCGCTCCGAGCCGACGTTCCGGCACGAGCAGTACGTCGAGTACAAGGCGGGCCGGCAGAAGACCCCGGACGAGTTCCGCAGCCAGGTCAGCCTGATCTTCGAGGTCCTGGACGCGCTGCGCATCCCGCGCATGTCCGTCGCCGGGTTCGAGGCGGACGACATCATCGCCACCCTGTCCGTCCAGGCCGTGTCCGCGGGCATGGAGACCCTCATCGTCACCGGCGACCGGGACGCGTTCCAGCTCGTCAACGACGACGTCACGATCCTGTACCCGATCCGCGGCGTCTCCGAGCTGTCCCGGATGGACCCGGCCGCCGTCGAGGGCCGCTACGGCGTCCCGCCCGTCCGGTACCGGGAGCTGGCCGCGCTGGTCGGAGAGAGCAGCGACAACCTGCCCGGCGTGCCCGGCGTCGGCCCGAAGACCGCCGCCAAATGGCTCCTCAAGTACGGCGACCTCGACACCCTCGTGGCCCGCGTCGACGAGATCAAGGGCAAGGCCGGCGACAGCCTGCGCGAGCACCTCGCCGGGGTCCTGCGCAACCACCAGATCAACAAGCTCGACACCGAGGTCGGCCTGGAACTCACGCCGCCGCAGCTGACGATGGGCCAGTGGGACCGCGAGGAGATCCACACCCTGTTCGACTCGCTGCAGTTCCGCGTCCTGCGCGAGCGCCTGTACTCCTCGATCTCCGCCGCCGAGCCCGAGGCCGACGAGGGCTTCGACGTCCAGCTCGACGCGCTGGAGCCCGGCGCGCTCGCCGCCTGGCTCGACGCCAACGCCGGCGACCGCCTCGGCATCGCCGTCACCGGCTCGTGGGGCCGCGGCACGGGCGAGATCACCGCGCTGGCGCTGGCGTCCAAGAAGGGCCCGGCCGTGCACCTCGACCCGGCCGAGCTGATCGAGGACGACGAGCGCGCCCTCGCCGCCTACCTCGCCGACGCCAAGCGCCCCAAGGCGATCCACGAGGCGAAGGGCCCGATGCTCGCCCTCGCCGCCCGCGGCATCGTCCTCGACGGCCTCACCAGCGACACCGCGCTCGCTGCCTACCTCGCGCTCCCCGGCCAGCGGACGTTCGACCTCGCCGACCTCGCGCTGCGCTACCTGCACCGCGAGCTGCGCAGCGAGACCGAGGACACCGGGCAGCTCACCCTCGACGGCTCCGGCGAGGAGGAGGCCGCCGAGGCGCTCGCCGTCCGCGCCCGCGCCGTGACCGAGCTCGCCGACGTCCTCGACAAAGACCTCGACAAACGCGGCGCCACCCGCCTCCTGCACGAGGTGGAGCTGCCGCTCGTCGGCGTCCTCGCGGGCATGGAACGCGCCGGGATCGCCGTCGACACCGACCACCTCGCCGGGCTGTCGGCGTCCCTCGGCGGCCAGGTCAAGGAGCAGGAGCAGGCCGCGCACGGCGCCGTCGGCCACGAGTTCAACCTCGGGTCGCCGAAGCAGGTGCAGCAGGTCCTGTTCGACGAGCTGAACCTGCCCAAGACCAAGCGCACCAAGACCGGCTACACCACCGACTCCGAGGCCCTCACCAACCTCCAGGAGAAGGAGCCGCACCCCGTCCTGGAGCACATCCTGCGGTGGCGCGAGGTCGCGAAGCTGAAGAGCATCGTCGACTCCCTCATCCCGATGGCCGACGACGCCGGGCGCATCCACACCACGTTCAACCAGATGATCGCCGCCACCGGCCGCCTCTCCTCGACCGACCCGAACCTGCAGAACATCCCCATCCGAACCTCCGAGGGCCGGCAGATCCGTGAGGCTTTCGTCGTCTCCGGCGACTACGAGTCCCTCCTCACCGCCGACTACTCGCAGATCGAGCTGCGCATCATGGCGCACCTCTCCGAGGACGCCGCGCTCCTGGAGGCGTTCGGCTCCGGCGCCGACTTCCACACCATCACCGCGTCCCGCGTGTTCGGCCTCCCGCCCGAGCAGATCGACCCCGAGCTGCGCGCCCGCATCAAGGCCATGAACTACGGCCTCGCCTACGGCCTGTCCGCCTACGGGCTCTCCCAGCAGCTCCGGATCTCCCCGGACGAGGCCCGCGGCCTCATGGAGGAGTACTTCGAGCAGTTCGGCGGCGTCCGCGACTACCTCCGCGACATCGTCGCCAAGGCCCGCCAGGACGGCTACACCGAGACGATCCTCGGCCGCCGCCGCTACCTGCCCGACCTCAACTCCGACAACCGGCAGCGCCGCGAGATGGCCGAGCGCATGGCCCTCAACGCCCCCATCCAGGGCTCCGCCGCCGACATCATCAAGGTCGCCAGCCTCAACGTCGACCGCGCCCTCCGCGCCGCGGGCCTGACGTCCCGGATGCTCCTCCAGGTCCATGACGAACTCGTCTTCGAGGTGGCCCAGGGCGAGCTCGACGACCTCAAGACCCTGGTCAGCGCCGAGATGGCCGGCGCCTACGACCTCCGCGCCCCCCTGAGCGTCTCCATGGGCACCGGCCAAACCTGGCAGGACGCTGCGCATTAATTGCATTTCTCTCCTCCTTCGGGCCCGGGGGGCCCTCCATCGTCGAGAAACGCGGTGCGATCGCTGGCATCGCTTCGTCTCGCCTGGGGGCTCGCTGCGCGATCAGGTTTCTCGCGGGCTCGAAACCTGCCTTCGGACGCGATCGCGACGGTGAGGGTTGTCACGTGGTTGCGGTGACGAGCTGAGGGCGTCGCGGTGACGGGCTGAGGGCGTCGCGGTGACGGGCTGAGGGCGTCGCGGTGACGGGCTGAGGGCGTCGCGGTGGCGGGCTGAGGGCTGCGCAGTAGCGGGCGGGCCTTGGTGCGTCCTGCTTGCGGTGTGATCGCGTTTCGCGAGTTCGTTTCTTCGTCCCCTGTGAGCTTCGGTCGTCGTCGCGATGGTCGTCTGGGGACACTTTCCCTGGTAAAAGCGACTTGGCGGGATTCGGGGCGGGCGCGGGGGCTGCGTGGGGATCTTGGGGGTACGCGAGCGGGTGTCCATAGATGTCCGGGGGGCCTACTCTGTCCACCGGGTCCTGTTCGGGTCGACCGGCGGGGGGTAGCGTGCCTCTGCTTCACAAGATCGCTGGAGTCGTGATCGTCTGTGCCGTGATCCTGGGGCTGACGCTTCCCGGTGAACGGCGGGCGCGCGAGAAGGCGCCCACGGCCGAGCGGGCCGGGAACACGTCCGGGACGGCCGACGCCGCCACCGCGGCCAAGGCGAGCGGGACGCCCGCGCCGGGCGGGTCCGGGACGCCGTCGGCGTCCGCGACCCCGACCGGGCCGATCCCGGCGGCGGCGCCCGCGGCGGCGGCCGCCAAGGCGAACGAGCTGGGCCAGGTCCCGGTGCTGATGTACCACCGCATCGTGAAGAAGCCCGAGATGTCGCTCGACCGGTCGTCGAAGGAGCTGTACGACGAACTGACGCGGCTCGCCAAGGGCGGGTACTGCCCGATCACCGCGGGCGAGTTCGCCGGCGGGCGGTTCAACGTCCCGGCGGGGAAGCATCCCGTGGTGCTGACGTTCGACGACAGCACGCCCGGGCACTTCGCGCTCGACGCGTCCGGGCGGCCGCAACCGGACACCGCGGTCGCGATCATCCAGCGGGTCGCCCAGGAGAACCCCGGGTTCCGCCCCACGGCGACGTTCTTCCTGAACAAGGAGCTGTTCGGGCTGGAGGACGGCCCGGCGGGCGCGGGGCTGAAATGGCTCGTGCAGCAGGGGTTCGAGCTGGGCAACCACACGATGACGCACCCCGACCTCGCGGGCATGTCGGAGCAGAAGGTGCACGAGGAGATCGGCGGGATGGAGGACCGGATCGTCCAGCTGACCGGGGCCCACACGGCGACGCTGGCATATCCGTTCGGGTCGGTGCCGCGCAAGGAGAAGTGGGCGCGCGGCGACGGTGCGCGGTACTCGTTCCAGGGGATCTTCCTCGCCGGGTGGCGGCCGTCGCCGTCGCCGTTCGCGGAGGAGTTCGACCGGTGGAACATCGACCGCGTCCGCTCCGAGGGCAAGATCAAAGAGAACGACTGCACGAAGTACTGCTCCACCGCCTGGCTGGAGTACCTGGACAAAAACCCTGACGAGCGGTACACCTCCGACGGCGACCCGAACACCGTGACGTTTCCGAAGACGGCCGAGGACCGGCTGGACGGGACGTACCGGGCGCGGGCGCGAACATACTGACGGCGCGCCCCCGACCGGATTGACCACGGGAGTTCGGTCCCATATCCTGATCGCTGCGCTGTGGGCCTGCGCGCGCTTCGGACGGAGCAGGCTCGCGCTCGGTCAGGTCGGCGACAACGGTTCGGTTCAATGACGCGGCAGCGACCACGTCCCATTCCGGTCTTCGGCAGGGCGGATAACGGCCCTCCGCGCACAACCCATACGACTTCCATGTCCGTACCGGAGCCAGCCGACACATGACGAGCAGCACCGAGGCCACCTCGACCACCCCGCAGGTAGCGGTCAACGACATCGGGTCCGAGGAAGCCTTCCTCGCCGCGATCGATGAGACCATCAAGTACTTCAACGACGGCGACATTGTCGAAGGCACTGTCGTCAAGGTCGATCGTGACGAGGTCCTCCTCGACATCGGCTACAAGACCGAGGGCGTCATTCCCTCGCGCGAGCTGTCCATCAAGCACGACGTCGACCCGAACGACGTCGTCACCGTCGGCGACCACGTCGAGGCCCTCGTCCTCCAGAAGGAGGACAAGGAGGGCCGGCTGATCCTGTCCAAGAAGCGCGCCCAGTACGAGCGCGCCTGGGGCACGATCGAGAAGATCAAGGACGAGGACGGCATCGTCACCGGGACCGTCATCGAGGTCGTCAAGGGCGGTCTCATCCTCGACATCGGGCTGCGCGGCTTCCTGCCCGCCTCGCTGGTCGAGATGCGCCGGGTGCGCGACCTGCAGCCCTACGTCGGCCGCGAGCTCGAGGCCAAGATCATAGAGCTGGACAAGAACCGCAACAACGTGGTCCTGTCCCGCCGTGCCTGGCTGGAGCAGACGCAGAGCGAGGTCCGCCAGACCTTCCTCAACACCCTGCAGAAGGGCCAGGTCCGCAAGGGCGTCGTGTCGTCCATCGTCAACTTCGGCGCGTTCGTCGACCTCGGCGGCGTGGACGGCCTCGTGCACGTCTCCGAACTGTCCTGGAAGCACATCGACCACCCGTCGGAGGTCGTCGAGGTCGGCCAGGAGGTCACGGTCGAGGTCCTGGACGTCGACATGGAGCGCGAGCGGGTCTCGCTGTCGCTCAAGGCGACGCAGGAAGACCCGTGGCAGCAGTTCGCCCGCACCCACCAGATCGGGCAGGTCGTGCCGGGCCGCGTCACCAAGCTGGTGCCGTTCGGCGCGTTCGTCCGCGTCGAGGAGGGCATCGAGGGCCTGGTGCACATCTCCGAGCTGGCCGAGCGGCACGTGGAGATCCCCGAGCAGGTCGTCCAGGTCGGCGACGAGATCTTCGTGAAGATCATCGACATCGACCTCGACCGGCGCCGGATCAGCCTGTCGCTCAAGCAGGCCAACGAGGGCGCGGCCGGAGTCGAAGAAGAGGACTTCGACCCGACGCTGTACGGCATGCCCGCCGAGTACGACGACCAGGGCAACTACAAGTACCCCGAAGGCTTCGACGCCGAGACGGGCGAGTGGCTGCCGGGCTTCGACGAGCAGCGCGAGACCTGGGAGCGGCAGTACGCCGAGGCCCGGTCCCGCTTCGACGCCCACCGCCGGCAGATCGAGGAGGCCCGCAAGGCCGAGGCCGAGGCGGGCGCCGAACCCGCGGGCGGCGGCGGCGAGCGGAGCTCCAGCGGCGAGACGTCCTACTCGGGCGGCGGGGAGAGCGAGTCCGGAGGCGGCGCGCTCGCCACCGACGAGGCCCTCGCCGCGCTGCGGGAGAAGCTGTCCGGCGGCCAGTGACCGACCGCTGATCCGCCCTTTGGCGCGCGTCGTCCGCGTCAGGACCGTGAGTCGGTGACCACGGTCCTGCGCGGCGGCCGGTGACGTTCCGAGCACGGCCGGAGTGCGATCCCGCGGGATCGCACTCCGGCCGTGCTCGGCTGCGCCGGGTTGGTAGCCTCGCCCCACCCCAAGGGTGCGCTCGTCCCAAGGTCCGTTCATCCCGTAGGTCCGCTCGTCCCCGGGAGCACATGTTCAAGTGGCCAGCACAGAGGTAGGCACGAGAACCGGCGGCCCCGCCCCCGCCGGACCGCCGATCGTCCCGCAGGGCCCCGCCAGGCTCGCGCTCATCGCGGTCACCGTCGCGGTGCTCGCGCAGACGCTCCGGTTCTCGCTGCCCCAGCTCGACCGGTTCGCCGACGAGGCCGGCACCGGGGTCGCCGCCGCCGGCGTCCTCGCCGTGTACCTCGCCGGGTTCGCCGCGCCGCTGATCCGCCGCGCCGCCGGCCCGCGCGGCCTGCTCATCGCCGGTGTCGGCGGGCTCCTCGCCGTCCGGCTGCTCGCGCAGGCCATCGACCCGCGCACCTGGCTGGCGTTCGCCGGCACCGCCATCGGCATGATCGCCGTCGCGGCGCTGTACGAGGGCGCCCGCGGCCTGTCCGGCGTCGGGTTCGCCACCGCCACCGTCGCCGGGCTGTCGATCGACACCGCCGTGCGGATGTGCTTCGCCACCTGGGACCCGGTGTGGCGGTCCGGTGCCGGGCCGTGGCTGGCGTGCCTGGCGTTCGTCGGGCTCGGCGCCGCCGCGCTGTACCGGGAGCTGTCGTCCGGGCCGGTCGCCGCGCCCGGGATCTCCTGGCGGGACGCGCTCGGCGCCGCCGCGTTCGGACCGTTCCTGGCCCTGCAGGTCCTCGTGCTGTCCAGCCCCGCGTTCGTGGCGTCCTCGGGCTGGCGGTCGCTGACCGCCGCGCACGTCGTGATCGTCGCCGGGCAGGGGCTCGCGCTGGCGTTCCTCGCGTCCGGCCTCGCCGTCCGGGCCGTGCCGGGCGGGGTGTGCGTGCTCGGCGGCACCGTCCTCGGGGTCGGCGCGGGAGCCGTCGCCGGGACGTACGCGGTCTCCGGCATCGAGGTCGTGCCGATCGTGATCCTCGGTCAGGTGCTGTCGGCGTGGCTGCTGGCCGTCGCGTGCCGGGCGCCGCTGCGGCGCGCGGGGACCGGCGGGCCGGTGTGGCGGATCGACGCCGGGGCCGCGCTCGGCGGCCTGCTCATCGTCGTCGTCCTCGTCCCGTACCAGGTCAGCGCCGTGTCGCCGCTGCCATTCCCGAACAACCTGCTGCCCGGCCTCGCCGGCATCCTGCTCGGCGCGCTCGCCGCGATCGCCGCCGCGCGGGGCGGCCCGCTGCCCGCCCGCGCGCCGCTGCGCGCCCTCACCGCCGGCGGCGCCGCGCTCGGCCTGCTCGCCGGGACGATCGTGTTCACCGTGGCCGCGCCGGACGGGAAGGCGCAGGCGGCGCCCGTCCCCGGGACGGTGCGGGTGCTCAGCTACAACATCCACGACGCGGTCGACCAGTCAGGGCGCCTCGACCCGGAGGGCATCGCCCGCGTGATCGAGGGGCAGCGCGCCCAGGTCGTCCTGCTGCAGGAGGCCGGCCGCGGGTCGCTGCTGTCCGGCACCGCCGACGTCGGGGTGTGGCTGTCGCGCCGCCTCGGCATGAAACTGATCTGGGGGCCGGCCGCCGACGGCCAGTTCGGCAACGCGATCCTCACCTCGCTGCCCGTGCGCAGCTCAGGGACGGGCCGCATGTCGCGCGGCGACTGGTCGCAGATCCGCGGCTACGTGTGGGCGCGGCTCGGCGTCGGCGGCACCACGATGGACGTGTGGTCGACGCACCTGGAGGGCGGCGACGACAAGGCCGACGAGCGGTCCCGCTCGATCGCCGCGCTGCTGCGGGCCTGGGGCGGCGCGCCCCGCACACTGATCGGCGGCGACTTCAACGCCGAGCCCGGAAGCCCCGAACTGGCCGCGATGACCGAGGGCACCGACCTGCGCAGCGCGGCGATCGGCGACGACTCGTCCCCGACCAGGTCCGACGGCGCCCATGTCGACTGGATCTTCGGGTCGGACGGCGTCCTCGTCACCGAGTACGATGTGCCGGTCTCCAGGGCCTCGGATCACTATCCCGTCGCGGTGACCGTCCGGATCGGCGGCTGAGCGGACCAGGCCCGCGTTCCGCCGCTAGGGTCAACCCCATGAGCGAAGCGGGGAGCGGGGCCGTGAGCGAGTTGGCCGTCGTGATCGAGCGGGCCCTTCCGCAGGACGCCGGGGAGGTGCTGACCGTCCAGCGCGCCGCGTACGTCACGGAGGCGCAGCTGTACGGCGACCCGTTCATCCCCCCGCTGGTCGAGTCGGCCGAACAGCTCCAGAAGGTCCTGGCCGGTGACGCGGTGGTGCTGAAGGCCGTGCTGGACGGACGCCTCGTCGGCGCCGTCCGCGCCCAGTTCAGCGACCACACCTGCCTCGTCGGGCGGCTCGTCGTCGTCCCGGACCTGCAGGGCCGCGGGATCGGCGGGCGGCTGCTCGCCGCGCTGGAGGGCGAGGTCGCCGGACGTGCCGACGCGTGCGTCCTGTTCACCGGGCACCTCAGCGAGACGAACCTGCGCCTGTACCGGAGGCTGGGCTACGCCGAGACGCACCGCGAGCGCGTCGCGGCGCATCTCACCCTCGTCCACATGCGCAAACCCCTCGTCCCCGCCGGGAAGGCGGACGGCTAGGGTGAGTCCGTGCTGAAAGTGGGTCTCACCGGCGGGATCGGGTCGGGCAAGAGCGAGGTGTCGGCCCGCCTCCGCGAGCGCGGCGCCGTCGTCATCGACGCCGACAAGATCGCCCGCGAGGTGGTGGAGCCCGGCACCCCGGGCCTCGCCGCGGTCGTCGCGGAGTTCGGCGAGGAGGTGCTGCTCCCGTCCGGCGTCCTCGACCGCGAGAAGGTCGGCCGGATCGTGTTCGGCGATCCGGAGCGGCTCGCGGCGCTGAACGCGATCGTCCATCCGCTGGTGGGGGAGCGGACGCGGGAGCTGATGGACGCTGCCCCTGCCGGTGCCGTCGTCGTCTACGACGTCCCGCTCCTGTTGGAGAACGGCATGGCGGAGATGTACGACGAAGTCGTCGTCGTGGACGCCCCCGAAGAGGTCCAGCTCGACCGGCTGGTCGCCCGCCGCGGCATGACCGAGGAGGACGCCCGCGCCCGCATGGCCAGCCAGGCGTCCCGCGCCGAGCGCCGCGCCGTCGCCACGCACGTCATCGACAATTCCGGGACGCTCGACGACCTGAAATCCCAGGTCGACGCCCTCTGGGAATCGCTCACCCCGCGTCGGTGAGCGGGGTGCCGCAGAAGGTGATGGGCCCCGTTATGGGGCGCTCTTAATCCGGCACGTCACGTGATCAATGTTGTTCGCTGAGAGATGCGCCCGGTGCCGCGGAAATCGCGTTTTCCGAGATTGTGGTGATCATGCCGGTTCCGGCGATCGGGCAGGCCGCCCCGGGCCCCCGGACGATAGCGGAAATGGTCATCCGGATGTCCGGGCATGGCCGCATTCGGACGAGGAAAGCGGAAAGCCTCGGTATGCGACGCTGACCTGTGATCCGATCGGCGGCACCCATAAGAACGCGAAGGCCGCCTGCGCCGAGCTCGCCTTGGCGATCGGGGATATCTCGAAGGTTCCGCCGCAGCGGGCCTTCTGCCTCGCGGTCTGGATCCCGGTGGACGCCGCCGCGACCGGTTCTTGGAAGGGCGTGCCCATCAAGCCGTTCTCCGAGACCATCACCAATGACGCGTGCGCCAGCATCAGTTACGGTCACGTCTTCGACTTCTGACGGCCGGACGGGCTCAGAACGCACGGGCTCAGACCCGGGGCGGGCTCAGAAGGGCGCGTCCAAAGGGAGTTGGTGGACTTCGCGTAGGTAGGCGTCCAGTTCCCCGGGCTCGAAGCGGCACATGCCCACGGCGTACCAGAACTCCGCGGTGGCGTTGCCCTCCCATTTGTAGCGGCCGTCGGGGGCCAGGGCGGCCCAGCCTTCGGCCAGGCCGAGGAGGGTGGCGCGGCGCGCGGGGGCGGTGTGGTCGGTGACGTCCCAGAGGATGACGGCGCCGTCGTCGCCGGCGGTGGCGAGGTGTGCGCCGTCCGGGCTGAACGCGACCGACCAGATGCGGCGGGTGTGGCCGGTGAGGGTGTGAACGGTCTCGCCGGTGGACGGGTCCCAGAGGCGCACGACCATGTCGTCGCCCGCGCTGGCGAGCAGGTCGCCGGACGGGTGGAACGCGGTCGCCCACAGACGTCCCGTGTGGCCGGTGAGGGTGTGCAGCGACTCTCCCGTGGACGGGTCCCAGAGGCGGACGGTGCCGTCGTTGCTGGCGCTGGCGAGGGTCTCGCCGGACGGCGAGAACGCCACGCGGTAGACGCGGTCGGTGTGGCCGCGCAGCTCGGTGGCGAGTTCGCCGGTGCGCGGATGCCAGAGCCGGACGAGGCCGTCGTCGCAGCCCGTCGCGACCAGGGCGCCGCCCGGCTGGAAGTCGATGGAGCGGACGCGGCCCTTGTGGTCGGCGAGGTTGACGATCTCGCGGCCGGTCGTCCAGTACCAGAGCCGGACGGTGTCGTCGTCGTTGGCGGTGGCGAGGACGTCGCCGGCGGGCGAGAACGCCTGCGCCCACACGTGGTCGGTCTCCGCGTGCAGCTCGCGCTCGAACGTGCCGGTCCCGGCCTGCCACAGGTGGACGCCGCCGTCGTTGGTGGCGGTGGCGAGCTGGGAGTCGCGGGTGTTGAACGCGGCGGAGGTGAGGTTGTCGGCGACGCCGCGCAGCTCGCGGATCATGCGCCCGGAGCGGGGCTCCCAGAGCCGGACCAGGCCATCGTTGCCGCTGCTCGCGAGCATGCCGCCGTCCGGGCTGAACGCGACGCCGGTGACGCGGCGGCCGTGGCCGCGCAGCACGACGCGGCACTGCCCGGTCTCGGCGTCCCACAGGCGGGCCGTGCCGTCGTTGCTGCTGGTGGCGAGCTGGGCGCCGTCCGGGCGGAACGCGAACGGCCACACCGCGCCGCGGTGCCCGGCCAGTTCGAGGCGCTGCCGGCCGCTCCGCGGGTCCCAGAGGCGGACGGCCCCGGCGCTGTCGGCGGTGGCGAGGCGGCCGCCGTCCGGGCTGAACGCCGCCTGGTAGATGGCGCCCCGGTGGCCCTGCAGGGTGGTGCGCTGGAGGCCGTCCTCCCAGATGCGGACGGACGCGTTGGTGTCGCCGGTGACCAGGAGGTTCCCGTCCGGGTGGAACGCGATGGCGTAGACGCGTCCGGTGTGGCCGAGGAGTTCCTGCCTGATCTCGCCGGAACGCGTGTCCCAGAGCCGGACGGCGCCCGCCTGGTCTCCGGCGGCCAGGAGGGAGCCGTCCGGATGGAACACGGCCCGGTACACCGCGCCGTGGTGGCCGGTCAGCTCGCGCTGGAGGGCGCCTGTGGCGAGGTCCCAGACGCGTAGCGTGCCGCCCGCGTCACCGGTGACCATGAGCGAGCCCGCGGGGTCGAACACCGCCGTGTAGACGGGCGCGGTGTGCCCGGACAGCTCGTGCAGGAGGGCGCCGGACGCGGCGTCCCAGACACGGATGGTCCCGTCGGCGGCGCCCGCTGCGACGAGCTCGGCGCCCGATGGGGAGCGTCCGCCGACGACGACAGGCCACACCCCTTCGGGGTGGACGGTGAAGGTGTGGGCGGTGTGGCCGGTGGCGAGGTCCCAGATGCGGACGGTGCCGTCTGCGGAGCCGCTCGCCAGGAGGTTCCCCGGGGAGTCGAACGCGACCGCGTAGGCGCGGTCGGTGTGGCCCTGGAGCGTGCGCAGCGGAATGCCCGTGATGGCGTCGCACACGAGGACGCCGCCGTCCTCGCTGCCCACGGCCAGGACGGAGCCGCCGGGGCTGTAGGCGAGGGGGTGGGGGAGACGGCTGGTCTGGAAGTGGAAGCCGTACGGGACGCCGACGGCGGGCGGGGCGACCTGGATGTCGATCGGACGCCCCGGGGCGATCGCCGCCTCGCGCAGTTCGGGCGCGTTGGCGATCCGGTCGGGGAGCACGGCGTCCACCAGGGCGGCGCGCGTCCAGCGGCTGCCGTCGACGGTGACGTCCCGCAGGTCGGCGCGCGCCAGGCGGGCCCGGGACAGGTCAGCGCCGCGCAGGTCCGCGCCGGTCAGCTTGGCCTCGTCCAGGCGCGCCCCGGCCAGGGACGCGTCCCGCAGGACGGCGCGCGACAGATTGGCGCCGACGAGTTGCGCGTCGGTGAGGTCCGCGCCTGTGAGGTCGACTTCCTGCAGGTCGCGGTAGGACAGGTCCTCGCCCTGCAGGCGCGCGCCGCGCAGATCGGTGCGCGCCGGGGTGCGCAGCCGTGTCGTGACGCGGATCGCGTTGGCGCGGGCCGTGTCGTCGGCGTCGGGGTCGGCGAGGACCCCGGCCGCCCACCCCTGGCATGCGCGGGGGTCGGCGAGGTCGCAGAGGAAGTCGACGGTCAGCTGGGACAGCGCACGGCTCGCCAGCGCGGACGGCGCCGCGCCCTTGGCGAACTCGTCCGCGATGTGCCGCGCGACCAGCCATTCCATGACGGACGTGTGGATGAACCCGAACAGGCCCTCGTCGGTGCGGATCAGCAGGCTTCCGGCGCCGACCGCGTGCGTCACCTGGTGGGGAGACATGCGCCCTCCGGCGAGGCCGGTGAGCGCGTCCGAGACGTCCGTGAGCTCCGCGAGGCGCAGGAACTGCTCGTTGCCCTCCCAGAGCCGCAGCGCGAGCGTCCCCACGGCGCGCCACATGTCGTCGGCCTTCAGCCCGGACGGGCCGCCCGAGCCGCCGACCCGGTCGGCCTCGTGCGCCAGCCAGGACGACAGGATCTCGTGGTACAGGTCGGCGGGGCTGACGGCGCGGCGCGCCTGCGCGACCGCGCGGAGCCGGTCCTCGGGCAGGTCGGCGATGAACGACAGCATCCGCGGGTTGGCCGTCAGCGCCAGCAGCTCCTCGATGCCCGCCAGGAGGTCCAGCCGCGCCTCGGCCGCGGCCTCGTCCCCGTACCGGTTCAGCAGGTACGAGCGGACCTGCGGCGGCGCGAACTCCTCCAGCCCGAGGACGCGCCGGTGCGGGAGGACGCCGACCTTCTCGCCCAGCGCGGTGAGGACCTGCGCCTGCGACTTGAAGTGCTGCGTGCGGCTCGCCACCACGATCTTGGCCTTGTCCTGGGCGGCCTGCAGCAGCGTGTCGAGGTGGTCGGCGGCCTTGTCGTAGGTCATGCGCGTGACGAGCTCGTCGAACCCGTCGAAGAGCAGCACGATGCGTCCCTGGCGGAGCATGTAGTGGAACGCCTTGAGGTCGATGAGCTCCTCGCCGTGGTTGGCCAGGTGCGCGGCGACGAGACCGTCCACCGAGTGCGCCTTGTCCAGCGCCCGCAGCTCGATGAGGATCGGGATGACGTGCGGGAGCTCCTCCGGGATGCGGCGGGCCAGCTCGCGCAGGGCGAACGTCTTGCCGCGTCCGAAGTCGCCGAGCAGCAGCAGGAACCGGCCGTGGTCGGCGGCCAGCAGGCGCAGCATCTCGCCGACGACGTCCTCGTGGACCTCCGTGATCGAACGGCTCTCCTCGCCGGACGCGGAATCGCCGCGGAGACGGTCGAGTTCCCGGTAGCGCTGCGGTACGTACAAGGTCGGCGGATACAGCCCGCCTGCGGAGAGGCGTCCGGTCTGGGCCGTCACGTACTCGGACAGGTCGACGAGCCCCTGGAACTCGGTGAGGCTGCGTACCCGGATGCCGCGCCGCAGCGCGTCGTCGCGCAGTGAGCGGGCCGGTGCTGGCCCCAGGTACACCAGTTCGGACCCGTGGTCGGTGCCGTCGGCGTGCACGTGGCGGACGAACGCGTCCACGTCCGATTCGGTCACCTGACCCACGTGGGCGCCGATGCGGTACTGCCGGACGAACCCGTCCTCCAGGTGGGTCAGCAGCAGGTGCGGCGGGTCGGCGTGGCCGTCCTCGCCTGGCGGCGGGACGATGCGCCGTATGGTCGCGCGCTCGAACCGCGTCTCGCACGCCTCCGTCAGGCGGTCGAGCAGCCGCGCCGTGGGGTCCGGCACAGGGTCGACGGCGCCGTTCGACCTGGGGCCTATCTCCGGGACGGGCGGCGCCGGCGGAGTCTCCGCGGCCGGTGGCGGGAACGTTCCCCGGACGTTCGACCACGGCTGTTCGAGCCGCTCCGGGCCGCGCCGTTCGGCGTCTTCGGGGATCCACCGGTCGAGACCGTCGTGCCGTATGACGACGATCTGGTGGCGTCCAGGGCCCAGCGCGGGGACGGACGGGACGCCGTTGCCCAGCAGGGGAACGGCACCGAATTCCGACTCCGCCCCCTGGAAGAACAGGTTGACGTGACCGCCGAGCAGCATCTCGACGGTCTCGGGGTCGCGCAGCGCACCCGGCTCACCGGCGATGGGCGTGTGCTCGATCGCGCCTAGGCGGAGCCATCCTTCGTCCTCGAAATGACGGAGGCGCTCGTTGAACCAGGCTGCCTGCGCCCGCCCGACATGCCCGTACCGGTCTGCCTCGCGGTGGGTCTGCGGCAGCGTCGAGTTGAGGCCGGCGACCACGACCCGCAGGTCCGTGATCGGGAACAGCGTCCACGGCTGGGCGCTGTCGAAGATGAGCGCGTCGATGCCCTGGTAGAACTCCTTGAACAGGCCCGCGTAGTGCCGCCATTTCGGCCAGTACGGCGGCTGCGGCTCGATGTCGTCGGCCTCGCAGCTGGAGAAGTACGCCTGGCACGCCGCACGGGTCACATCGTGCGTGCCGGGGACGATCACGACGCGCTGCGCCTCCAGCCCCAGCAGCGCGCGCAGGCTCGTCAGGAACGACAGCGCCTCGGCGAACTCCTTGCGGCTGCCCGAGTGGGTGATGTTGCCGGTGACGACGAGCAGTTCGGGACGCGGCACACCGGAGTCGGCCAGCCGCGTCACGTCGCTCCAGATGCGGTCCTGCAACTCGGTGGCCGTGGTGGGCTCGCCCGGCTCGGCGAGCGTCCGCCCGAACCGCGGGCCCGAGACGTGCAGGACGCTGAGGTGCTCGCGCGGCTCGTCGCCGCCCTCGTCCGCCGCGGGGAACGCCGGCGCCGCCACGGGCGCCCGCCGGGCGGGCCGCTCTCCGGCCGGGCCCGGCCGCCCCGCCCCCTCGTCGCGGCTCTCAGACGGCTCCAGAC
>NZ_VCKW01000148.1 GCF_005889715.1 Actinomadura soli
GGCATACGAGTGGTCTTAGGGTCTCGTGGGCTCGGAGAGGTGTATAAGAGACAGGCGCAGGAGCCGCGCCAGGTGGGTGACCCTTGGCCCGGCGGGGATGCGCGTCAGGTCGCCTTTCAGCCCGGCGGGAAAGGCGTCGATGATCACCTCGTCCGCGTCCGCGTCGACGGCATCGAGGGCGGGGACGATGCGCCAGCCGCCGGTGACGCGCGGGTCGTCCGCGAAGGGGGAGCCCGTCACCACGGTCACGGGGCCGTCCAGGCGCAGGGTGTGCAGGACGGACCGGAGCCTCGTCAGATGCCCCAGCCCGTCACCGGCCGCGTAGCAGACGATCAACGCACGGAGCCGAGCACGGCGAGATAACCGGCGGTCTCGGCGGCGGGCGTGAAGTCGCGGCGGATGCGCTCCGCGCCCGCGGCGCCGAGCTTCGCGAGCTCCGCGTCGCCGGCCCGTGCCGCCCGGTCGATCGCGGCGCGGCAGGCGTGCGCGTCGCCCGCCGGGAACGCGAAGCCGATCTCGTCGTCGGCCACGTCCGCGAGCCCGCCCCCGTCCGACGCGATGAGCGGCACGCCGAGGGCCGCCGCCTCCAGCGCCACGTTCGGCATCCCGTCGTAGAACGACGGCAGGGCGACCAGGTCGCAGCTCGCGTAGACGGCCGGCAGGTCGTAGCGCTCAAGGAACGGCAGGAACGAGTGCGGGACGGAGCCCTCGCGCTCGGCCAGCCACTCCGTCACCGGCTCCTCGACCTCGCCGACCAGCAGCAGGTGGAACGCCTCCGCGTGCCCGGACGCGGCCAGCGCGTCCAGGAAGAACCCGATGCCCTTCTTGACCTTGAGCTGCCCGATGAGGCCGATCGTGCGGCGCCCCGCCCGGACGTGCTCGTCCCGCCACGCCCGGCCCCGCTCCCGCTCGGACGGCAGGACCCGCCACTGCTCCGTGTCGACGCTGTTGGCCACGAACGTCACCGCCGCGTCCGGGACCAGCGCGGACACCAGCGGCGCGTGCGAGCGCGCGACGACGCACACGCGGGACGAGGCGCGCAGCGCGTCCGCCAGCACGCCGCGGCGCCGCATCGAGAACACGCCGACGTCGATGTCGTTGCCGCGCAGCAGCGTGACCAGCGGCGCGTCCAGCAGCGCGGACAGGACGGGCGCGGCGAGCGTCGCGTACACGCCGCCGAACGCGACGACGTGGGTATAGCCGGTGAGGTCCTCGGCGGTGATCGTCGTCCACAGCCTGCGCAGGGCGTGCTCGGAATCGTCGCCGAGCGGTGCCGGGATCAGGCGTCCGCCTTGCTCGCGGGTGACGCCCCAGGGGCGGGCGCGGCGCGTCAGGTGCGCGACGTCGACCTCCACCCCGGCCGCGCGCAGCCCCCGCACGATCCGGTCGCACGACTGCGACATGCCGCCCCGGCTCGGCGGATAGTGCTCGGTGATCCACAGGACGCGGTGCATCAGCTGTCCACGAAACCGGTGTCGTCGTCGCCCCAGTCGCCGCCGTGCGAGTAGTCGTCGCCCGGGTTGAACGCGCCACGGTCGTATTCGTCGAACGACGAGTACCAGTAGGTGTCGCGATAGGCGTGGGAACTGCTCTGGTAGTAGCGGCGCCGGAAACCGCCCGTCCAGGACGGGTGATGCGGGTCCTGGTTGGTGTAGCCCTGGGCCGTCGCGCATTCGCTGCAGAGCCCGCCCGGCCCGGCGTGCGCGGCGCAGACGGGCCGCGCGCACTGCGGGCACGACGCGACGGCCTGCTGCCCGCAGCGTCCGAGGACGAAGAAACCGGTGGTCACGGTGCAGCGGTTCATGTCGTCGTCCTCCCCATGGCCCGGCCGGGCGGCGTCCAGCGGAACGGCTCCGTCGACACGTGCAGGATCCGGTCGATCAGCTCCGCCTCGCCGAGCGGGCCGGGGAGCTTCCCGTTCGCGCGGAACATCATCCGCCTTCCCTGCTTGACCTGCACCCTGATCCAGGGCGGCGGCGGTGTCCCGGGACGCTGGACGGCCGTGTCCTTCGCCAGCCGCCGGGTGACGCGCACCAGATGCGTCGTCTTCGTCTTCGTCTTGATTTTGATCTTGCCGCGCGGGTTCCGCTTCCGGCGCCGCCGGTAGCGCACCCGGTCGGTGACCGACAGCTCCAGGACGCTCCCGTCCCGCAGCTCCGCCCGCATGCGCAGCCACGGGTCCATCGCGTACCACTGCTTCATCGACAGGACCGGGCGCTGGACGGGCACGTCGTACTGCGGCCCGGTCTTCTCCGGGAGCCGCGGGCCGCGCACGTCCGCCGCGACGGACAGCACCCCGTCCGGCCGCATGTCGGACGCCATGATCCGCAGCATCGGCACGAGGACGCCCGGGACCCGGGCCGGCAGCAGCCACCTCCGCCGCCGGATCTCGGTCCGGTGCCGCGCGAGGCTCTGGATCACCGGCTCCCAGTCGTCGCGCCGCAGCGAGACCGCGAAGCCCTTCTCCAGGGTCAGCGCCCTGTGCAGGGGGTGGAACCGCTCGATGGCGGCCTTCTGCTTACGCCAGAACATGACGAACCACCTATCGATCAGACGGCGCGATCGTACGGTAGACATCGGCCAGCAACGCGCGTGAACGTGTCCAGGTCAGGTCCTGCTCGATGCGCCGCCGGGCCCTGCGGCCCATCGCGGCGGCCTCGTCCGGGTACTCCAGCAGGATCCGGACGGCCCTCGCCAGCTCGGCGGGACGGTCGGCGGGGACGAGCCGCCCATGCTCCCCGTCCGCCATCAGCTCCCGCACCGCCGGCAGGTCGGAGGCGACCACCGGCACGCCCGCCGCCATGGACTCGATCACCTTCAGCGGCGCGCAGCCCTGGTCGAGGTTGCGGGCGCAGCCGGTCAGCGGCGCCACCGAGACCTCGGCGTGCGCGAGCCAGGCCGCGATCTCCCGGTGCGGCAGCATGAACCGCCAGTCGATCCGCCCGGCGACGCCGAGCCGCTCGGCCAGCCGCCGCACCGGCTTCGCCCGCCGTTCCGGGACGGACGCGCAGATCACGAGCCGCAGCTCGGGCAGGTCGGCGAGCCGCGCGAACGCACGCGTCAGGACGTCCAGGCCCTGCCAGGGCTGCAGCGCGCCGACGTACACGACGTAGCGCTCCGGCGCGTCCGCGGGCCGCTGCGGCCGGTCGGGGATCTCCGCCCCGTTCGGGACGAGATGGATCTTGCCGTCCGGCACGCCGAACCGCGCGACGGCCGCGCCGATCACCCGCGACGGCACGACGACGGCGTCGCTGCGCTCCAGGCAGAACCGCTCCAGCTCGCGGATCTTGTCGAGCGTCCTCGGCGCGGCCCACGGCCACGTGTGCGCCATCTCGATCGACGGCAGGCCGTTGACCTCGTACACGACCTTGTGGCGGCGGCCGTCCCCGATCGCCGGCAGCGCGCTCCACGGATCACGGACGTGGCAGACCTCCAGGGTGTCCCGGTGCGGCTCCAGATGTCCCGCGACCCAGCGCGAGAACGCCTCGGCCCGGTCGATGAGGTTCGGCACCTGCGCGTCGAACCGGGCGATCTCCCGCGTCCCCTCCCGCTGGTAGCGCGGCAGGTCACCGCCGCCGAGCACGCCGAGCAGCCCGCCGCCGAACCGCGTGAACAGCTCGTCGGCCATCTGCGCGATGTGCACCGCCGACCCCTTGCTGGACGGGAACCGATCGAACGCGACATAGGCCGCCCGGTGCTTCATCATCCGACCCGCACTCCCTCGGCCCGCCCGTCCTGTGGGGGGCGACCCCCCACACCCCCCGGAAGGGAGCTCCGGGCCGCTTCCCTCCGCTCCGCCGGCGCTCCACTCCGGGAAACGGCCCGGAGCTCTCGATGCCAGGCGATCTGGTCGGTCAGGCCCTCCGCGAGCCCGGTCGTGGCCGTCCATCCGAGAAGCCGCCGGGCCCGGCTCGTGTCGGCCCACGTGCGCTCGGCGTCGCCGGCCACCGGCGCCTCCCGCCGGATCTCCGCCCGGACGCCCAGGACGCCGGTGAGCAGCCCGATCGCGTCCGTGACCCCCACCGGCTCGTCATGGCCGACGTTGACGGCGATCCCGGGCGGAAGCTCCTCGGCCGCCGCGACCAGCGTGGCCGCGACCACGTCCCGGACGTGCGTGAAGCTCCGCGAGCGGCGCCCGTCGCCGAACACCGGCAGCGGGCGCCCGTCCAGCGCCGCCTCGGCGAACCGGTGGAACGCCATGTCGGGCCGCTGCCTCGGCCCGTACACCGAGAAGTACCTGAGCAGGACGGTGCGCAGCCCGTCCCGCGCCGCCAGGCCCGCGAGCCGCTCCACCTCGACCTTGCTGACCGCGTACGGGCTCGCCGGGGACAGCGGGTCGTCCTCCCGGTTCGGCCGCCGACCCGCCGACCCGTACACCGACGAACTCGACGCGACGATCACCCTGGGCCTGCGCCGCGCCGGGCGGCCCATGCAGGACGCGAGCAGCCGCCGCGTCGCCAGCACGTTGTCCCGTTCGGCGACGGCGCGTCCGGCCCCCCACGAGTCGCGGACGCCGGGCCGTCCCGCCAGGTGGACGACGACGTCCGCGGCGGCGACGGCGTCCAGCCCGTGCACCGCGAGGTCGATCTCCGCCGCGACGACCCCGGGACGGGCGGCCACCTCGGCCCACGTCCGCCGCGCCAGGTCCGGGGTCGGTGACCGCCGGGGCGCGTCGACGGCGAGCACCTCATGCCCGGCCGCCGAGAACGCGTCGGCCACATGGCTCCCGATGAACCCCGCCGCACCCGTGACAACCACCCGCACCCGGGCACCCTACCCACCGACGGACCGATGTGGACAGACTCTCCCGTGCCTGGTCACACGGGACACCCCTTCATTTCCGCCGTCTGGCCGCGGCGGAGTTCTTCGCGAAGGCGGCTTCGATGTCGCCCTGCTTGATCTGCGGGCCGGGGACGTCGAGCGGCCCGTCGCCGGCCAGCGAGTTCAGGAAGAGCGTGATCTGGCGCCGCGCCAGGCGCGGCCAGCCGGGCCCGTAGGAGAGGGGCTGGGTGATGAGGGCGGCGAACACGATGACGTCGGTGGCGTTGACGTCCGCGCGGATGGTGCCGTCCGTCCGGCCGCGGTCGAGGAGTTCCTCCAGGCGGTGATCGATCGTCTGGCGGGCCCGCACCGCCTCCGGTGTCATCAGGGGCGGCGCGCCGTGCAGCGGCAGGACGAGCTGGTCACCGGCGGCGAAGCAACGAGACAGGTATTCGCCGATCGCCGCCAGGCCCGTGCAGCGCAGCTCGCCGATCTCGTCCAGGATGCCGACGAGCAGGTCGTAGGCGCGGTGTTCGAGCGCGTGCAGGAGGGCCTGCCGGTCGGCGTACCTCCGGTACAGCGTCCCGATGCCGACCCCGGCCTCGGCGGCGATGGCGGCGAGCGGGGCGTCGCGTCCCTCCCGCAGCATCACGGTGACGGCCGCGGCGAGCAGCCGCTCCCGGTTGGCCTCGGCATCGCGGCGCGGCCGGCGCCGCGTCCCGCCGCCTTCGCTCATGGGACGCCTCCTCCTCTCCCGATCAACGGTAGCCCGGGGCGGCGGGGAATCAGCTCGGGCCGCCGCACGTTGAAACGGACGAAATGTTCCGCTTAACCGGCCCCATCGAGAAGGGTGAAGAACGATGTCCATTCCGTGGGCGGGATCGTCTACCTGCCGCGCAACATCCCGCACGGCTACCGCATCACCTCCGACCGGGCCGACCTGCTCATGATCGCCACGCCAGGCGGGATCGAGGGGATGTTCCGCCAGGCCGGGCGCGACCTGTCCACGCCAAGGCCGGACGGGTTCGAGATCTCCAAGGAGGCCCTGTCGGCCGCCGCCGACGCCTACGGCCAGGTCGTCGTCGGCCCGCCGCGCTGAGCCCGCCGGGTCACGGCTTGCGCGCGACCGCGCCGTACCCGTGGACGTGCTCGGGTTCGGGTTCGGCCTGGTCGGGCCGCCACCGCGAGATGGTGACCAGGCCCGGCTCGACCTTCTCCAGACCGTCGAAGTAGGCGTCGAGCTGCTCGACGCTGCGCAGGTTGTAGGGCACGGTGCCCGACTCGGCGTACCTCTCGGTGCTGCGCCGGGCGGCCTCGGAGGTGTCGGTGCAGTCCCAGAGCACCAGGAAGCTGCCCGAGGGCACGCCCGCCATCGTGTCGGCCACGACCTTCTTCGCGGTCGGGTAGTCCTGGCAGAACCCGAGCACGCCCATGAACATCACCGCGACCGGCTCGTTGAAGTTCAGGACGTTGGCGGCCTCGTCGAGGATCTGCCGCGGATTGTGGAAATCGGCGTCGAGGTAGCCGGTGACGCCCTCGGGGGTCGTGCCGCGCATCAGGGCGCGCGCGTGGACGAGCACCATCGGGTCGTTGTCGACGTAGACGATGCGCGAGTCGGGCGCGGTCTGCTGGGCGATCTGGTGGGTGTTGGACTCGGTGGGCAGCCCGGCCCCGATGTCCAGGAAGTTACGGATCTTCTCTTCGGCGGCCAGGTACCGCACGGTGCGGATCAGGAACCGGCGGCCCTCCCGGGCCTGCTGGATGAGCTCCGGGTTCACCGCCGTGGTGGCGTCCCCGACGACCCGGTCGACCTCGTAGTTGTCCTTGCCGCCCAGCCAGTAGTTCCACGTCCGCGCGGGGGAGGGGACGTCGGTCCGGAACCGGGCCTGGGCGTCGTCGGGCAGGCGGGGAGGCTGATCCGCCGGTGGAGAGCCGCCGGGGGGTCGGGGCATCGTCGACTCCTCGCATCATCGTGTCCGCCTGTCAGGATCCTACGACGGGCGGGTGACGCGGGCTTCGTTCCAGATCGGTCCAGGCGATTCGTAGACGGAACCGTCGGCGCCGAAGACCAGGTAGCGGTCGAACGAACGGGCGAACCAGCGGTCGTGGGTCACGGAGACAACGGTGCCTTCGTAGCTCTCCAGGCCCTCCTGGAGCGCATCGGCGCTGGCGAGATCGAGGTTGTCGGTGGGCTCGTCCAGGAGGAGCAGCGTGGCGCCGCCCAGCTCCAGAAGGAGGATCTGCAGGCGGGCCTGCTGGCCGCCGGAGAGCGTTTCGAAAGGCTGTTCCGCGCAGTGGTTGAGCTCGTAGCGGGTCAGGGCGTTCATCGCGTCGTTGCGGAGGCGGGCGTGCTCGGTCATGACGATCTCGCACGGGGTGCGTCCGGCCAGGTCGGGACGGGCGTGGGTCTGCGCGAACAGGCCGGGGACGACGCGGGCGCCGAGGCGGGCCCGGCCGGTGTGGGCGACGGGCGCGGCCGGGGACGCGCCGCGCGGAAGGGTCTCCGCGACGGCGGCGAGCAGGCGCAGGAAATGCGATTTGCCCGAGCCGTTGGAGCCCAGCACGGCGACGCGTTCGCCGAACCAGATCTCGGTGTCGAAGGGCTTCATGAGGCCCGTCAGTTCCATGCCCTCGCAGATCACCGAGCGTTTTCCCGTGCGTCCGCCGCGAAGGCGCATCTTCAGGTTCTGGTCGCGGGGCGCAAGCTCCGGGGGGCCCGCTTCCTCGAACTTGCGAAGGCGTGTCTGGGCCGCCCGGTAGCGGGACGCGAAAGAGTCATTCGTCGTGGCCTTGTTGCGGAGGGTGTTGACCAGTTCCTTGAGTCTCGCGTGCTCCTCATCCCAGCGGCGGCGCAGTTCCTCCAGACGTTCGTTGCGGTCGCGCCGGGCGGCGGCATAGGTCGAGAAACGGCCGCCGTGGATCCAGACCCGGCACGCTTCGACGGTGACGATCCGGTCGGCGGAACGGTCGAGAAGCTCGCGGTCGTGCGACACCAGCAGGACGGTTTTGGACGTTTCCCGCAACCGTTCTTCGAGCCACCGCTTGGCGGGGACGTCCAGATAGTTGTCGGGCTCGTCCAGGAGAAGGACTTCGTCAGGGCCGCGCAACAGCGCTTCCAGCGCCAGCCGTTTCTGCTCGCCGCCGGAAAGGGTGCGGACCTCGCGCCACCGGCAGGAGTCGTACGGGACGCCCAGGGCCGCGACGCAGCAGGCGTCCCAGAGCACCTCGATCTCGTAGCCGCCCGCGTCGCCCCAGCCGGAGAGCGCCGTCGCGTAGCGGAGCTGGGTCGGCTCGTCATCGCGTTCCATCATCGCCAGCTCGGCCGCCTCGACCGCCGCCGCTGCCTCGCGGACCCTCGGCGGCGCGACCGACAGCAGCAGATCGTGCACGGACGACTCGTCCCGCATACCCCCGATGAACTGCCGCATCACGCCGAGCCCGCCGCTGTGCGCGACGGTCCCCTCCTGCGGCGCGATGTCCCCGGCGATCAGCCGCAGCAGCGTCGTCTTCCCCGCGCCGTTCGGCCCGATGAGCGCGGCGACCACGCCGTCCCCGACGCGAAACGACACGTCGTCCAGCAGGACGCGCCCGTCCGGCAGCGTATGCCGGACGTGCCCGACCTCGACGTGCCCCATGACGATCCCCCCTTTGACCCGTGCCGAGTCTGCGGAGTCTCCGGGCACCCGTCAAACGGTTTTCCTGCTCACATGCGCCGGAGAACGGCCTGCTTCGCGGCGGCGAATTCCTCTTCGGTGAGGATGCCTTCCTTACGCAGATCGCCCAGTTCCCGGAGCCGTCGCAAGAGCGCGTCGTGGTCGTCCGCGGGGGCCGCTTGAGGTTCGGGAAGCGCCGGCACGCCGTCCGCTGCGTCCGGGGGCGTATCGTCGACCGCGTTCGGGTGCGGGAGCCGCGCCACCACGGCCGCGGCGAGCGCGATCGCGGCGGCCGCCTCCTTCTTGAATCCCCACAGCATCATGCAGCGCGGGTCGAGGACGGGCTCCGGCTGTTCGGCGACGCCGTTCATCCGGAAACGCAGGTGGCCGTTGTCCAGGCCGATCGCGGGATGCAGTTCCACGCTCTCCATTTCCCGCAGTGGCAATTGCTGGGGCCCGGCCGTCCTCTTGGCGGTCTCGGCCATCCAGTTCCACTCCAGCCGGACCGATTCGCCGTCGAACGCCGCCGATCCGTCACCCCCGGACGCGCGGACCGGCACATCCGGCCCGGGAAGCAGATAGCGGTCGACCGGACCGGTGCCGACCTCCTCGATCAGCAGCGAATTCCGCACCTCGTCCACAAGGTATTCGGCGACCTGCGACCGGCGGCCCTCCACGTTCAGCCGGTACGGATCGGACGATTCGTTCAACGCGCCCGCGGCGGCCTGCAGCAGCGGGTCGGCGCCCTGCCGCAGCCGCACGCGCACGACGCCGCCCTTGGCCCCCGACTCGACCGCGATTCCGGCGACCGCCTCCAGCGGGACGGCCAGCTCCCCGAGCAGGCGCCGCAGCCGGTGCACGCCGCGTCCGTTGCCGGGCACGATGCGCAGGACCTCGCCGTCGAACGTCCAGGTGCCGTCGGTTCCGATGATCTCTGCCATGGCCTCTTTCCGATGGATCGACCCCGTGCGGTCCCACCATTGTCAGCGACCGGCGAGGGTCCGGACGCGGGAGACGACGGCGTCCAGCGGCACCTTCTCCGTCTCGCCGGTTGCGCGGGCCGTGACCTCGGCGACCCCCTCCGCGAGGCCGCGGCGGCCGATCGTGACGCGGAACGGGATGCCGGTCAGCTCGGCGTCGCGGAACTTCACGCCCGCCCGCTCGGGACGGTCGTCGATCACGACCTCGACGCCCGCCGACGACAGCGCCGCGTAGACGTCCTCGGCGGCCTTGGCGACATCGGCGTCGTCGGACTGCGCGGCCACGACGGCGACCTGGAACGGCGCGACCGACAGCGGCCAGACGATGCCGCGCTCGTCGTGGTGCGTCTCGACGATCGCGGCCATCGCGCGCTCGATCCCGATCCCGTAGCTGCCCATGATCACCGGGACGCGGCGGCCGTCCGGGGCCAGGACCTCGACGCCGAGGGCGCGGGCGTAGCGGTCGCCGAGCTTGAAGATGTGCGCGACCTCGATGGCCCGCCGGATCTCCAGGCGCTCGCCGCAGCGGGCGCAGCGCTGCCCCGCCTCGACCTCGCGCAGGTCCGCCCACAGGCCGACGTCGATGTCGCGGCCGACGTCGACGCCGCGCAGGTGGACGTCGTCGGTGTTGGCGCCGGTGAACATGTCGCGGCGGCCGCGGAGCGCCTCGTCGGCGAGCACGGGCAGCGACACGCCGACCGCGCCGAGGCTGCCGGGCAGCGCGCCGAGCGCGTCCCGGATCTCGGCCGGGTCGGCGGCGCGGATCTCGGCGGCGCCCGTCGCGTCCACGAGCTTCTGCTCGTTGAGCGGGTGGTCGCCGCGCAGCAGGACGAGCGTCAGCGTCCCGTCCAGGATGTAGACGAGCGTCTTGATCTGCCGGTCGCCGGGCGCGCCGTACGCCAGAAGATCTTCGATGGTGCGGACGCCGGGGGTGTCGAAGCGCTCGGGGGAGGGGAGGCCGGGCCCGTCGGACGCGGCGGGCAGGACGGACGTCGCGCGCTCGATGTTCGCCGCGTAGCCGCACCCCGGGCACCGGACGACCAGGTCCTCGCCCACCTCGGACGGGCACATGAACTCGGTCGACCCGGACCCGCCCATCGTCCCGCTGGACGCCTCGCACGGCAGCGCCGGGACGCCGAGCCGCTCGAAGATCCGCGTGTAGGCGCCGTGGTACGCCTCGAACGAGGCGTCCAGCCCCGGACGGTCCACGTCGAAGCTGTAGGCGTCCTTCATGGTGAACTCGCGGGTCCGCATGAGGCCGCCCTTGGGGCGCGGCTCGTCCCGGAACTTCGTCTGGAACTGGTACCACTGCTGCGGAAGCTGCCGGTAGGAGTTCAGCTCGCGGGCGACCGTCGCGAAGATCTCCTCGTGCGTCATGCCGAGCGCGTGGTCGGCGCCGCGCCGGTCCTGGAGGCGGAACATCTCCTGGCCCATCAGCTCCCAGCGGCCCGAGCGCCGCCACGGCTCGGCCGGGTGCAGGGCGGGCAGCAGCATCTCCTGCGCGCCGATCGCGGCCATCTCCTCCCGCACGATCCCGATGATCTTGGCGCGGACGCGGACGGCCAGTGGCAGCAGCGAGTAGTGGCCCGCGGTGAGCTGCCGGACGTAGCCCGCCCGCAGCAGCAGCCGGTGGCTCGGCGCGTCCGCCTCGGCGGGATCGTCGCGGAGCGTGGGCGCGAACATCTGGGACCAGCGCATCACGCGAGGGTAGCGAAGCGCCCGTGAGCGGGTGAAAGCGTTCGTGCCCCGTCGCGGCAGTCAGTACCCTGTGGCCGTGAGTCGAGAAGGTGTGACGCCGCAGAGCGAGGATTTCTCCGCCTGGTACAACGAGCTGGTCGTGCAGGCCCAGCTCGTCGACCGCGGACCGGTTCGCGGCACGATGGTCATCCGGCCGTACGGCTACCGGGTGTGGGAGCTGCTCCAGGCCGACCTGGACCGGCGCATCAAGGACGCGGGGCACGACAACGCGTGCTTCCCGATGCTCATCCCGGAGTCCTACCTCAAGCGCGAGGCCGAGCACGTCGAGGGCTTCTCCCCCGAGCTGGCGGTCGTGACGCACGCGGGCGGCAAGGAGCTGGACGAGCCGCTGGTCATGCGGCCGACGTCCGAGACCGTCATCGGCGAGTACATGGCCAAGTGGATCGACTCGCACCGCGACCTGCCGCTGCTGCTGAACCAGTGGGCGAACGTCGTCCGCTGGGAGATGCGGCCCCGGCTGTTCCTGCGGACGACCGAGTTCCTCTGGCAGGAGGGCCACACCGCGCACATCGACGAGGCCGACGCGATGCGCGAGACGATGTGGGCGCTGGACGCCTACGCGGGCGTCGCGCAGGAGCTCGCGGCGATGCCGGTGGTCGCGGGGGAGAAGACGCCGGGCGAGCGGTTCGCGGGCGCCGTCCGGACGTACACGATCGAGGTCATGATGCGGGACGGCCGGGCCCTGCAGTCCGGGACGTCGCACTACCTCGGCACCAACTTCGCCAAGGCGTTCGAGATCCAGTACCAGGACGAGGCGGGCAGGCTGACCCTCGCGCACACCACGTCCTGGGGCATGAGCACCCGCATGATCGGCGGCGTGATCATGACGCACGGCGACGACAAGGGGCTCGTCCTGCCGCCGCGGCTCGCGCCGTACCAGGTCGTGATCGTCCCGATCGGGCGCAAGGAGCAGGGCGAGCAGGCCGCGGCGGAGGCCCGCCGGCTCGGCGCGGCGATCAAGTCGATGGGCATCCGCGTCCACGTGGACGACAACCGCCCGCAGCTCTCGCCGGGGTTCAAGTACAACGAGTGGGAGATGCGCGGCGTCCCGGTCCGGATCGAGCTGGGCATGCGCGACATCGAGGCCGGGGTGGGCACCCTCGTCCGGCGGCTGCCCACCGTCGAGGGGCAGGGCAAGGAGCAGATCCCGCTGGCGAAGCTGCCCGAGCTGCTGCCCGGCATCCTCGCCGACTTCCAGTCGTTCCTGCTGGCCAGGGCCGAGCGGTTCCGCGACGACCACACCGCCGTCGTGGACGGCTGGGACGCGTTCACCGCGCAGGTCGCCACCGGGTGGGCGCGGGCGTTCCACTGCGGCGACACGGCCTGCGAGGACGACATCAAGGCCGAGACCGCCGCGACGCCCCGGGTCATCCCGGCCGACGCGCCCGAGGAGACGGGCGAGTGCGTGAAGTGCGGGCGCCCGTCCGACTACGGCAAGCGCGTCATCTTCGGCCGCGCCTACTGAGCCACGGCGCCTGCTGAGTGCGGTGACGCCAGGGCCCTGGCCGCGCGGGGCGCGGTCAGGGCCCTGGCTGGATCAGCGGCCCGGCGGGGCTCAGGGGTCGTCGTCGCCGTCCGTACGGTCCTTGGCGGTCATCCGCGTCATGTAGGGCTGGACGAACCAGGCCCACCCGCACAGCGCCAGGACGATCACGGCCGTGACGACCGTCAGCGCCGCCTCCTCCTCCAGCGTCTCGATGATCAGCGTCGTGGCGGCGGTGATCGAGACGCCGAGCGCGAACGCGCCGAGGATCCCGAACCGGTTCGCGCGCTTGATCAGCAGCGCCTTCTGCCCGAGCTGGAACAGGATCCGGTGCTGGAACACGGGCGCGATGAAGCAGATGGACGCGAGCGCGGCACCGAACAGCGAGATGTAGAACAGCTTCAGGCCGTGGCCGTCCACCTTGTCGAATCCGGCGGCGAACGGGACCGTCAGCAGGAACGCGAACATTACCTGCACGCCGGTGACCGCGACGCGGAACCCCTGGAGGAGCTCCATCAGCTGCCGGTCGAGCCGTTCGTGCCGGGTCTCGTTGCGCGGTTTGTCCGAGGGATCGACGCTCATGAACCCGACTTACCCCGCAAAAAGGTGATCAGTCGGGCAAGGGCCCCCCGGTCAGGCGAGGGACGGGGGCTCCACGCGCAGCGCGAGCATCGACACGTCGTCGCGCAGATCGCCGTCGCAGTACTCCAGCAGCGCCCGCTCCACCCCGGCGAGCATCCCCTGCGGGGTGTCGCCCGCGTGCGCGGCGAGCGCCTCCAGCAGCCGTTCCTGGCCGAACTCCTGCCGCATCATGTCGCACGCCTCCAGGACGCCGTCCGAGTGCAGGAAGAGCGTGTCGCCGACGGTGAGGTCGACCGAGTCCAGGCCGGGCTCGAAGTCCTCGAACAGGCCGAGCGGGACGCCGCCGCGCGACGCCGACCTGATCACCCCGTCGGCGCGGACCACGACCGCCGGGGGATGGCCCGCCGTGCCCAGCGACACGATGATCTTCTCGGTCTCCATGGTCAGCCCCGCCATCACGGCGGTGACGAACCGGTCCTCGTCCAGCAGCGCCTCGTTCACGATCCCGAGGACGTCGCCCGGCCGCGCCTTCCACCGCGACGCCAGCCGCACACAGTGCCGGGCCGTCGCCGTCACGGCCGCCGCGTCCTCGCCCTTGCCGCACACGTCGCCGAGGACCAGGCCCCAGCCGTTCTCGGTGCGGAACACGTCGTAGAAGTCGCCGCCGACCTCCGAGCCGTGCGTCGCCGTCAGGTACTTCGCCGCCACGGTCACGCCCGGGATGGACGGCAGCGTCTTCGGCAGCAGCCCCGCCTGCAGCGTCTCCGCGACCTCGGCGCGGCGCCGGTACAGCCGCGCCGCCCTGATCACGAGGGCCAGGTACCGTCCGAGGCGCTGGACGACCCCGAGGTCCATGAGGTCGAACGGGCCGTAGTCGCCGCTCGCCGCGAGCGTGATCGTCCCGATGGCGCGGTCGCCGTCCTCGATCGGGACGCTCAGCACCGACGTCGCGCCGATCTTGCCGCAGACGGGATGGCCGTCCGGGCAGATTCCGAGGACGTCCAGGTTCTCCACATGCGGCCGCAGCGCGCTCTGCCGGGTGACGAACACGGTGTGCGGCAGGGTGCCCTCGGCCGGGTCGACCTCCTCAAGCGTCCGGGCGGCCTCGATGGAATGCTCGTCGTCCGGGCCCATCACGACCTGCCGGCGCAGCAGCGGCGCCGGGCGGGCCGCCGTCCCCGCCGCGTGGGCACCGCCCTGCGGTGCCGCTCCCGGGCCGCCGTTGGGCCCGGTCAGGTCGATGAACGCCCAGTCGGCCAGCTCGGCGGCCAGCAGCCGGGCGCACCGCCGGACCGCGACCGTCTCGTTGAAGACGGGCTCGTCCAGCAGCAGCTCGCTCGCGGTGGCGAGGACGTCCATCCGGTGGACGATCGTCGCGACCGTCTCGTCGTCGGGCGGTGCACTCTGCCCGGCCCTCGCCTGCGCCGACCCCGTCGCCTCCCGCCCGCTCTTGGCGCGTTCCGCCGGGACGGCCTCGTCGATGGGCGTGTCCGTCGAACCGGCGGCCACCACGACCATCGGGTCCGGTTCGCCGCGGATCCACACGCGGGCCAGGGTCACCACCGCGTCGACCGGACGGTCCCGGCCGAGGAACCTGACCTGGACGCGGCGGCGCCGTCCCGTCCGGACGACCGCGGCCAGCTGCGACCGCACCGCGGCGCGGGTCGCCATGTCGCAGAACGCCGTGAACTGCTTGCCCGACACGTACCCCGACGACGTGCCGAGCATCGTCGCCGCCTGCCGGTTCACCCGCCGGACGCTCGTGTTGCGGTCCAAGAGGAACAGCGGGACGGGCGCGTCCTGGAAGACCGTGCGCAGCACGCGCCGCTCGGTCTCGGCCGCGGCCGACCCGCCCTGCTCGCCGATGTGCTCGGTGCCCATCGTCCGCAGCGCCGTCAGCGCCAGCTCCAGCTCGACCAGCGCCGCGTCCAGGGTCGCCCGCAGGTCGGGCTGCCGCAGGCCGGCGGCCTGGCGCAGCTCGCCGATGCGCCCTTCGAGATCGGAGATCTCACGCATCAGGGACTCGGGTTCGAGCTGGTCGGGCTGATCGTGCATCTGGTCTGCCTCTCGTCCGCGTCACACGGGAACCAGGCCGGCCGCCGCTCGCGCGGGGCCGGACCACGATCGCCGGTACCGCTCCGCGCGGCCCGGCAGTGCGCAGCTTATGCGCCTCACCCGCATGCGCCTAGATTCATGGTCCCGCCCAGGCCGCTGACCTAGGGAAGGCCCTGATGACCGACGATACGCTGGGCGAGCGCGGTGAGCTTCACGTGACGCGTCTGCGAGATGCGCCGCAGCTCCGCGAACGCCTCGTCAGCGTCGCAGCCCAGGGCGTGCATCAGAATTCCCTTCGCCTGATCGACGACGGCCCGCGCCTCCACCGCCTCCTGCAACTGGACGGCGGTGCGGTGCACGTCGTCGTACTGCCGGGTGTTCGTCACCGCCGCGCTGCCCTGGGCGATCAGCAGGGACGCGAGCGCCTGCCGCTCAAGGGAGATCGCCTTCGGCGTCACCCCGTAGAGGGTCAGCGTGACGAGGACGGGCGGGTTCAGATGCGGCGTCGTGGTGAAGCATCGCACCCCGCGCCGCAGCATGTCGGACATCGCCTCCGGCCAGCGGGTCTCCCCGAGGATGTCGTCCGATGCCAGCGCCCGGCGGTCCATGACCACGTCGAAGATCGGCCCACGGCCGCGGGAGAGCTGCCGGTCGGTCACCTCGGCGAGGTCCGGATGGCTGGCGGCGGCGGCCAGCGGCTCCGGCCTGATCTCCTCCGGCGCCGGGACGTCCGGCGGGGCGGCGTCGGGCCCGGGGTCCGGCGGCGGGACGCGCGGGACGTCCTGGGCGGCGTCCGGCGGCAGCCCGAGCGCCGAGCCCGGATCGTTCCCTGGCATCTCCGGCAGCGCCCAGCGGACGCTCGCCGCGCCCGCGCACCCCGGAACGGCGCGCGAGGCCAGCTCCGTCACCCGGTACAGGGTGCCGATGTCGGACGACTCGCCGACCATTCCCAGCCGGGCGATCTCCAAAGCGAGCTGGTCGGTCAGGACCGTTTCGGAGGGCCTCACCCTTCCGACACTATCCTGCGCCCGCTCAATTGTTCGGCGGCGCCTTGCTGATCTCCGACAGCGGCCCGACCTGACCGTCGGCCATGGCGAGGTCGCCGATGCAGATGATGCCCACGGGGCGCTGCTCGTCGTCCACCACGGGCAGCCGCCGGACGGCCTGCTCCGACATCAGCCGCGCCGCCGTTCCGGTGTCGTCATAGGGACGGACGGTCGTCAGCTCCGCCGTGCACACGTCACCGAGGGGGGTGAGGGAGGTGTCCCGGCTCTCGGCGACGGCCCGTACCACGATGTCCCGGTCGGTGATCACACCGCACAGCCGTCCGGCGTAGGTGACCAGGACGTCCCCGATCCCCTCGTCCCGCATGATCCGAGCGGCCTCGTACAGCGTCGCGTCCAGCGGCAACGTCAGCGGCTCCACCGTCATGACATCGCTGACCCTTGGTGGCATCGCGCGTACATCCTTCGTGTCTATCGCGTCCCCCTCCGCCTTCGGCCCTGCCGGGCCTCCGTCATCGGGAAACGCGGTGCGATCGCATCGCTCCGTCTCGTCTGGGCGGTTCGCTGCGCGATCAGGTTCTCGCTCCGCTCGAACCTGGCTTCGCTCGCGATCGCGACTGTTGGGGTTGTTGCGGGGTGGCGGCCGTGGCTGGGGTCGACGCGTACCGCACGATTTGTGGCTCGGTACCCGCTGCGCGATCCCTCATGCACCGAAAAGGGGCGATCCCGCAACCACGGGTGGTCGCGGGATCGGATGATGCCACGTGGCCTGGGCGGTGCCCAGGGGCTATGCAGCGAGCACGTGAGCCGCGCGGTGGTCGGCCAAGGACTCGCGGAGCTGCTTGCGGCCGCGGTGGAGGCGGGACATGACCGTGCCGATGGGGGTGCCCATCATCTCCGCGATCTCCTTGTACGGGTAGCCCTCGACGTCGGCGAGGTACACGGCGTCGCGGAAGTCCTTGGGCAGGGCGCGCAGGGCGGCGACGACCCCGGAGTCGGGGATGCGGTCGAGCGCCTCCGACTCGGCGGAGCGGAAGCCGGACGAGTGCGCCTCGGTCTGGGCGAGCTGCCACTCCTCCAGCTCCTCGGAGCCGGCGCGCTGGGGCTCGCGCTGCTTCTTGCGGTAGGTGTTGATGAAGTTGTTGGTGAGGATGCGGTGCAGCCACGCCTTGAGGTTCGTGCCCTCCTGGAACTGGTGGAAGTTCACGTAGGCCTTGGCCAGGGTCTCCTGGACGAGGTCTTCGGCGTCGGCGGTGTTGCGGGTCATGCGGACGGCGCTGGCGTACAGCGGGTCGGCGAGCGGCAGGACGTCGCGCTCGTAGCGCTGCGTGCTCTCGACGGTCACCGTGTCGTCGGCGGTGCGGGCGGCGCGGGTGTTCTTCGCTCCGCGGCGGACAGGTGTGGTGACAGCGGTCATCGTCGCTCCCCGTAGGTAGTGGCCCCTTGGCGGGCCGGTTGCTGGCGCGTGTTCGGGGGCACGCGCGGACCGGGCGGACGAGCCGCCCACCGTCAGGTAATACGTGCCACCGTTCCCGGCGGGTTCGCTCCCGTACCCCGCATCGGGAGGGGCCGGGGCGTTGTGCGTCGCGATCGGCGATGCCAGGGCGACCCCGTTCTACGGGACGTCGCGGGCTGTGCTCGATCAGGGGGTGTCACCCGCCGGTGTACTTCCTGCCCAGTAAGACGCCTGGGAGGGGCCGGATGGTTGCACGTGGCCGCGTGTCGTTCGTCACATGGAGCTGCGCGTTCTCTGATCTTGCGGTATAGAGCCCCGGGAACCCGGAGGGGGCGGGCTCCCGGGGCTCGGCCTGGATCAGTCGATCAGGTGCCGGAGCGCCCTGATCATCAGTGTCCGCTGGTCAGCGGCCTGCTCGATGCCGAACCCGAGCAGGACCGTGTCCCTGGTCGCGACCGACGAGACGGAGTCGATCTGGGCCTGGGAGCGGGTGTACTCGGCGCCGTTTCCGGGGCTTCCGGCCGGGGCGCCCTGGACGGTCCAGGCGCCGAGGCCGGTCTCGAAGCCCTCGGCGTCGGGCTGGCCACCGGACGTGGTGACCTTGGTGTCGTCGATGAAGAGTCCGGTCCCTCCGGAGCCGGGGTCGCTGACGTAGGAGATGGACACCTCGACCTTCTTGCCCGCGTACGCGGACAGGTCGTAGGCGACCGGGACCCAGCCGTTGGAGTTGCCGGTGATGGCGTTCCACTGGCCGGACGATCCGGTGTTGCCGCAGGGGTTGCCCCTGGTCAGGTAGTGGCCGAGGAATGGATGCATGTCGAGGAGGTAACCCTGCTCGCACTGCTCCGGAACCGTCGTCTTCGACAGGCCGTTCTTCTCGGGCAGCGTCGTCCAGTCCTCGGCGCCTGCGGTGTGCGCCTCCAGGATGATGTTGTCGAAGCCCGTCTCCGTGCTGTAGGAGAGCTGGGCCTGCAGGGCGGGCGCCTGCGCGGCGGTGACCGAGGACAGGTCGATCGTCCTGGTCAGGCGCCGGTAGAGGCCGTCCTGATGCGGTCCGGCGACGTACCACTGGCCCTCGACGGGCTCGGTGGGCGCCGCCGCGCCCGTGTAGTCGCCGGCCTTCCAGCTGGTGAACTGCGGGAAGTCGGCCTTGGGCAGGACGGTCGAGGTCACCTGGAAGCCGCCCGCCTCGTTCAGCGGGTTGGACGCGGGGCCCTGCAGCTTCGACGTGACGTCGTCGAACGGCGCCTGCGTCCCGGTGAACGCGGTCGGTGCGCCGACGCGCTGCCGGTCGTACGCCCCCAGGTAGTACTGGAAGAAGTCGTCCGACAGCAGTTCGCAGTCGTCGCGGAAGTTGCTGGTGACCACGCAGGGCCGTTCCGGATGGCCCTTCAGCCCGTAGTAGATGCCGCCGCCGTTGAGGCGGCTGACGGGGCCGTAGTACCCGGCCGTCTCACCGGTGTGCAGGAGTTTCCCGCCCTCGTTCAGGTAGGAGCGGACGGAGAGGAGCAGGTCCTTCGCCCGGTCCGCGACCTGCGAGTCGGGCTGGTCGCCGAGGTAGGTCTTGATCGGGTCGTCGGCGGCGTCCTGGGTGAGCCGGTTGTCGCCCAGGTACCAGACGACGGCGTCGAAGTGCTTCAGCACGCCGAGGTCGTGCGGGACGCCGTCCTTGTCGATGTCCCAGACGAGCGGCTTGTGCCGGGCGGCCTTGACGAGGTCGGCGTACTGCTGGGCGTAGCGGGGCTTGTTCGTCCCCGGCGGGTACGTCGGGTTGACGCCGGTGTAGTCCTCGTCCGCGATGATCAGGACATCCGCCTTCTGCTGGTCGCGGACGGTGTAGGTGAAGTGCTTGCTCTCGACCCGTTTCCGGCCCTTCTGGCCGGTGAACCACACCTCGACCTTGTCACCGGGCCGCTGCCTGATCTTGCCCCGGTACTCGGCGTAGTACGTGTCGTTCTCGTCGCCGAACCGTTCGCCGCCCTGCCATTCGCGCACGTCGGCGCCGCGCTCGCGGCCGCCGTTGATCCGGTAGCGCAGCTCCTTGTGGCGCAGCGACCGGCGGATCACCGAGGCGACCTCCTGCGAGGTGCCGTAGGACGTGGTGAACGCGTCGGTCTCGAAGTCGGGCGCGGTGCGTCCGACGGCCGACACCGGCTCGTCCGGCGTGCGCGCGGACTTGGCGACCGAGAACGCGAACGGGATGTTCTTCTGGAACTCCTTCTGGATGAGCGTCTCGTCGTCCGGGAACTCGAAGCCGCTGGCGCAGTCGCCGGGCTCCCACTCGTCGTCCGGGTCGGACCGCGCGGCCGACTCGCAGGTCGCCATCTCCGGCGTGATCGACAGGGCGCCGTAGACGTTGTCGGCCTGGCCGTCGGTGTCGCCGTTGGTGGTGTACAGCTGGGCGCCCAGCTCGGGGGTGTAGCCGGGGACGGCCGGGTGGTCGATGTCGCCGAGCAGCGCGTCGTGGATCGCGTCGTCCGGGCTGCGGGTCAGGGCCTGCCAGCCCACGCCGTGCAGCAGCAGCTCCGCCGCCGAGTGGTAGTTGACCAGATAGGCGGGACGGACCTTCTTGTAGAGGCCGATCTGCGCCTGGGTCTCGGGCTCGGAACCCGGCGCCGTGCCGCGGTAGGTCTGGCTGGTGCGCAGGCTGGACGAGCCCTCGTTGTCGTAGCCCCACCTGTAGGGGAAGTTGCGGTTGAGGTCGACGCCGTCCTGGCCGGTGATCTGGCCGTCGCCGTCGTTGTCGCGGACGTTCTTGCGCCAGAGCCGGAACCCGTCCTGGAACGTCAGGTCGTAGCCGTCGACGTTGACGACCGGGACGAACCACAGCTCGGTCGTGTCGACGATCTTGGTGATCTCGGCGTTCTTGCCGTAGCCGTCCACGTAGTGGTGCAGCAGCCGGCGCACCATCTCCGGCGTGATCCACTCGCGGGCGTGCTGGGCGGCCTGGTAGACCACGACGGGCCTGCCGTGCTGCCTCGTGCTGTTCACGTCCTTGGTGAGCCGGACGGCGGTGATCGGCTGGCCCTTGACGGACTTGCCGATGTCCACGGCCTTGGCGATGGACGCGTTGGCGGCGGCGACGTTCAGCAGCTCCTCACGGATGTTCCCGGGCCCGCTGTACGGGCGGAACACCTTGGGTGCGGCGGCGGCCTTCGCGCGCTGGCGCGCGTCCTTGCCGCCGAGCTTCTTCACGGTGAGGCCGAGGCCCTGCCGGTTGAGCGCGGCGGCCTGCGCGGCGCTCATCACGGCTTCGACGTGGACGCTGCCCTTCTCGGCGCTCGTGGAGAACCGGACGTCCTCGCGGTCGAGGCCGAAGCGGTTCAGCAGCTTCACGTGGTCGGGGCTCAGCTCGGCCGCGTAGAGGTCCACGGCGGCGCCGGCGGACGGGGTCTGCGGTGCGGCGTTCGCGGGGGCGGCCACCAGCGCTCCGATCAGGAGCGCGGCGGCAGCGAGGACGGGGGTGAGTCTTCGATGCCGGAGCAATCTGCGCGGCATTGCGCCTCCCTGGCAGGGATCACAATTGGGGTCGCGTGATCTTCTGCCGGGGGACGATGGGTGTCAATGGGGCATTAGTGCACTATGCCGCTTTCGGCCATCCGGGCGGCCGGGCGTGGCCCTTCAGGAGGCCGCCGGCGGGACATGTCCCGCCAGGACGGCGCGGACGAGCCGCGCCGCGAACTCCTCCGGCACGGCGGGGAGCCCGGCACCCGAGGCGACCGCGTCCGGACCGGCGAGGCGCGTCAGGAAGGCGTGCTGCTGGCAGCCTCCGAGCAGGGCCGCCGCGATGAACGGCAGCGGAGCGTCCTCGGTCAGCCGTCCGGCCCGCCGCTCCGCCTCCAGGTACCCGATGAGGGCGCCGTGGCCCATCACCGGACCGCTCATCGGACCCCCTGGAACACCTGCCGGGGGACCACCGGGAGCACCCGGCGGGGGCGCCCCGCCGTCCTGGCCACTCCTGGCCCTCGCCCGTGTCTTGGCGACGCCCTCCTTGTGTGCATCGGCCGGATCGTCCAGTGCGGTGGACGGGCTGTTCGGCGCGGGGCTGTTCTGCGCTGCGGCGGGGCTGTTCTGCGCTGCGGCCGGGCCGTTGTCGCGCAGCCAGGCGATCAGCTCGGGGTCGGCCAGCACGGGCCCGGTCATCGGCAGCAGTTCGCCGTAGAAGCGGACCATGTCGGCGGCCAGCCGGACGAGGTTCTCCTCCACCGTCCGCTGCCCCGCCGATGCGTGAAGCGCCTCCATAGCCGTGCGCGCCGTTCCCGTCACCTCGCCCAGGGCCGCGGCGAAAAGCGCGGTCTTATTGGCGAAGTGGTTGTAGAGGCTGCCCTCGGAGACGCCCGCGCTGCGCGCGATCTCCTTGGTCGTCGCGGCGACGATCCCGCGCGCGCGGATCACCTCCACCGCCGCCGCCAGGATCCGCTCCCGCATGGGCCTGGCC
>NZ_VCKW01000149.1 GCF_005889715.1 Actinomadura soli
CCCGTCAAGGAGTTCGCACTCCAGGACCAGGTCACGCACGACAAGTACGGGCTCGGGCGCATCGTGGAGGTGGAGCCGGGACGAGCCGTCCTGGTCGACTTCGGGACGCGGAGGGTCAGGATTCTCGCCCCGTACGAAAAACTCTTCAAGCTCTGAAACCCCCTTGCCGGGCCGCGCGTGGAACGCGTCATCGAACAGCCGGCAGGTGTTCATTTTCGTAAAAAATCGGTGACGCTTCAGTTGCGGCGTAGAAAAGTGTCACCGGGGTGGCCGCGTCAGTCGGTGATGATCGAGTCCGTCCGCCACCAGGTGAACCGGTGGACGTACCGGATGGCGGCGCCACCGCGGCCGGGACGGCGGCCGTAGGTGAGGACGATGATGCCGCGCCCGCCCGTACCGCCGCCCGCCGGATCGCGGGCGCCCGGACGCGCGGGAAGCGGATGGATCTCGCCGAGCAGCATCCGGGCGGACGCGCGCAGCTCCAGCCGGAGGTCGATCGCCCCCCGCCCCCGCATGGGGCTGCGGGCGAGGACGTCCTGGACCAGTGCCGTCAGGTGGTCGGCGAGCTCGTCGGCGGCAGAGCCGAGCCCCCATCGCCGCAGGGTGCGGCGGAACGCGCGGCGGACCTTCCGGCCCGACGGCACCGCCGCCGCGCGGCCGCCCGGCAGCCGCCGGCGGCCGGTGCGCAACCGCCACCGGCCGATGCGGAGGGCGGGCGGCCCGGCCTCGGCGGACGCCTCGGCGTGATCGTTCGTCGACGTGGACACAGAGGTTTCTCCGGGTTGTCGCGTCACGGCACTTGTGCCCTGGTTTCGCCCGGTCATGCGAGCGCTCCACGAACATGATGCCGTCCAATTCTTGACTGATTCCAGAAAGTGGGCCAGCCTGTGGGGCGTGGCCATGGCCTTGGACTTTCGGCAGATGCTGCGCGGGGCCGCGCTGCGGGTGACCCGTCCGCGTCTGGCGGTGCTCGAAGCGGTGCACGCGCACCCGCACGCCGACACGGACTCGATCATCGGCGCCGTGCGCGGGGATCTTCCGACGGTGTCCCACCAGGCCGTGTACGACTCGTTGCGCACCCTGACGGAGGCGGGCCTGGTGCGGCGCATCCAGCCGGCCGGATTCGTGGCGCGCTACGAGTCGCGGGTGGGCGACAACCACCACCACGTCGTGTGCCGGTCGTGCGGGGTCATCGCCGACGCAGACTGCGCCGTCGGTGCGGCGCCCTGCCTGACCGCCTCCGACGACCGCGGCTTCACGATCGACGAGGCCGAGGTCGTCTACTGGGGCCTGTGTCCCGACTGTTCCACCACCGAGAGCTCCTGATACGCCGCGCATTGCCCTGGGAGGATCCACATGTCCGAAAACAAGGAAAACTTCGCCTACGACACCAACGCGGAGGGGGAAGGCGGCTGTCCGGTCGCCCACACCCGCGCCCCCCACCCCACCCAGGGCGGCGGCAACCGCGGCTGGTGGCCGAACGGGCTCAACCTGAAGCTCCTCTCCAAGAACCCCGACGTGGCGAACCCCCTCGGGGCGGACTTCGACTACGCCGAGGCGTTCTCCGGCCTCGACCTTCCCGCCGTGAAGCGGGACATCGCCGAGGTGCTGACGACCTCGAAGGACTGGTGGCCGGCGGACTTCGGCCACTACGGCCCGTTCATGATCCGGATGGCGTGGCACAGCGCCGGGACGTACCGCGTCCACGACGGCCGGGGTGGCGCCGGGTCCGGCCAGCAGCGCTTCGCGCCGCTCAACAGCTGGCCCGACAACGCGAGCCTCGACAAGGCCCGCCGCCTGCTGTGGCCGGTGAAGAAGAAGTACGGCCAGCAGATCTCCTGGGCCGACCTGCTGGTCCTGACCGGGAACGTGGCCCTGGAGACCATGGGCTTCAAGACGTTCGGCTTCGCCGGCGGCCGCGAGGACGCCTGGGAGGCCGAGGAGGACGTCTACTGGGGCCCCGAGACCACCTGGCTCGGCGACGAGCGCTACACCGGCGACCGCGAGCTGGAGAACCCGCTGGGCGCCGTCCAGATGGGCCTCATCTACGTCAACCCGGAGGGCCCGAACGGCAACCCGGACCCGATCGCCGCGGCCCGCGACATCCGCGAGACGTTCCGCCGCATGGCGATGAACGACGAGGAGACGGTCGCGCTGATCGCCGGCGGCCACACCTTCGGCAAGACGCACGGCGCGGGCCCCGCCGACCACGTCGGCCCCGACCCGGAGGCCGCCCCGCTGGAGCAGCAGGGCCTCGGCTGGAAGAGCACCTACGGCACCGGCGTGGGCGCGGACGCGATCACCAGCGGCCTTGAGGGCATCTGGACGCCCACCCCGACCACGTGGGACAACTCGTTCTTCGAGACGCTGTTCCGCTACGAGTGGGAGCTGTTCAAGAGCCCCGCGGGCGCGCACCAGTACCGGCCGAAGGGCGGCGCGGGCGCGGACACCGTCCCGGACGCGCACGACCCGTCCAAGCGGACCCACCCGACCATGCTGACCACCGACCTCTCGCTCCGCTACGACCCGATCTACGAGCCGATCTCGCGCCGGTTCCTGGAGAACCCGGACGAGTTCGCCGACGCGTTCGCCCGCGCCTGGTTCAAGCTGACCCACCGCGACATGGGCCCGATCGCGCGCTACCTCGGCCCGGAGGTCCCGTCGGAGACGCTCGTCTGGCAGGACCCCGTCCCCGAGGTGGACCACGAGCTCGTCGACGACGCGGACATCGCGGCCCTGAAGGAGCGGCTCCTCTCCTCGGGCCTGTCGGTGTCGCAGCTGGTGTCCACCGCGTGGGCGTCGGCGGCGTCGTTCCGCGGCACCGACAAGCGCGGCGGCGCCAACGGCGCCCGCATCCGCCTCGAACCGCAGAACACGTGGGAGGTCAACGACCCCGACGAGCTGCGGACGGTGCTGCGCACCCTGGAGGGCGTCAAGGAGTCCTTCGACTCCGCGCAGACCGGCGGCAAGCGGATCTCGATCGCCGACCTGATCGTCCTCGGCGGCTGCGCGGCCGTGGAGCAGGCCGCCAAGGCCGCCGGGCACACCGTGACGGTCCCGTTCACCCCGGGCCGGACGGACGCGTCGCAGGAGCAGACCGACGTCGAGTCCTTCGAGGCGATGGAGCCGTCCGTCGACGGGTTCCGCAACTACATCGGGAAGGGCAACCGGCTCCCCGCCGAGTACCTGCTGCTCGACCGGGCGAACCTGCTCACGCTGAGCGCGCCGGAGATGACGGTCCTCGTCGGCGGTCTCCGGGTGCTGGGCGCGAACCACCAGGAGTCGTCGCTCGGCGTCTTCACCGCCTCGCCGGGGACGCTGACGAACGACTTCTTCGTGAACCTGCTCGACCTGGACACGACGTGGCACCCGACGTCCGAGGACGCGGAGACCTTCGAGGGCCGCGACGCCACCGGCGCGGTCAAGTGGACCGGCAGCCGCGCCGACCTCGTCTTCGGCTCGCACTCCGAGTTGCGCGCGCTCGCCGAGGTCTACGCCAGCGACGACGCGGCGACGAAGTTCGTGGGCGACTTCGTCGCGGCATGGGACAAGGTCATGAACCTCGACCGGTTCGAGCTGCGCTGACCGGCGGCGTCCGGGCCGGCCGGCGCCTCGCCGACCGGCCCGGACGTTCCATGCGCAGTGATCGCCCGGGCCCCGTGATCAGCCGGGCTCGGTGATCAGCCGGGCTTGGGGCGGCAGGCCGGGCAGAGGCCCCAGAACGTGACGTCGGCCTCGTCGATCAGGAAGCCGGCGTCGTCGACGGGGTCCAGGCAGGGCGGGTGGCCGACGGCGCAGTCGACGTCCTTGACCGCGCCGCAGTTCCGGCACACCAGGTGGTGGTGGTTGTCGCCGACGCGTCCCTCGAACCGGGCCGGGCTCCCGGCCGGTTCGATCCGGCGCACCAGCCCGGCGGCGGTGAGCGCGTGCAGCGCCTCGTACACGGCCTGCAGGGAGATGTGGCCCACCCGGTCGCGCACCCCGGACGCGAGCGCCTCGACGCCGAGGTGGTCGCCCTCCCGGACGGTCTCCAGCAGCGCTACCCGCGCGGCCGTCACCCGCAGGCCGGCCCCGCGCAGCTCCTCGGCGGTGGTCGGGGGGGAAACGGTCATGGCGCCGAACCTATCCTCACGGACGCGAAAGACTTCAGACAGCGAACGACACAAGTCTAAACGGACATTCGGCGTACGCCGCGCTCCCCGGTGGCCGGGCGGCGGCCCGGGAGGACCGCCGCCCGGCACGCGTCAGCGGACGCGGATCAGGCCCCACAGCCCCTCGGTCAGGGCCCAGCGGAACACGCCCGTCCGGTAGGCGTAGTCGCCCGGCGCCCCGGCCCTGAAGGTCAGGGTGCGGAGCGTCCCGTTGGTCAGGCCGCCGATCGCGCCCACGCGCGGGCCGTCGAGATGCTCCTCCATCGGCCAGGTCATGCCGTGGATCTGGAAGGAGTGGTTGCGCGGACGGTCCGCCCCCACCGCCAGATGGACCTGGACGACGTCGCCCGGCCGGCACCGCAGCATCGGCGTCCCCGGATGGTCCACCGCCAGGGACGGACGGCGCGGCAACAGATGTGCGCTCCGGTAGTTGAACGCCTTCTGGCCCGAGTCCTCCGGCTCGTCCTCCAGGTCGGTCACCGGTTGGGTGGGGTCGCCGTGGTGGTACTGGCGCACGCCGTCCTGGAGGATCAGGACCAGCTCGTGGACGTCATCGGCGCCCTGGCGGCGGATCACCGCCTGGGCCCCCGTCCACGCTCCGCCCACCGGGGTGGCGCCGGGCGGCTCCACCACGAGGGCGCCCACGAGGCCGCGGTGGCGGTGGGTGCGGAGGTCGGCGCGGTCCTCCAGGAGGATCACGCCCGGGGTGTCCGCGTACCAGCGGTAGGTGACGTCCGCGCCCGGTTTGACGGTGCCGTCGCCGTTGCGCCCGGCGAACGCGCCGTCGCTGTCGCGGACGTCGTAGCGCAGCGGCCCGACCGGGTGCAGGGAGACCCGTGCCGACACCTCCCGGTCGGCGGGGTCGTCCAGGGCCGGGAGCGGCGGGTCGTAGGGCGTCGGCTCCGGCGGGGCGTCCACCTCGTTCGAGAGCGTCAGCTCCACCCACTCCCCGGCCCGGCACCGCAGGACGAGCGGTTCGCCCTCCGGCGCCCCGTCGACGGCGTAGACCAGGCCGAACGGGTCACTGCGGCGGTCGCTGTAGTGGATCTCGCGGGCGACCGCTCGCACGTGGTACCGCCGGGCGTTGCGCACGTCGAACGGCGGAGGCCCGCCGTCGCCGAACGCGTCCGGCAGGGGCGGCAGGTCGTCCTGCTCCTCCCCGTGGAGGCGGAACAAGCCCCAGCAGCCCAGCCACGTGTCGTCGATGGCCGAGAACGCCCACATGTGGTCGCCCGCGCTGTGCGACGGGTCGATGTGCAGGCTGAACGCCTCGGAGATGCCGAGGGTCTGCTGCGTGCGCAGCGGCGAGCGCGGATCGTCCCGCCAGGCGTGCCAGCGCATGCCGTGCACGGTGAAGCCGTGCTGCTCCTCGTGCGACCCCTGGTAGAGGCGGACGCGGAGCCGCTCGCCGGGATAGGCGCGCAGTAATGGCGTCTGCGGGTCGCCGTGGACTGCGCTGGAGAACCAGTCGGCCGGGTCGCCGGGACGCTCGTGGAGCGGCTCGCAGCGGTACCCGACGGCCATGGTGCCCTGGTCGTCCAGGGCCCCGGGGAAGGCCGGCGGGTTGATCGGCTCGCCCTCCTCCCCGGCGCCGTGCTTGATCAGCGGGACGAAGTCGGCGACCGGGATCACCTGCTCGCGGAACGCGCTCCCGTCCGGGAGCTTCACCACGGCCTGGGACGCGTTGCGCACCTCCCGGCCGTGGTCGTGCGGGTCGACCCAGACGGCGCCCTCCGGCTCGGCGATCATGGACCCGAACAGGCCGTGCCGCTGCCGCTCGTTGGCCAGCAGGTGGTCGTGGAAGAAGACGACGCCGAACTCCTCGTCGCAGTACCACCGGTACATCCAGGAGCGGTAGCGCTCGTGGTCCTCCGGGCCGGCGTCGGCGGTGGTCGTCCCGGACAGGTAGTTCCAGCCGACGCTGGCGCCGTCCGACACCAGCGGGTCGAACTTCACCAGGTGGACGTGCAGCCCGCACTCCGGCTGGAACGGCAGGACGGCGTCGAACGCCGTCTCCGCGTGGCAGCCCGGCGGGAGCGCGTTGGTCAGGGTGAACTCGATGATCTCGCCCTTGCGGCCGCGGATCGCGATCGGCTCGATCTTCCGGGTGCCCTTGGCGAGCTCCTTCCGGAAGGTCTCGATCCCGCCCGAGGCGTCGATCTCCTCCTTCAGGACGAAGAACACGCCGCGATGATCATGCCAGGTCTCCTTGTGGCCGCCGTCCCCGCGGCCGTCCCCGTGGCGGCTCTCGAAGTAGTGGATGGTGCCCTGCATGACGACGAGGTGGTAGCGGCGGACGGGCGCGTCCGGGTCCAGGGTGATCTTGGTGAACGCCTCGCCCGGCTGCGGGTCGGGGACGAACGCCGCCCGCTCCAGCGCGGACGGCTCCCGTCCCATCCCCTCGGGCATCGCCGGTGTGCGCGGCGGGCGGGGCGACTTCTGCGGGAACGTCCCGTCGATGAACGCGGGGAAGCCCGGACGTTCGGCGGTGGCGGCGGGCGGCTCCGGACGGCCGGGGAGCGGGCGGAGCGGCGCGATGGGCGTGCCGTCCGGGTAGCGTCCGGCGCCGTCCTGGCGGACGTCGAAGACCCGCCACATCCCCCACATGCCGGAGTGGAAATGGGGATAGAGGTGGCAGTGGAAGATGATGTCCCCGGTCGCCGCCTGCACCGAGCCCGCGCCGCCGATCGGCTCGATCGTGAACGCCTGCTGCGGGCTGATCGTGACCGAGTCGATGATGGGGGAGTCGCCGTTCCCGGGCACGGCCCTCCACTGGTGCAGGTGGAGGTGGAAGACGTGCGTCGCCTTCACTCCCGCGTGGACCAGCCTGATCTTCGCGGGGTCGCCGCCGTAGGCACGGAAGATCGGCGTCCCCGGGTCGCCGAACAGCCAGGAGCCGTGGTGCTGCTCCTCGCCGACGATCGCGTCCCGCGCCGGGTCGAGCTCGCCCGCTTCGAGCATCCGCTCGTAGGCGAGGGAGCGCCAGCCCATCGGCTCGGTGCGGTAGCTCATGAGCATCATCGAGGCGGCATGCTCGCTCTGCCCCTCGTTCCCGTGCCCGCCACCGTGGTCGTCGTCGTGCTCCGGGAACAGGACGGGCGCCAGCCGTTCCCCTCCGGCGGCGGGCGCATGCGTGTGCGGACGGGGCCGCTCGCACTCGTAGAGCGGGTGCGGCGGGAGGACGGGGTTGTCGTTGGGCGACTCGTCCTGCATGAACAGCGCGTACTCGCGGAAACTCTCCTGCCCCGGCACGTGGACGTCGGCATAGAGGCCGTCCAGCAGCGGTTCGCCGGTGACCGGGTCGGTCCAGGTGGCGCCCTCGGGCTCGACGATCAGCGCGCCGAACAGCCCGTGGGCCTGAGCGCCGTCCTCGCCGCCGCGGAGGTCGGCGAGGTCGCCGAAATAGAACACGCCTTCGTACGCGGCGTCCCATTCGTAGGTGATCGAGCCGCCCGGCGCGACGGCCGAGTCCGGGTTGCGGCCGACCGCGCCCCCGTCGGCGGTCACGACTCGGTGCCCGACGCCCTTGGCGTGGATTCCGGCCCGGTACCGCAGCTCGTTGCGGAACCGGACGACGACCCGCTCGCCCACGCGGGCCCGCAGCACGAGCGGGCGGACGAGCGGATGCGGGTCGGGAAGCAGCTCCGGATGCTTCAGTGGGTCGGGGAAGGGCGCCGGAAAGCTCTCCCTGATCCTGTTGAGCTCGGTCACGTGGTCGGCTAACGTGAAGATCATCCCGTTGCGGTCATGGTCCCCGTGCGCGTCGAAGACGATGGGAACGTGCAGCGCGACGACGTCGTACACCCTCTTCACGGGCATCTGTGAATCCCCCTGGAACTCCCGTTGTCTCGGCGGCCGCCCGCTGGGCGGCGGCCCTCGGCCTGCGCGGGGTACGCGGGGTCTGCGAGGTGCCCGGGGTAAGCGGGCCCTCAGCGCGGGGTGTACGGGGTATTGACAGGTATGACGTACCGGGGAGTCAAGGTGTTCCGCCCGGCGCCCCCGCCCGGCCGCCCGGCGTGTGCCAAAAAGAGCGTAAGGCCCGGCCTTAAAGAGCGTAGAAAACGCAAAGTTAATTGTTAATAAGATGGAAAGGCAAAGTGTTGACCAAGTCGGCGGGACCGGAATAACCTCTCGGAGGATTCTCCAGACCGAGAGAATCGCCATTGACGTGTTGGCGCCAAAGTCGCCGCAAATCCGCTGGTAAACGGCCGGTGCGAGGCGTGTGCGGTGAAGGCGCCGACCAAGAACCCCCTGAGAGAACCGACCCATGAAGAACGCCACACGTACGGCGATCGCGGTGGGCGCTGCCCTGCTCCTTCCCACGCTGGCGACCGCTACCGCCGCCTCCGCCTCCATCGACCCCCCCGCCGCAGACGCTCCGCCGGTGCCGAGCAAGGTCACCATCAGCGTCGAGACCATCAACGGCTCCGGCTGCCCCGCCGGGACGACGAAGGTCACCCCCTCCCACGGCAACACCGCCTTCACCGTCACCTACGACAAGTACGTGGCCTGGGCCGGCGGCGACGCCCCGCCCACCGACTCCCGGAAGAACTGCCAGCTCAGCGTGCAGGTCAACGCGCCAGAGGGATACACATACGCGGTCGTCGGGATCGAGTCCCGCGGCTTCGCCCACCTCGAGGCCGGGGCCACCGCCCTCCGCCGCACGAACTACTACTTCCAGGGCAACTCGGAGTCGCAGGCCGTCTCCCACACGCTCAAGGGCCCGTTCGACGACGACTGGAAGTTCGCCGACAAGACCGACTCCGAGGGCCGGATCTTCAAGCCGTGCGGCAAGGACCGCAACCTGAACATCAACACCGAGCTGCGGGTGGACAAGGGCGACTCGACCAAGTCCAGTTTCATCGCCATGGAATCCGCGCGCGGCAACTCCGTCTACCACCTCGTGTGGAAGCGCTGCGACTGATACGCGCATTGCGTGACGCCATTCCCACGAAGGGTGCGCGTTACGCCGCCGAAGGGGCGATTCTGATCGGATGGTCGCCAGCCGATCACACAACGTCGCCGAATTCGGACAGATATTGAACCGAGGGGGGAGGCGCCGGCGCCTCCCCCCTCGGCCGTCCTGACTCGCCCTGCGGGACGCACGAACGCCCGGCCGGGACGCACCCGGCCGGGCGTCGCCTTGCGCCGTTCCTAGAGGTTCTTCGGGCGGTACGCCTTGTACTGGCTGCCCGAGTCCAGGCCGTAGTCGCGCTCCCGGTAGTCGGTGCCGTACCGGCCGCGCTGCTCGTACGCCCAGTAGGACGTGCGGCCGCTGTTCGCCCACTTCTCGAAGATGACGACATGGCGCGTGGTGTTGGTGCCCTGCGCGTCCATGACGAGGTCGCCCTTCTTCAGCTCGTCCATCGAGATGCGCTCGGTGTACCGCGACGAGGTGAGGCCCTGGGTGTTCGGGCCCGGCTTCTCCAGCCCCAGCGTCATCGAGACGAAGCCGGAGCAGTCGGCGCGGTACCCGTTGTGGCTGCGGACCTGGCTGTAGCGCACCCGGTCGTCGGTGCCCGGGTTCCAGGTCCTGGCCCGGGCGATCACTTCGGAGCGGGCGTTCGCCGCGCCGGACTTCTTGGCGCGGGCCTTGTCACCGGAGGCGTCCGGCACGGCCCGTTCGGGCTTCTTCTGCTTGTGGGGGAGGGCCGCGATGGCGGCCGCCTTGTCGCCGGAACCGGAACCGGAGCCGGAGTCGGAGTCGGAACCGACCGACGCGTGCGCGGTGCTCGCGACCACGCCGAAGAAGGCGAGGCCGAAGAGGGCGCCGGTCATACGGGGGCCTAGGGGAAAGCGGTCCTTGCCGTGCTTGCCTTTCAAGGGGTCTCCTTGGCTTCCAGACGCCTACCGGGTTAGCTGACGGGTTCGGACGTGGAAGTCGCCCTTCGGCCTGGGGGCAGGCCGATTCACCCCAGTGCGATGTGGGTCCCCGGCTCCGCGCGACGGCGGACTCGGCGTTGCCGCTTCAATCCTGGTGAGGGCACGACGGCCCATCCACGGGACCCTTGTGTCCCGCGTGCGAAAGAGCGGCGCTGATGGTGCGGCGCCCTAGGGAGGGGCGCAGCTCTGGTGAACCGGTCCTGGCTTCGCTCAGCGCCCGCACGTCGGCGTGCGCATGGCCGGGCTGAGGGGCGGGGTCTCGGGAACCCCGCGCGGCAGGACCGTCACGAGACGACGCGTGGACCGCGCCGCCGCCACCCCCGTCCGACGGTGTCGTCCGGGGGACCGTGCCCAGACGGACACGGTGCGGCAAAACGCCTGGCGGGCGCCTTGGTGAGCGACAAGCTACTCCCTACGTCAACGGAAGGCAAACCCGGACAAAATCAACAACACCCCAGCTCAGTGCCCCTACCTCAGCCGGGTCACGGGTCGTGCGGCCGAAGGCGCCCCGCGCCGGAGGTCGCACGACCCGCCGGTCGGGAAACGGTCCGCCGACCGTGACGGGGGTTCCAGGGGGTCGCCCCCTGGGCTAATACGCCATGGCGGTGATGCCTCGGGCCTGTGCTACCGCGTGGGCGGCCCATGCGCTCGACTGGGGGCCCGGTGGGAACTGGGCGGTGTGGTGGTAGCCGGGGCCGGTCACGGAGATGGTCACGAAGCCGAGGTAGCGCCGCTCCTTCATCAGGAGGAAGAGCAGGCCCAGCAGGCAGAACCAGACGAAGATGATGGTCAGGACGATGGCCACCGTCGGGATGCCCTCGGTGATCTGGGTGGAGTCCTGGATCGTCCAGGTGGCGCCGTGCAGCGGGTAGCGCCCGTACGGGAGGAGGACGTGTGTTCCCGTCAAGGCGATATCGCCGATTTGCAGCAGGACCGGTTCCGCTCCGCCATAGGGAATCGGATACATCCACGCACCTCTGTTCGAATGAACCGTCCGCCGCCGCGAGGGATGGCCTCATGCTATTGCTGCCCGCCGGACGGGGCCGGGAATCGGCCGTGAGCGGTCACGGGTGACGCCGCGGACGCGGACGGCGAGCATCGCGCCGGCGGCGGCCCCGGACGGCGTTTTCGCAGAACCGAACTTGATCACGTTTGAGTTGCGGAGCGATCAGCCGTCCTTGTCGGAATTAAGGTGATTTCGTAGATTTTCCGGCAACGGGGGCCCTGTTCCTCGCGGCGTTGTCATCCGTTACCGGCTCGAAATCCGGGCACGGGACGGGTGTGCGCCCATATCTCCCCGAGGAGACGCCCATGTCCGAGGTCAATCGCCGTGACCTGCTCGCCGGAGCCGCGGCCTTCGCCGGATTCGCGACCGTCGGCCTGCTGCCGGGCACCGCCGCCGCCGCGACCCGGCAGCGCCCCGGCGCCCTCTTGCCGCCCTCGCTCAGCACCGGTGACAAGGCCGTCGTCGCCCGTATCGACGTCCGCCGGGCGCTGCGGCACCTGAAGGTGCTCAGCGACGGGATCGGCTGGCGCATCGCCGGGACCGAGTCCGAGCACCGCGCCGCCCGCTACATCGCCGGGGTGCTGCGCGACCTCGGCTACAAGGTCGAGCTGCAGCCCTTCCCCGTCGCGGACAAGAACCTGGCGGAGATCCGCGCCAGGGGCGAGCGGCTCTGGCAGGCCAGCGCCTCGCTCCAGGGCGCGACCGGCTCCGCCCACGGAACGGTGGTGGACGTCGGCAAGGTCGTCGACGTCCCGGGCGACGTGGACGGCAAGCTGGTGCTGTTCGACCGCATCGCGGGCAAGGAGACCGACCAGGCCAAGGCCGCCGCGGCGGCGGGCGCCAAGGCGGCGCTCATCGTCAACGCGCGCTCTGACACCTTCCCCGAGCGCAAGCCCGCCTCGTTCGCCCCGGCCCTGACCGAACCGGTCGCGATCCCGGTGCTCGGCCTGGCCGGATACCACGGCGAGCGGATCCGCGCGGGCGCCCGGCGGCTGTCCTTCGAGATCACCAAGCACACCGGGATGACGTCGTACAACGTCCTGGCCGAGCGGAAGGCGACGCTGCCGAACCCCGACGGCAAGGCCGTCATCGTCAGCGCCCACTACGACAGCGTCCCCGGCTCGCCCGGCGCCAACGACGACGGCAGCGGGACGGTGCTGTGCCTGGAGCTGGCGCGCGTCCTGAAGCGGCTGCCCACCCAGCAGGCGATCCGCATCTACCTGTGGGGCGCGGAGGAGAACGGCCTGATCGGCTCCCGCCACTACGTCAAGCAGCTCGACGAGGCGGGCGTCAAGCAGATCACCGGCTGCTTCCAGAACGACATGGTCGCCACCAGCCATCCGCCCGCGGAGACGTACTGGCTGCTGTCCGTGGACGGCAAGGACAACACCACCACCGCCGCGGTGAACGCCGCCGCGCGCCGGCTCGGCTACGTCGACCAGGTCCAGGGCCCCACCGCCCGCGGCTCCAGCGACCACGAGGCGTTCTACGAGCGCGGCATCGCCGCGGGCAACTTCAGCTGGCGCGGCAACGAGGCGCCGAGCCAGCTCGAACCGGTCTACCACACGCCCGAGGACACGATCGCCCAGAACGTCAGCCTGAAGCGGCTCCAGGTGTCCATGGAGATCATCGGCTGCGCCGCGTACGAGGTGGCGCGCCACAAGTAGCGGGCAACGGCTGGGGACCGCCGCGTCTTCTGCACGCCCCGTCCGGCATCGTCCGGCATCGCCCGGCATCGTCCCGGTCCGTGACGAATTGCCGGGCGGTGGCGCTGTAGGAGAAGTCGGCGGTCCCCCGTTAGTGCACGGCCGCCGGTGGGCCCCCGCACCCTGCGATTTGGTGCGGCGCGGCCCGGCCCCGCCCCCCGTTTCCGGCCAGGTCACGTTGGGGCGGGGCCCCTCAGGGCCTCGCCCGGGCCAGCGCGGCCGCGCTCAGCCGCCCGCCATGGCGCCGACCACGATGAACGGCTCCTCGCCCGTAGCGACCGCTCCCGGCAGGACGGTCCCGGACGGCTCAAGGGAGAGGTCCTCGGCGCAGGCGTAGAAGCGGACGAACGCGCGGCGCCGTCCGGTGGCGTGGTCGCGGATCGTCCCGCGCAGCACCGGGTGGCGGGCCTCCAGCGCGTCCAGGACCGAGCACACCGTGACCTGCCCCGGCACGTCCAGCTCCACCTCGCCGCGCACCCCGGCGAGCGTGCGCAGGTGCGCGGGCAGCACGACGCGGATCACGGCAGGGTCTGGACTTCGACGGACAGCACGGCGGGCAGGTCGCGGACGATCGGCGCCCACGTGTCCCCGGCGTCGGACGACGCGTACACCTGCCCGCCGGTCGTGCCGACGTAGAGTCCGCACGAGTCGAGCGCGTCGACGGCCATCGCGTCCCGGAGCACGTTGACGTAGCAGTGCTCCTGCGGCAGCCCGCTGGTCAGCGGCTCCCACTCGTTCCCGCCGGTGCGGCTGCGGTAGACGCGCAGCCGCCCGTCCGGCGGGTAGTGCTCGCCGTCGCTCTTGATCGGGACGACGTAGACGGTGTCCGGCTCGTGCGCGTGGACGGCGATCGGGAACCCGAAGTCGCTCGGCAGGTCGCCGCTGATCTCGTGCCAGGTCTCGCCCGCGTCGTCGCTGCGCATGACGTCCCAGTGCTTCTGCATGAACAGCACCTCGGGACGCGCCGGATGCATCGCGATGCGGTGGACGCAGTGCCCCGTCTCGGCCTCGGGGTCGGGCAGCCCTTCCGAGCGCAGGCCGCGGTTCACCGCCCGCCACGTCGCGCCCCCGTCGTCGGTGCGGAACACGCCCGCCGCGGAGATGGCCGCGTACATGCGCTCGTCCCTCTCAGGGTCCCGGACGATCGTGTGCAGGCACATCCCGCCCGCTCCCGGCTGCCAGGACGGCCCCGAGCCGTGCTCGCGCAGCCCGGGCAGCTCCTGCCACGACGCGCCGCCGTCGGCGGAGCGGAACAGGGCGGCGTCCTCGACCCCGGCGTAGACCGTGTCCGGATCCGCGGCCGACGGTTCGAGATGCCACACCCGCTTGAACTCCCACGGCCGCTGCGTGCCGTCGTACCACTGGTGGGTCCCGGGCACGCCCTCGTACCCGAACTCGTTGCCGACCGCGCGCCAGGTGGCGCCGCCGTCGTCGGAGCGCTGCATCACCTGCCCGAACCAGCCCGTGGACTGGGCCGCGTACAGCCGGGACGGATCGGCGGGCGACCCGGCGAGGTGGTAGATCTCCCAGCCGCCGAAGAGCGGCCCGCCGACCTCCCAGTCTTTTCGCGATCCGTCCGAGGTCAGGATGAACGCGCCCTTGCGCGTCCCGACGAGAACCCGTACTCCGGTCATGGCTCTACCTCCGATGCCTGGGCCGGGGGTACATAGTCTGGTCGTCGTGCAGGGACTAGGCCAGGACATGACGCCCGGGCAAGGCGCCGAACGGCTGCTCGTGGTGGACGACGAGGCCACCGTCCGGGAGCTGCTCTCCGCGACGCTGCGTTTCGCCGGCTTCCACGTCACGTCGGCGGCGACCGGCGCGGACGCGGTCGCCTCGGCCGCCGCGGAGCCCCCCGACCTCGTGCTGCTCGACGTCATGCTGCCGGACCTGGACGGCTTCGAGGTCGTCCGGCGGCTGCGCGAGCAGCGCGGGGAGAGCCGCGGCGGGCCGGTGCCCGTCCTGTTCCTCACCGCCAGGGACGGCCAGGCCGACAAGGTCACCGGGCTGTCCCTCGGCGCCGACGACTACGTGACGAAGCCGTTCGACCTGGAGGAGCTGATCGCCCGGATCCGCGCGATCCTCCGGCGGACGGCGGGCCACCACGCCGGCGTGCTGACGGCGGGCCCGCTCGCGCTCGACGCCGAAGGGCATCAGGTGACGCGCGACGGGCGTCCCGTCCGGGTGTCCCCCACCGAGTTCCGGCTGCTGCGCTACCTGATGGAGAACGCCGGGACCGTGGTGTCCAAGGCACAGATCCTCGACCGCGTGTGGCACTACGACTTCGGCGGCGACACCGGCATCGTCGACACCTACATCTCCTACCTGCGGCGCAAGGTCGACACCGGCGAGCCGAAGCTCATCCACACCGTCCACGGCGTCGGCTACGTCCTGCGGGCGCCCCGGCGCTGACGGGCGCCGTCCTCCATCAACAAAAAGCGGGCCCTCCCCCAGTGGAGGTCTGGGGGAGGGCCCGAGGGAGACAGTGCACCCAGAAGCCGGTTTCCGGGGCGCTGATCACGGGTGCCTGGCGGCTCCCGTCATCAAATCTGCTCCCACAGTGCCGGCACATTGGCCGGAGTCCAGCCAGGCTGGGCCTGGTGGGCCTGGATGCAGCGGTACTGGGCGCCGTTGTAGGTGACGGTGCTCCCGACCTGGTACACGGTCCCCGCGGCCCAGGTGCCCGTGGGCGGGTCAGGGTCGCCCGGGTCCGGGCCGCCGGTCCCGGTGGCGAGCGTGAGCCCGTACACCTGGAGGATCTCGTTGATCGGCTGGTAGAACGTCGTCCCGCCGCTGCTGCAGTTGCCCGAGCCGCCGGACGTCACGCCCTGCGCCTGGGAACCGGAGATGTACGAGCCGCCGGAGTCACCGGGCTCGGCGCACACGGTCGTCCGGGTCACCCCGCTGATGGTGCCCTCGGGGTAGGTGACGCTGGTGTTGTGCTGCGACACCGTCCCGCAGTGCCAGCCGGTGGTGGAGCCGGAGCGGCACACGGGCTGGCCGACCTGGGTGACCGTCGAACCGGCGACGGTCGGGTCGGCGACCCTGCCGTAGCCGTTCACCTTGTTGGTCGAGGTCCACTGGCTGTTGGCCGACACCCAGGCGTAGTCGTTGCCCGGGAAGCTGGAGCCCTGGAAGCTGCCCAGCGCGACACGGTTGTGCCCCTGGACGGCCGTGCCCGCCCGGCCGCAGTGCCCGGCGGTGGCGAAGCCGTGCGTCCCGCTGCGCGTGATCGGGAAGCCGACCGAGCAGCGTCCGCCCATGTAGTAGGCGTCGCCGCCGCGGATGTCGTAGTACGTGCGCGGCTTGACGTTCGAGCGCTGGATGGCGACCTTGTCGAGGCTGACCCCGACCGCCTTGACGAGAGCACGTGCCTTGGCGGGTGAGGAGCTCTGGAGCACGACCCTGTTGCTCTGGATGTCCACGAACCACACGGGGGTGTGGGCGGGGCCGTTGTCCTGCATGGCACGATCCAGCTGGGCCTTCGCGGCGTCGAGCTCGGCAAGGCTGTACTTGACGATCTCGGCGCGGGCGCCGTGGGCTGCGATCTCGGCCGCCTTGGCGGGGTTGTTGGTGGCGACGTGGAGCGTGCCGCCGGTCTTGCCGGTGACGTAGCTGCCGGAGTAGCTGCCGGCCAGCCGCACCTGCAGTTTCCCGGCCTTGGCGCCGGTGTCGACCTGGTTGGCCAGCGCCTGCTTGGCCTGCGCCTGGGTGAGGCCGAGGTCGCGCTGCATGGCCTTCAGCATGTCAGCCGACGCGCTCGCGGCGTTGGCCGCGGCCAAAGGCTTGGTGTAGGAGCCGGGAGGTAGCTGGTAGGAGCCGGGCGGCTGGGCCGTCGCGGTGCCCTGAATGCCGGCGAGGCCCAGCGCGCCGACGGCGATTACGGCGACCCGAAGGCCGCGTCTGTGAGACATGGTCTCTCCTTGTGTGGGGGTGCGGCAAAGGTAGATTGACTTTGCGCAGGTGAGAAAGCCTCTCCCCGCCAGCGTTCTGGCGAGTTATCGCCCGTGTCGATCTTCGCCACCATTGCCACTTGCCCGCCCCGGGCTAACGGGCGGAAAATCAAAGAACTCCATTTGAGTGCGCGAAGATCACGCGCGGACGTGGAAGATGTGCGGTCGCCGCAGCCGCCGAGGCAAGAATTTGCGGGTTTCGGACACGGGTTGGGCCCTGCTTCGACGGGGTCAGATGGCGCGTGCCGCATCGGATAGGGCTCAGAGGCTTGGCGGCCCCATGCCTTTGCTGGATAATCCGTCCATGTCTCCCGCGTCCGCCGCAACTGACGAGAATCCATTCGCGGCTCTCGGTATCACCACTCTGCAGCAGTCCCTTTACAGTGCGTTGCTGCACAACCCCGGCACCACTTTCGGTGAGCTGGCGGCTTTGTCGGACGAACCCCGGCCGCGGCTGGCCGGGCTCCTCAAAGAACTCGAAGCGCTCGGCATGATCGGCATCGACGCGTCCACCGATCCGAAGTACTTTCCGTACCCGCCGGACGCCGTCGTCGAGACGCTGATCCGCCAGCGGGAGACGGAGTTCATCCGGGCGCGCATCGAGGCCAAGCGCCTCAGCGGCGACCTGCTCGCCGCCGAGCAGCGCACCAACCCGCAGAAGCTCGTCGAGATCATCGACGGGATGGAGGCGGTGGTCCAGCGCTACGAGCAGGTCCAGCGCAGCGCGGTCAAGCACGTCAAGGCCATCGACAAGCCGCCCTACGCCGTCGACCCGAAGGCCCCGAACGAGGTCGAGCGCGAGCAGATCGGCCACGGTGTGGAGTACCGCGTCATCTTCACCCCCGACGCGCTCGCCATCCCCGAGAAGCTGGAAATGGCCCGGCAGGACGCAGTCCTCGGAGAACGCGCCCGCGTGCTGGAGAGCGCGCCGACCAAACTCATCATCGTGGACGACGAAATGGCGTTGATGCCGCTGCGGGGCGACGACCCCGGCATCAGCGCCCTGATCCGTCCCTCGACGCTTCTCGACATTCTCATCAGCGTGTTCAACACCTGCTGGGAACAGGCGACCCCACTGCAGGGCGACAACGAGACGGGCGATGTCTGGCCACGGCTGTCCGAGGCCGACCGGCACCTGCTGACGCTGCTCGCCGCCGGGCTCAAAGATGAGGCGGTGGCCCGCCACACCGGAATGGGCGCGCGAACTGTGAGCCGGCATGTCGCCCGCTTGCTGCGCACACTCAACGCCCGAACCAGATTCCAGGCGGGCGTTCACGCCGCGCGCCGCGATCTCGTCTGACGGCGTCAATTCGCCTTCGGGGCGGGCGCGTTTTCGCCGCGCCGGACGGCGCCGGGATCGAATTTCCTCCGGCCGCCGGTGTGCGCGGCGTGCCGGGCCGTCCCGTGCGATCAATGTTCCGCCATTTTGCGCTGTTCTGTGAGATTCCCGGAATTGACGGGTCTCGGCGCCGGTGAAAAGGGCGGGTCGCGGCCGGGTCCGGTGCCAGCCCTCACCGGACCCGGCCGCGTGTCACCCGTCAGGCCGCCGTGGCGGCCGGGGTGTAGTGGGACGCGTCGTCGCCCTCCAGGAGGTAGCTGCGCCGCCCGTCGACACCGGACGGGACGTCGCCCGCGACGGTGACGCGGTGCAGCAGGCGCGGCAGGTCGCCGTAGTCGTCCGGCGCGTAGTGCTGGGTGATCCGGTTGTCGAACACGACCAGGTCGCCCGGGGCCCACACCCAGCGCAGGATGTTCTCCGGGCGGGTGACGTAGGACTGCAGGATGTCGAGGATGGCGCGTCCCTCCCGCTGGGCGGACAGCCCGACGATGTTCTGCGCGAACCCGCCGATGAACAGGTTCCGCTCGTCCGACTCGGGGTGGACGCGCACCACCGGATGGGCGGTCTTCCACTTGCGGGACACGAACGCCTTGCGGTGCTCCGCCGCCTTGGCGGGGTCGACGCCGCTCTTGCCGGGCGTGACGTAGTCGTAGTCGTTGGTGTGGACGGCCCAGAGCCGGTCGGCGAGTTCGCGCAGCTCGTCGGGCAGGTCGCGGTAGGCGGCGGCGGTGTTGGCGATGAGGGTGTTGCCGCCGTAGGGCGGGATGACGAGGCCGCGCAGCGTGCTGATCTTGGGCGGCGTGCGGACGAAGGTGACGTCGGTGTGCCAGTGGTTGGCCCGCCCCGACTCGCTGTCCACGGGCAGGATCTCGGGCCGTCCGTCCACGGCGGGGACGGTGGGATGGGCGCCGGTGAGCGCGCCGAAGCGCGAGGCGAAGGCGACCTGGTCGTCGTCGGTGAGGTCCTGGCCGCGGAAGCCGAGGACCTTGTGCTCCAGCAGCGCGGCGTGGATCTCGCCGAAGATCGAGTCGGACAGCTCGCGCACGTCGACGCCGGTGATCTCCGCGCCGATGCGACCGCCGATCCTGCGGACGTCGAAGTCGGACATGCGTCCACCTCTTTCTCGTGAAGGGACGTGGGGAGGAAGGAGGAACCGCTGCTCTAGAGCGAAGCACGCTCGCGGGGTATAGTCAACAATTCCTATCGGTTGAGTTGGGAATAGGTGAGGGCTCTTGACCCCGACGGCCAGCACGGGCAGCACGGCAACGACACGACGACGATTCATCTCCACGCTCGCGGTGGCGGCCGCCGCCGTCCCCGTCACCGCCGCCTGCGGGAGCGCGGCGGGCGGTGCCCGGCGCACCAGCACGTTGCGCTACCAGGGCTGGACCGGCCAGGTCACGCTGCCGGAGCTCGCCGCCGACCTCGGCCACCTGGGCGACGTGCGGCTGCGGTGGATCGGCAACACCATCAGCGGGCCGCAGGACGTCCAGTCCGCCGCGACGGGCCAGGTCGACTTCGGCGGCGCGTTCAACGGCGCGGTCGTCAAGCTGCAGGAGGCGGGCGCGCCGATCACGTCCGTCATCGGCTACTACGGCACCGACGCGAAGTCCTACACCGGCTTCTTCGTCCTGGCGGACAGCCCGATCAGGTCCCCCCGCGACCTGATCGGCAAGAAGGTCGGGATGAACACGCTGGGCGGCCACTCCCAGGCCGTCCAGGACCTCTACCTGCGCCGCAACGGGCTGTCCGGCGCCGACATCGCGAAGGTGGAGTCGCTGGCGGTGCCGCCGGTCACCATGGAGCAGTCGCTGCGGCAGGGGCAGCTCGACGTCGCCGCAATCAACGGGATCTTCCGCGACAAGGCGCTCGCGGCGGGCGGCGTCCGCACGCTGTTCAAGGACCTCGACTTCCTCGGCCAGTTCACCGCGGGCTCCTACGTCTTCCGGGACGACTTCATCGAGCGCAACCCCGACACCGTCCGCGCCTTCACCGCGGGCATCGCCAAGACCATCGAATGGTCGCGGCAGCGGCCGCGCGCCGAGGTGATCGACCGCATGACGAGGATCCTCCGGTCGCGGGGACGCAACGAGAACGCCGACGCGCTCCGGTACTGGAAGTCGTGGGGCGTGGCGGGCGCGGGCGGCGTGATGACCGACCGGGAGTTCGACACCTGGCGGGCCTGGCTGGAGGACGTCGGCCAGATCAAGAAGGGCCGGGTCAAGGCCGCCGACCTGTACACCAACGAGTTCAACCCGTACGCGGGCGGGAGGGGCGGGCGATGACCGCGAAGATCAGTGTGTCCGGGGTCGGGAAGGCGTTCGCCCTCCGGGGCGGCGGCGAGGTCACCGCGCTCCACGATGTCCGGCTGGACGTCGCCGACGGCGAGTTCCTCGTCGTGGTCGGGCCGTCCGGGTGCGGCAAGTCCACCCTGCTCGACCTGATCGGCGGGCTGGCGGCGCCGACGTCGGGGCGCGTCCTCATCGACGGGGCGGAGGTGACCGGGCCCGCCCTCGACCGGGGCATCGTGTTCCAGCAGTACGCGCTGCTCCCGTGGCGGACGGCGCAGCGCAACGTCGAGTTCGGCCTGGAGGCGGCGTCCGCCCGGACGGGGCTGCGCCGCCGGGAGCGGGCCGAGATCGCCCGCGAGCATCTGGACCTCGTCGGCCTGTCCGGGTTCGCGGACCGGTACCCGCACGAGCTGTCCGGCGGCATGAAGCAGCGGGTCGCGATCGCCCGCAGCCTCGCCTACGACCCCGACGTGCTGCTCATGGACGAGCCGTTCGCCGCCCTCGACGCGCAGACCCGCGAGTCGCTGCAGGACGAGCTGCTGCGCATCTGGGCGCGCACCGGCAAGACCGTCGTGTTCATCACCCACGGCATCGACGAGGCCGTCTACCTGGGCGGACGGGTGGCCGTCATGACGGCGCGGCCCGGCACCGTGAAGGAGGTCGTCGGCATCGACCTCGGGCCACGCGACGCCGACGCGGACGTCCGGTCGACCCCCGCGTTCGCGGCGCACCGGCACCGGGTCTGGTCGCTGCTGCGCGACGAGGTCCAGACGGCACAGCGGCTGACCGTCCCGGCGCCGCGCAAGGAGGAGATCCACCATGGTTAGCACCGCGAAGGCACCCGCACTCACCGAGCCGTCCGCCGCCGCCTCACCGCCGCCCCGGCCGGGGGCGCGCCGCCCGGCCGTCCGGCGGGCCGCCACCGTGGCGGCCACGATCGTGCGGCGGACGGTCGCGCTCGTCGCGTTCTTCGCCGTCTGGGAGGCGGCCCCGCGCGCCGGCCTGGTCGACCCCATCTTCCTGCCGCCGGTGTCGGAGGTCGTCCCGGCGCTGTGGGACCTGGCGGCGGGCGGCCAGCTGTGGAGCGACGCCGAGACGAGCCTCGCCCGCTCGCTGTCCGGGTTCGGGCTGGCGATCGTCCTCGCGGTGCCGCTCGGCCTGCTCATCGGCTGGTACCGGCCGGTCGCGGAGCTGCTGAACCCGCTGCTCGAACTGTTCCGCAACACCGCCGCGATCGCGCTGCTGCCGGTGTTCATCCTGATCCTCGGCATCGGCGAGACGTCGAAGGTGGCCATCGTCCTGTACGCGTGCACCTGGCCGATCCTGCTCAACACGATCAGTGCCGTCCGGAACGTGGACCCGACGCTGGTCAAGTCCGCGCGGTCGCTCGGGCTGCCCGCGCCGCGCATCTTCCAGAAGGTCATCCTGCCCGCCGCGGTCCCGACGGTCTTCACGGGGATCCGGCTGGCGGGGGCCACCGCCGTGCTGGTGATGATCGTCGCCGAGATGGTGGGCGCGAAGGAGGGGCTCGGTTTCCTGATCAACTCGTCCCAGCAGAACTTCGCCATCAACGACATGTACGCCGGGATCATCGCCATCTCCGCGCTCGGGCTGCTGTTCAACCACCTGCTCGTCGTGATCGAGCGCCGTTTCACGCGGTGGCGGACCGACATCGGCCACTAAGTCGACTATTACCCGCAAGTCACGCCTTGACGTCGCCATCCTTCTGTATCATCCTTTGTCGACCAAACATGTATAGAAAGTAGGGGAGGGGCGCAATGTACGGACGCAGGGCGGCGACGGCATTGGGGCTGGCGGCCATCGTCGTGGGGG